>NZ_JCAFVJ010000007.1:0-228450 GCF_059372295.1 Stenotrophomonas sp. YJH_SMC_33
CTGGTGGAATACATCCAGTACTACAACCAGGAGCGCATCAAATTGAAATTGAAGGGCCTGAGCCCGGTACAGTACCGGGAGCAGGCCCAACAGGCCCAATCGGCCGCCTGACCCCTGTCCAAGTCTCGGGGGTCACTTCAGAGGCGGGGCTTGCGTGCAGCAGCAGTATGGGCGGACGTCGATGAAAGCGACGTCAGCCCATCACGGCATCAGCCGTTGGCCTTCAGCTTGGCCAGGCGCAGCCAGGTATCAACCACGGTGTCCGGGTTCAGCGACACCGACTCGATGCCTTCCTGCATCAGCCATTCGGCCAGATCGGGGTGATCGGACGGGCCCTGGCCGCAGATGCCAACGTACTTGCCCTTGGCACGTGCTGCCTTGATCGCCATCGACAGCAGCTTCTTCACTGCCGGGTTCCGTTCGTCGAACAGGTGCGCGACGATCGACGAGTCGCGGTCCAGGCCCAGGCTCAGCTGGGTCAGGTCGTTGGAGCCGATCGAGAAGCCGTCGAAGATCTCCAGGAACTCATCGGCGAGCAGTGCGTTGGACGGCACTTCGCACATCATGATGATCTTCAGGCCGTTCTCGCCCTGCTTCAGGCCGTTCTGTTCCAGCACCTCGACGACCTTGCGGCCTTCTTCCAGGGTGCGCACGAACGGAATCATGACCCACAGGTTGTCCAGGCCCATTTCGTTGCGCACGCGCAGCACGGCCCTGCACTCAAGCGCGAAGGCGGCCGAGAAGCTCGGGTCGACGTAACGGCTGGCGCCGCGGAAGCCGATCATCGGGTTCTCTTCGTGCGGCTCGTAGTTGCTGCCGCCGATCAGGTTGGCGTACTCGTTGGACTTGAAGTCCGACAGGCGCACGATCACCGGGTTCGGTGCAACCGAGGCGGTGAGGGTGGCGATGCCTTCGGCGAGGCGGTCCACGTAGAAGCTGACCGGATCACCGTAGCCGGCGATCTTCTCGTCGATCTTCTTCTTGGTCGCGGCGTCCTGGCGGTCGTATTCCAGCAGCGCATTCGGATGGATGCCGATGTGGCTGGCGATGATCATTTCCAGGCGGGCCAGGCCGATGCCGGCGTTCGGCAGCTGGCCGAAGTCGAAGGCACGTTCCGGGTTGGCCACGTTCATCATGATCTTCAGCGGGGCCGGCGGCATGTTGCCCAGATCGGTCGTGGTGCGTTCGAAGCCGAGCTTGCCTTCGTAGATGAAGCCGGTATCGCCTTCAGCGCAGCTGACGGTGACCAGCTGGCCATCCTCGATGAACTGGGTGGCGTTGCCCGAACCGACCACGGCTGGCACGCCCAGCTCGCGCGCGATGATCGCGGCGTGGCAGGTGCGGCCACCGCGGTTGGTGACGATGGCCGAGGCGCGCTTCATCACCGGTTCCCAATCGGGATCGGTCATGTCGGCGATCAGCACGTCGCCCGGCTGCACGCGGTTCATGTCGTCCAGCGTCTTCACCACGCGGGCCACGCCCGAACCGATCTTGGCGCCGACGGCACGGCCCTCGGCCAGCACCTTGCCGCCCTTCTCGGTCAGCGCGAAGCGCTCGATCTGGGTGGCGTGGCTGCGCGACTTCACCGTTTCCGGGCGCGCCTGCACGATGAACAGCTTGCCGCTGACACCGTCCTTGGCCCACTCGATGTCCATCGGGCGGCCGTAGTGCTTTTCGATGACCAGCGCCTGCTTGGCCAGTTCCTGCACGTCCTCGTCGCTGATCGAGAAGGTGGTGCGCAGTTCGGCCGGGGTGTCTTCAATACGGACGCGCTCACCGGGGACATCCGAATACACCATGCGGATCGCCTTGCTGCCGAGCGAGCGGCGCAGGATCGCCGGCTTGCCGGCCTGCAGGGTGGGCTTGTAGACGTAGTATTCGTCCGGATTGACCGCGCCCTGCACGACCATCTCGCCCAGGCCGAACGAGGAGGTGACGAACACCACGTCGCGGAAGCCGGACTCCGTGTCCAGGGTGAACAGCACGCCGGAGGAGCCGACGCCCGAACGCACCATCAGCTGCACGCCGGCGGACAGGAACACGTCCTCATGCTTGAAACCGTGGTGCACGCGGTAGGCGATGGCGCGGTCGTTGTACAGCGAGGCGAACACTTCCTTGACCTTGTGCACGACGTCGTCGGCACCGGTCACGTTGAGGAAGGTTTCCTGCTGTCCGGCGAAGGACGCATCCGGCAGATCCTCGGCGGTGGCAGACGAACGCACGGCCACGGCAACGTCGCCGCCGCCATTCTCGGCGCTCAGCTTGGCATAGGCGGTGCGGATGTCCTGGTCCAGCTGCGGCTGCAGCGGGGCGTCGATTACCCAGCCGCGGATTTCCTTGCCGGCGGCGGTCAGCGCATTGACGTCCTCGACGTCCAGCGTGGCCAGCCTGTCGAAGATGCGCTTGGACAGGTCGTTGTGCGCGATGAAGTCCTTGAAGGCTTCAGCGGTGGTGGCATAACCGCCCGGCACCGAAACGCCCAGACCGGCCAGGTTGCCGATCATCTCGCCCAGGGACGAATTCTTGCCGCCTACGCGGGCCAGATCGGCCAGACGCAGTTCGTGCAACCACAGGATGTTCTCGTTCAAGCGCGATGCTCCGTTTGGCCATCGCCCGAGGCGGGCTGAGTGGCCGCGTCCGTAGGAAGAAGCCGATATGATGCCGGGCAGAGCACCGTCGGCACAAGCTTGTGCTGGCGGCCTTTTTAAGCTTCGTAGGGGGTAAAAGCGCGCATGTCGACCATCCGTCCGGTGTTCTACGTTTCCGATGGAACCGGTATCACCGCTGAAACCATTGGGCATAGCCTGCTGACCCAGTTCTCCGGATTCAGCTTCATTACCGACCGAATGTCGTTTGTCGACGACCCCGAAAAAGCGCGTGAAGCCTGCGCCCGGATCCAGGCGGCAGGTGAGCGCTACCAGGTCCGGCCGATCGTGGTGAACTCCTGCGTGGACCAGAGCCTGAGCCTGATCCTGGCCGACAGCGGGGCGCTGATGCTGGATGTGTTCGCGCCGTTCATCGAGCCCCTGGAGCGTGAACTGGCCAGCCCGCGCCTGGCCCGGGTCGGCCAGGCCCACGGCATGGTCGATTTCGATACCTACCACCGCCGCATCAACGCGATGAACTTCGCCCTGACCCATGACGATGGCATTGCGGTGAACTACGACGATGCCGACGTGATCCTGGTGGCGGTGTCGCGCGCCGGCAAGACGCCCACCTGCATCTACCTGGCCCTGCATTACGGGGTGCGCGCGGCCAACTACCCGTTGACCGACGAGGACCTGGAAAGCGACCGCCTGCCGCCGCGCCTGCGCAACTACCGACGCAAGCTGTTCGGGTTGACCATCGACCCGGACCGCCTGCAGCAGATCCGCCAGGAGCGCCGCCCGAACTCGCGCTACGCCAACCTGGACACCTGCAAGCGCGAGGTGGCCGCGGCCGAGACCATGTTCCGCATGGAGCGGATTCCGACCCTGAGCACCACGCATACCTCGATCGAGGAGATTTCCAGCAAGGTGCTGGCCACGCTGGGGCTGCAGCGCGAGCTGTATTGATCCGTGCGCCACGACCAACGGTCGTGGCCTACCTCCGGGGTGATGACCCTCCTGCGCTGGGGCATCGACCCTCCTGCACGGTGGGTATCGACCGTTGGTCGATACCGAGCCCCTTTGGTCGGGGTGATCCCGCCCCCACGTTGAAGCACCAACGTGTAGGATCGACCCATGGCCCGAGCCTTGCCCCGTACCGAACGCATTCCCCGCCTGAGCCGGCTGAGCTGGCTCATGGGCCTGTACGCGGAGAACTACCGCCATCTGGTGCGCCTGTTCGAACCGGCTGGACTGATGACGGGCAGCTACGTCTCCTCGGTCGGCGATGGCCTGGACGTTCGCCTGGACGTGATCGAGTGCCACCGCTACACGGTGGAACTGCGGCTGACCTACGACCTGGCCGACCCGGTCACTGGCGAGCCTGATCCATCGGCCTATGTTCGCCTGTACCGTGACGCGCGCCAGGCCGAGACCACCCACTGCTACGTCGGCCGCCGCTGGCAGGACACCATGGGGCTGTACCCGCCGCCGGCGGAGCTGATCAGCCACCGCATGCGGATGAACACCTTCCTCGGCAAGTGGCTGGAGTACCTGGCCGAGCGCGGCCACGGCGTGGCCACGCTGCGCCGCGATGCCGATGGCGTCGCGGCGCCCGCCGAACGCCGCCTGTCGCTGGTGCGCTGATCGGCCATAATCCACGGCTCACCTGCCGCTGGATGCTGCCCATGCCGTACACCCCGATCGTCGCCACCCTGGGCTACGTGCTGTCGCCCGATCGTCGCCAGGTGCTGATGATCCATCGCAATACGCGCCCCGGTGACCATCATCTGGGCAAGTACAACGGGCTGGGTGGCAAGATCGAACCGACTGAAGACGTCGCGGTAGGCATGCGTCGCGAGATCGCCGAGGAAGCCGGCATCGACTGCACCGGCATGCGCCTGCGCGGCACCATCAGCTGGCCGGGATTCGGCAAGCACGGTGAGGACTGGCTGGGCTTCGTGTTCGTCATCGACAGCTTCGAAGGTACCCCGCACGGCGGCAACCACGAAGGTACGCTGGAGTGGGTAGATCTGGACAAGCTGGACACGCTGCCGATGTGGGAAGGCGACCGCAACTTCCTGCCGCTGGTGTTCGACGCCGACCCGCGCCCGTTCCACGGGGTTATGCCGTACAAGGACGGGCGCATGGTCAGTTGGTCCTACAGCCGGCTGTGACCCGGTGAATCGGGGAGGTGCCAACCATTCCGGGGAGTGCCAATCTGGGTTGGCACGCTCTTTTGGTCGATTAATACCCGGGCAATATTGACAGTCATAAATTACCCGGGCAATATTCGCGCATCACCTCTGATGCCATTGCCATGCCTGCGTCCCGACTCCCTCCTTTCAGTTGTTTCGACGGCCATCGCCTCGTTGCCTGCGGCAGCCCGGAAGTGGCGGCACTGGCGCTCAAGCGGCTGCGCGCCGACAACGCTGCCGGACCATTGCTGGTGTTCGACAACGCCACCGGTCGCACCCGCGATTTCGATACGCGCGGCAGTGACGAGGAACTGCTGGCGCGGGTAACCGAAGCGTTTCCCCCCTCTGACGAGGCGGATGCCGAAATCACTGCCGAAGACGCTGCGACCCCGCGTGGCCGTGGCCGCCCCAAGCTGGGCGTGGTCGCCCGTGAAGTGACCTTGCTGCCGCGCCATTGGGCCTGGCTGGCCGAGCAGCCGGGCGGCGCCTCGGTGGCATTGCGAAAACTGGTGGAGACGGCCAGCCGCGCCGGTGCGGACAAGGACCGCCGGCGTCGCGATGCCGAACGCGCCTATCACTTCCTGCAGACCATCGCCGGCGACCTGCCGGGCTTCGAGGAGGCCATCCGCGTGCTGTTCGCGCACGACCGTGCGGGCCTGGAAGCGGTGCTGCATTCCTGGCCCAGGGATGTGCGCGACCACGCCCTGCGTCTGGCGTTCGACAGCGCTGACGGCTGATCCATCGCGCCGTCGTTGAACGGCGGCGCCACCTGATCGCGGGCCACGGCCCGGTCCCCTGTGCTTGCTTTGCTGGTGGAAACGCCGGGCAGGGCAGCGCCTTGCCCAGAGAACCCCATGAACTCCCCTGTACATCCCACGCCCCTGGTCGCGCCGCCTCTGTGGCGCACCTACCTGGCCCTGCTGCTGCCCATGCTGATGACCAATGCACTGCAGCTGGCCGCCGGCACGCTGGACAACGTCTACCTCGGCCATCTGCTTGGCACGCAGGCGGTGGCTGCCGCCGCTGCGTTCTTCCCGGTGTTCTTCCTGCTGATGGCCCTGGTGATGGGCCTGGCGACGGGCGCAATGGTGCTGATCGGCCAGGCCTGGGGCGCTGGCCAACCGCAGCGGGCACGCGCCGTGGCCGGCAGCGCGGTGGCGCTTGCCCTGCTGTTGTCGCTGCTGGTGATGGGCGTGGGCGGCGTGTTCGCGCCGCAGATGCTGGCGGCACTGGGGACGCCGGCGCCGGTCCTCGGTGAGTCCATCGTCTATGCGCGGGTGCTGCTGCTGAGTGCGCCGGTGTTCTTCCTGCTGTGGCTGGCGACGGCCGTGAGCCGCGCGGTGGGTGATGCAAAGACGCCGCTGCACGCGCTGCTGCTGGCGACCGTGCTCGGCCTGCTGTGCACGCCACTGCTGATCCTCGGCTGGGGCGGCCTGCCGCAGCTGGGCGCGGCCAGTGCCGCGGTGTCGGCAGCATTTGCCTCGCTGCTGGCGTTGGTCTGGTTGCTGTGGAGCTGGCATCGCCTGGGGCATCCGCTGGCACCCGGCCATGAGCTGCTGCGGGCCATCCGTTTCGATGGCGCGATCATTCGTTCGATGCTGCGCATCGGCGTGCCGTCCTCGCTGCAGATGCTCAGCCTGGCCATTGCCGAGATCGTGTTGCTCGGCTGGATCAACCGCTATGGCTACACCGCCACGGCGGCCTACGGTGCGGTCAACCAGTTGATGAGCTGGGTGCAGCTGCCGGCCATGTCGCTGGGCATCACCGCCACCATCCTCGCCGCGCATGCGATGGGGGCAGGACGTGCGGCACGATTGCCCGCCATTGCCCGCACCGGGGTGCTGCTGGGCCTGGCGATGCTGACGGTCGTGGTGCTGCTGGTGATGGCGCTGGCGCCGTGGCTGACCGGCCTGATCCTGGCGGCGCCGGAGGTGCGCGAACTGGCCGCACTTCAGCTGCGCACGGTGGTGTGGGGCGTGCTGGCGATGGGCGGCACCACGGTGCTGGTCGGCGTGATGCGCGGCAGCGGGACTGTGCTGCTGCCGGCGTTGCTGGGCATGACAGCGGTGTTGCTGCTGGAGCTGCCACTGGCGATGTGGCTGCAGGCGCGGCACGGGCTGACCGGCCTGTGGTGGGCGTGGCCGCTGGGACTGGTGGCGATGCTGGTGTTGCAGATGATGTGTTTCGCGAGGTGGCGCAGCCGGTTGCCGGCGGCGGCCTGACCGCAGCGCCATTGCCGGGGCAGCCGGCCAGCGGCCGGCTCCACCGCTCGGTCGGATCGCATCCGGCGAAAATCCACGCCGATGCGGGTCGGGTAGCGCCGGGCCATGCCCGGCGGCAATCAGCGCCGATGCGCCAGCAGCAGGTGGAAATGCTTCTCCCGCGTCTGCCCGTCATTGCCGGCAGCAGTTTCGCGATGGCTGCGCCAGGCCGAGATGTTGAATCCCGACACGCGCATCGCCAGCTCAACTGCGTCCAGTTCGTGCAGCTGGAAATCGGCGGCAAACGGCAGGCTGCGCATGAAGGCCGCATCGCCGAACGCCAGGCACAGCCGCCCTCCCCGGCGCAGTACGCGCGCAAGCTCGTCCAGCACCGGGGCCAGGTTGGGCCAGAAGTACAGGGTGTTGACCGCCAGTGCGGCATCCACGGATGCCTCGTCCACCGGCAGCGCATGGGCATCGCCAAGCCGCATCGCGGCCCGGTCGCCCAGGCCGGCACTGGCCAGCCGCCGGTTGCCGGCCTCGACCATGGCGGCGGACAGTTCAACGCCCAGGTACTGGCTGCCCGGCGCTTGCAACAGCTGGGGCGCGAAGGCCGCATTGCCGGGGCCGATCTCCAGGATGCGTTCGCCGGCCGCCACCGCCAGCAGCCCGATCGCGGCCAGGTTCAGGGCGCTGTTGCTGCGGTTCATCGAGTCGGCCACCGCCAGTGCGGCGTCGCCATGGGGCTGCCGCAGCTGCGCGGCCAGGGTGGAAGCATCCAGCATCGTCGTCGTCCATCGAAAAGATTCGGACGTGGCGGCGGCGGGTCCGCCGATGACCATAGCGCTGACCTTGCGGCTTGGGAAGTAGGGAAACCCCGCTGCAAGGTGATGAGGAAATGTCCAGCGTCGCAGTCGGTGAGATCTGGTTGTCCACAGGGGGTGTGGATTACGCGTGGGCAACTTTGTGGATAAACCGCGACAGGCGCCACCCCCCTAGGCTGTCAAGATGGGTGGCGAAAAATTCACCGCCGGTGAGGGTGCGTGAGGGAGCAGTGAAGGCCGCGGCCTGCCGGCGCTGTCGCCGGCAGCGGCGCTCGCGGTAACCTGTGGGCCTCGATGCTCCGTGAGACCCCATGAAACGTCACTTCTCGATGCTGCGCGAATTCCAGCTGGCCGACTGGTTCACCTTGGCCAATGCTTTCTGCGGCACCGGTGCGGTGTTTGCCGCAATGCGCTTCCTGCAGGACGGCGAGCGCGGCTACCTGCTGTTCGGCATGGCGCTGATACCGCTGGCCTTCATCTTCGACGCCCTCGACGGCCGCATCGCGCGCTGGCGCAAGTCCAGCTCCACCCTGGGGCGCGAGCTGGATTCGCTGTCCGACGTGATCTCGTTCGGCGTCGCGCCGGCGGCGCTGGCCTATGCATGTGGCATGCAGGGCGGCTGGGACTGGCTGGTGCTGAGCTATTTCGTCTGCTGTGGCGTCAGCCGCCTGGCGCGCTACAACGTCACCGCCGAGGCAATGACCGGCGACGAGGGCAAGGTCACGTATTTTGAAGGCACCCCTATCCCGACCAGCCTGGTGCTGGTGATCGTGCTGGCGATCGCCGCCGGTACCGATGCCATCGGCCAGAACATCTGGTTCGGCCAGTGGCAGATCGGCCCGTGGCAGCTGCACCCGATGGTGCTGCTGTTCGCCCTGTCCGGGTCGCTGATGATCAGCAAGACCCTGCGCATTCCCAAGCCATGAGCCAGCCCTGCGGAGGCCTGCGATGACCAGCTCGGCCCACGACGCCGGCAGCAGTGATTTCGAGACCCTGGCCCGGCAGTACTTCGGCGCCTGGGGCGATGCCCTGCGCCACGCGGGCACGCCCAGCGCACCGGCGGGCGACGACCCGGGCAGCTGGCAGCGCCTGTTCGACTGGTGGGGCCAGCTGTTGCCGGAACAGGGCCCAGGCGCGCCGGAAGATGCCGTGCGCCGGTTCCGCGAACAGGCCGGGAGCTGGTACGGCACCATGCAGGAGGTCGCCGCTCGGTTTGCCGGCCGCGACGCCAGCAGTGCCGATGTGGCCCAGGCCTGGCGTGAGGCGGTGCAGGGGCAGGGCGATGGCATGCTGCAATGGATGCTGCAAGGGGCCCGTGGCAGCACCCACGCCGGCGCCGCCGTGCCCGAATTCGCCGCATGGCTGCAGCAGTTCCAGCTGCAGGCGGGCCCATGGCTGCAGAGCCCGGCATTCGGCCCCGGCCGCGAGCACCAGGCGCGCTGGCAGGCCCTGCTGCGTGCGCAGGAAGAATACCAGCAGCATTCGCGCGCCTATGTCGACCTGATCAAGCGGGCACTGGACGAGGCCTTTGCGTTGTTCGAGCAGCGCCTGGCCGAGCACGAACAGCCGGGCAGCCAGCTGACCAGCGCCCGCGCGATGTTCGACCTGTGGATCGAAGTGGCCGAGGAGGCCTACGCCAAGGTCGCCATGTCCGAACCGTTCCAGCAGGTGTACGCCTCGCTGGGCAACGCGCAGATGCGCCTGCGTGCCGGCCTGCAGCGCGAGGTGGAACAGATGAGTGAACGTATCGGCCTGCCGACCCGCAGCGAGATGGATGCCGCACACCGCCGTATCGCCGAGCTGGAGCGCAGCCTGCGCCGCCTGCAGGCGCAGGTGGCAGTGCAGGCCGGAACCGCTGCGGTCGATCCGGTTGCGCAGCCGGCGCCGGCAAAAGTGAAGCCTGCCGCGCGCAAGGCCGCGAAGAAGACCGCACCGGCAACGAAGGCGCCTGCAAAAAAGGCGGCTGCGAAAAAGCCCCAATCTCGCACCTCCTCACGGGCGAGTGACCGATGAAGGGACCGTTGGGCTTCAACGCCGATGACCTGATGCAGGAGACCCTGGCCATGCAGCGCAAGCTGATGGAGGGGTTGAAGCTGCTGCCGCAGGTGGAAGACGTGGACTATGGCGTGACCGCGCGCGAGGAAGTCTGGCGCGACGGCAAGGTGGTGCTGTACCGCTTCGTCGGCGAACAGGCGCCGACCCGGCGCACGCCACTGCTGATCGTGTACGCGCTGGTCAACCGGCCGTACATGGTCGACCTGCAGGCCGACCGCTCCCTGGTGCAGAAGCTGTTGGCGCTGGGTCAGGACGTCTACGTGCTGGACTGGGGCTACCCGGATCGCTCGGAGCGCTTCCAGACCCTGGAGGACTACCTGCTGCGCTACATCGACGGCGCGGTGGATGCGCTGCGTGCGCGCAGTGGTAGCCCGGTCGACCTGCTCGGCATCTGCCAGGGTGGCGTGTTCGCGCTGTGCTACGCGGCGCTGCGCCGGCAGAAGCTGGGCAAGCTGATCACCATGGTCACCCCGGTCGATTTCCAGACCGCCGACAACATGCTCTCGCACTGGGCGCGGCAGGTGGACGTGGACCTGCTGGTCGACACGCTGGGCAACATCCCGGCCGACCTGATGAATGCCAGCTACCTGATGCTCAAGCCATTCCGCCTGAACGTGCAGAAGTACGTGGGCCTGCTCGACATCCTCGATGACAAGGCGGCGCTGGAGGACTTCCTGCGCATGGAAAAGTGGATCTTCGATTCGCCGGACCTGGCGGGCGAGGCGTTCCGCGATTTCATCAAGCAGTTCTACCAGGCCAATGGCCTGATGAAGGGCACGGTACGGATCGGCGACGAAGCGGTGGATCTGTCGCAGGTGACGCTGCCGGTGTTGAACATCTACGCCGAGCAGGACCATCTGGTGCCACCGGACGCCTCGCGCGCGATGCGCGGGCGCCTGGGTACGGATGACTACACCGAGTCCAGTTTCCGCGGTGGCCATATTGGTATCTACGTGTCCGGCCGCGCGCAGCGCGAAGTGCCGGCCACGATCGATGGCTGGCTGAAGGCGCGCGACCTGTAGAGTCGGGCCCTGCTCGACTGACCTGGGGGGATGATGACGTACCGGATTCTGTTGATTCTTGCGGTACTGCTGGCAGCGCCACTTGCCCAGGCCGCACCCAGTGCGGATGCACGGCGGGAGATCGCCCAGTTGATCGCCAGCCTGGACGGCTCGCAGTGCCGGTTCCAGCGCAATGGCAGCTGGTACGACGGCAGCGATGCGCGCGCCCATCTGCAGCGCAAGTACGACTACCTGCTGAAGAAGGACATGGTGGACAGCGCCGAGCAGTTCATCGAGCGCGCCGCCAGCCAGAGCAGCATGAGCGGCAAGCCTTACCGCATCCAGTGCCCGGGTCAGCCTGAACAGACCGCAGCCACCTGGTTCGGCGCACGCCTGCAGGCCCTGCGCCACCGCACGCCGTAGACATGGGGGCGGTGTAGAGTCGAGCCATGCTCGACTGCTTTTTCCCGCAGCCCAGGAGAACCGCCATGAACACCACGCCGCGCACGCTGTCGCGTTCATTGAACGACCGCATGATTGCCGGCGTGATGGGCGGCATCGCCCACCGCTTCGGCTGGAGCCCCACGCTGGTGCGGATCGTGTTCGTGCTGATATCGATTGGCTCGGCCGCCTTCCCCGGCATTCTGATCTACCTGATCCTGTGGCTGCTGATGCCGAACGAGGCCGATTGAACACGGCCGCTCGACCCTGGCCGCTGTGGCTGCGTGCGCTGCAGATGCTGGGCGCAGCATGGACGTTGCCCAATTCGCTGCTCGGCCTGATTGGCGGCCTGGCCGGTATGCTCGGCGGCGCGTCATTGCGTTGGAGCGCGCGCGACTGTGCGCTGGTGTTCGACCGCTGGCCGTGGGGGCCAGGCGGGGCGATCACGCTGGGGAACGTGATCCTGCATACCGGCCATGACCTGGGCATTTCCTGCCGCACCTATGCGCATCAGGCGGGGTGGGGCGTGGAACCGCTGATCCGGCTGGATGATCACGAACGTGCGCACGTGTACCAGTACATGGTACTGGGGCCGCTGTACCTGCCGGTGTACCTGCTGTGTGGCGGGGTGAGTGCGCGGAATCCATTCGAGCGCGCGGCCGATCATTTTGCCCGGTTCGGGCACGGCTGGTGGCCGTAGGTTCCAGCCAACGGCGCAGCCCCTCGTGGCGTGGTCGCGGAATACGTTTCATGCGATTGGGCCGGGCGGGATGGGTTCGCGGGACACGCCGTAAACCCATCCATGGGGGCTCGATGGCGCCATCCATGGCGCCAACGGTCCCGCGAACCCATCCCGCCCGGCCGCTGACAGTTCCCGGCCGCGTCCAGCCACGGAAAAGAAAAAGAACAGCAGAAGCGGGTCGCGCGCTGCGCTTGCTCGTGTAGAGCCGAGCCCGCGCTCGGCTGCTTTCAGGCCAGCTCGCGAAGCCGAGCGCAGGCTCGGCTCTACAACAAAAAAGCGGCCAGCCCGGCTGCTTCTGCTTTTGATCTTCTTTTTATTCTCCGTGGGTGGCGGCAGGCACCAGGAATCTGTCAGCGGGCGGGAGGGTGGGTAGGGCGGGGTGTCCGCGGCATGGATGCCGCGGCCAAGCCCCCATGGATGGGTTCACGGCGTCCCCGGCCTACCCACCCTCCCGGCCAGCCCACAGGAAACCGGCTTTCCGCGACCAACCAAACCACCCACGAGGGGCTGCGCCGTTGGCGGGAATCCCGTACTGATTCGTTAGCCGGAAGTTAAAGATCCGTAAGCATTCTGCTGCGATCCCGCCGTCATCTGCATGCAACCGATCGTCATTAGCCTTCGTGACGTTCCAGTCAGGTTCGACGCGGTAAGCTCTCCCTCGATGAGCTCGCAGCATCGCTCATCGAGTGCAGTACGCAGTAGCAATTTGGAGGAATACATCACATGGCAATCGTTCTTTATGTCGGTGGTAGCAAGGATGGCGAGAAGGGCGTGGTGCCCTACGGCTTCAGCAAATCCCGCGCCGACACCGCGCTGGGGCCGGAGTTCTACACGGAGCGGTTCATGGAACTGCAGGGTGTCGGCAAGGTCCGCCTGATGGCCCTGGAAGGCATGCGTGACGAGATCGTCATGCAGCGCGCCGCCCGCCACTACCGCTGACCTTCGTAACACGCGGCAGGGCGCGCCCACCATCGCGCGCCCGCGCCGGCATCCCAGCCCAGGGCCAGTCCGGGCCCGCGCTTTGCCAGGATGCCGGCGTCCAATCCGGCTACGCCGCTGAACCTTGCGCCCTGTCAATGCCTTGTCCGGCTCCGTCGCGGGTTGCCAGAATGGGGTCTTCCCGTAATGCGGCACAGACCTGAAGCAATGCACGACGCCAAGAACGCCCAGAGCGCGCTCGCCCAGCAGATCGCCCAGACCATCGCCGACGAGATCGGTGCCCAGTCCGCCCAGGTGCGCGCCGCCGTCGGCCTGCTCGACGAGGGCGCCAGCGTTCCGTTCATCGCGCGCTACCGCAAGGAAGTGACCGGCGGCCTGGACGACACCCAGCTGCGCAACCTGGAAGTGCGCCTGACCTACCTGCGCGAGCTGGAGGACCGTCGCGCAGCGGTGCTGGCCAGCATCGGCGAACAGGGCAAGCTCAGCGACGAACTGCGCAACGACATCCTGGCCGCCGATACCAAGAGCCGTCTGGAAGACCTGTATCTGCCGTACAAGCCCAAGCGCCGTACCCGCGCCCAGATCGCCCGCGAGGCGGGGCTGGAGCCGCTGGCCGATGGCCTGCTGGCCGACCCGACGCAGGACCCGCAGAGCTTTGCGGCCAGCTTCGTCAATGCCGACAAAGGCGTGGCCGACACCAAGGCTGCGCTGGAAGGTGCGCGCGCGATCCTGATGGAGCGCTGGGGTGAAGACGCCGCGCTGGTCGGCGAACTGCGCACCTGGCTGGGCGAAACCGGCGTGATCCGCGCGCGCGTGGCCGAGGGCAAGGAAACCGAAGGCGCCAAGTACCGCGATTACTTCGATCACGCCGAGTCGTTGGCGAAGATTCCCTCGCACCGGCTGCTGGCGCTGTTCCGTGCGCGCCGCGAGGAGATCCTGTTCCTGGAGCTGGACCCCGGCAGTGATGCCGAGGCCGGCCACCAGTACGCCGAAGGGCGCGTGGCGCGCAGGGCCGGCATCGCCGACCAGGGCCGCGCCGCCGACCGCTGGCTGCTGGACGCCTGCCGGCTCACCTGGCGCGCCAAGCTGCACACGCACCTGCTGCTGGACCTGTTCAACCAGGCCCGCGAGAAGGCCGAAGCCGAGGCCATCGCGGTGTTCGGCGACAACCTGAAGGACCTGTTGCTGGCGGCACCCGCCGGCCCGAAGACCGTGCTCGGACTGGACCCGGGCATCCGCACCGGCTGCAAGATCGCCGTGGTCGATGCCACCGGCAAGCTGGTGGCCACCGACACCATCTACCCGCACGAGCCGCGTCGCCAGTGGGAGCAGTCGCTGCAGACGATCAAGCAGCTGTGCGCCAAGCACAACGTGGAACTGATCGCGATCGGCAACGGCACCGCCAGCCGTGAAACCGACAAGCTGGCCGGCGAAGCGATCAAGGCCGCTGGCAACCCGAAGCTGCAGAAGGTGGTGGTCAGCGAGGCCGGCGCGTCGGTGTACTCGGCGTCCGAGTTCGCGGCCAGGGAGTTCCCGGAGCTGGACGTGTCGCTACGTGGGGCGGTGTCGATCGCCCGCCGCCTGCAGGACCCGCTGGCCGAACTGGTGAAGATCGAACCCAAGGCCATCGGTGTCGGCCAGTACCAGCACGATGTGGACCAGTACCGTCTGGCGCGCGCGCTGGATGCCCGCGTGGAGGACTGCGTGAACGCGGTGGGCGTGTACGTGAACACCGCTTCGGCTGCACTGTTGTCGCGGGTGTCCGGCCTGTCGGCCACGGTGGCCGAGAACATCGTGCGCCACCGTGATGCGAACGGCCCGTTCAAGCGCCGCAAGGACCTGCTGAAGGTGGCGCGCCTGGGCGAGAAGACCTTTGAACAGTGCGCGGGCTTCCTACGCATTGCCGACGGTGATGAGCCGCTGGATGCTTCGGCGGTACACCCCGAGGCCTACCCGGTGGTCGAGCGCATCGTGGCCAGCACCGCGCGCCCGATCAAGGCGCTGATCGGTGATGGCAGCTTCCTGCGCGGCCTGAAGGCCGAGCAGTTCACCGATGCCACCTTTGGCGTGCCGACCGTGCGTGACATCCTCAAGGAACTGGAGAAGCCGGGCCGAGACCCACGCCCCGAGTTCAAGGCGGCACGCTTCGCCGAGGGCGTCGAGGACATCAAGGATCTGCGCGAGGGCATGGTGCTCGAGGGTGTGGTAAGCAACGTGGCGGCCTTTGGTGCCTTCGTCGATATCGGTGTGCACCAGGATGGCCTGATCCACATTTCGGCCCTGTCCGATACGTTCGTGAAGGACCCGCGCGACGTGGTCAAGGCCGGCGATATCGTCAAGGTGAAGGTGCTGGAGGTGGACGTGGCGCGCAAGCGCATCGCCCTGACCCGGCGACTGGACGATACCCCCGGCCAAGCCACCAGCCGCCCGGGCCAGCGTGATGAGCGCGGCCATGGGCAGGGTCCGCGCCGCGATGCAGGCGGCCAGAACCGCGGGCCGAACCGGGGCCAGGGCAATGGAGGCCGTCCCGCCGCGTCCGCGCCCCCGGCCAACAACGCCCTGGCCGAGGCCTTCGCCCGCGCCAAGCGCAGTTGAGGACCGTGTTCCCCGTCACGCTTGATTCGTGGCGGGGGACTTGTCGATTTTCCCCGTGATTGCGCACACTTGCGCCTGAGGGGAGGCGTCCGGCCACCCCGCTGTTGCTGGGGAGGGCCATGACGCCAGCAGGACCCGTCGTCTTCGTTGAGGTCTGCAGCGTCGCGCTGCGGCCGCGGCCTCCCTGTGCGGGCCGGGGTACGGGTTGATGGCCGGCCAGGGAACCAACGGCAACGGGTTGCTGGAGCGGCGCCTGCAGGCGCTGGCCGAAGAGCGTCGTCGCCTGGCGATGATCATTGACGGCACCGCCGCCGGCACCTGGGAGTGGAACGTGCAGACCGGCGAGATGCGGGTCAATGCGCGCTGGGCGGAGATCGTCGGTTATCGCCTGGAAGAGCTGGAGCCGGTGTGCCAGAAGACGTTCCTGAAGCTGGTCCATCCCGATGACATCGTCCTGTCCGACGCGGCACTTGAGGATCATTTTGAAGGCCGCAGCGACAACTATGTCTGCCTGCTCCGCATGCGCCACAAGAACGGCCAGTGGATATGGATCCACGACCGTGGCCGCGTGTTCGAATGGGATGGGCAGGGACGACCGCTGTGGATGGCCGGTGCGCATGCCGACGTGACCGAGCTGCAGCAGGCGCGGCAGGACGCCGCCGAAAGCCGGCAGCGGCTGCAGGCCGTGGTCGATGCGTCCGACGAGGTGGCGGTAATCGCGACCGATACCGAAGGCACCATTACCCTGTTCAATACCGGTGCGCAACGCCTGCTGGGATACAGCGCGGAGGAAGTGGTCGGACAGCGGCGACTGGGTGATTTCCACGATCCGGACGAGTTGGCGGCATGGCTGCGCCCGCTGGCGGCTGCGGACGGACGCCTGCCGGGCGCGTTTGAAGCCCTCAGCGCCCGTGCCGATGCGCAGACCTATTCAAGGCAATGGACATTGCGGCGCAAGGACGGCCAGCCACGCCAGGTGCGCCTGTCGATCAGCCGCATGGATGGTGCCGGCGGCGCTCGCATCGGCTACGTCGGCATGTCCATCGACATCACCGAGATCCTGCAGGCACGTGCCGAAGCACGCCTGGCGGCGGAGAAATTCGCCGGTGCGTTCACGTCGGCGGCGCTGGGCATGGCGCTGGTGTCGCTGGAGGGGCGCTGGCTGGACGTCAATGACGCCCTGTGCCGGATCCTGGGCTACCCCCGCGAGGAACTGCTGCAGGTTGATTTCCAACGCCTGACCCACCCCGATGACCTGCAGGCCGACCTGGCCCTGGTGCAGGATCTGCTGGCCGGGCGGCGCAGTCACTATCACCTGGAAAAGCGCTATCTCGATCGCGACGGCAAGGTGATCTGGGCGCGGCTGTCGGTCTCGCTGGTGCGCAACGAGCATGGCGAGCCGCTGCATTTCGTGTCGCAGATCCAGGACATCAGCGCCCAGCGCAGCAGCGAACAGCGCCTGTTCGAGAGCGAGCAGCGCAGCCGCATCACCCTCGATGCCGTGGCCGATCTGGTGCTCAGCGTCAGTCTGGACGGTCGTATCGATTACGCCAACGCCGCTGCTGTCCGCACCCTCGCCGGTGATGGCGCGCTGTCGCTGGCAGGGCACAACGTGCAGGACGTGCTGGCGCTGACCACCGAATACGCGCCCGGCTCGGTGCTTGATGTATCCGTGCTGCTGGACCCGGAAAGCAATGCGGTGGACCTGCATGCCGACCTTCTGCTGCGCCTGGGCACGGCCACGATCCCGGTCGATCTGACCCACGCCTGGCTGCGCGATGACGAGGGCCATGTGCGCGGCGCGGTGTGGGTGCTGCGCGACGACACCCAGCAGCGGGCGCGGCAGCGCGAAGCCCGCCACCTGGCCGAGATCGATCCGCTGACCGAGCTGAGCAACCGTCGTGGCTTCGAGGTGCATCTGCAGCAGGCGATCACCCGCGTGGAGCGTACCGGCCAGGCCGCCTCGCTGATGTACATCGACCTGGACCGCTTCAAGCCGGTCAACGACACCTGGGGCCATCTGGCCGGTGACGCCGTGCTGTGGGCGGTGGCCAGCGTGCTGCGCCACGGCGTGCGGGATTCGGATGTGGTGGCGCGGCTGGGTGGCGATGAGTTCGCGGTGATCCTGTCCGGTTGCACGCCGCGTCGTGCAGCGCGCATTGGCGGCGAGCTGCTGCACACCCTTGCGTCACTGTCGATTCCGTGGGACCAGGACCGCCTGCATGTGGGCGCCAGCATCGGCATCGCACCCTTGACGGGCGGGATGAGCGTCGACCAGGCCGTGGCGGCGGCCGATGCCCAGTGCTACCGGGCCAAGGCAATGGGCCGCAACAACGTGCAGGTACAGGGCGAGGCGAGTGAGCTGCCGGGCGGCGACATCGATCCGACCGAGGGCTGATCTCAACCTGTGAGAGGGCGTGCGCGAATACTCCGCGCACCTCCCCTCCTACAGGTGGTCCCATGAATGTCTGCAACCCGGTGACGCTGCGTGCCTACGCCCCGGCAATGGTCG
Source organism: Stenotrophomonas sp. YJH_SMC_33 (assembly GCF_059372295.1). NCBI lineage: Bacteria > Pseudomonadati > Pseudomonadota > Gammaproteobacteria > Lysobacterales > Lysobacteraceae > Stenotrophomonas > Stenotrophomonas sp. YJH_SMC_33. The sequence continues at coordinate 18,094 of NZ_JCAFVJ010000007.1, forward strand.
GCTGGTGCCTGGCCCTGGCCGCCTGCCTGCGTGCGGAACAGCTGCGCGGCGACCTGCACGCGCAGGCCCTGCTGCCGGTGCTGCAGGGCGGCGCGGTCGCCTTGCTGGTGTTCACGCTGTCCTGCATCGGTGCCGCCAGCATCATGCTGTGGCGGGCGGGCAGGAACGCGGTGGAGTGATGCGGCGGATGGTTACCGCATCCCCCATGCGCAGTTGCGTCAGCGCAGTACTTCATCCGAACTGACCAGCTGCACGTCATGCATCAGGTTGAGGTAAGCCTCGTAATAGCCCTTGTGTGACGCGCCGACGATGGTCAGCATGCGGGTGCCTGGATGCTGGCCGAGCACGTCGCGCATGTTGGCGACCATGCGCAGGTTACGGGTTTCCCAGTAGCCCAGGTAGTTGCGGCCGAAGCCTTCCGGTGAGGGTTCGACAAGCGTCGCGCCGAAGTCGCTGTTGAACGCCACCATCGCGGTCTCGGGTGCGTTGTAGGCGCGATACATCGCGAGCAATCCTTCCGGCTGAACAAGATTGGCTCCGAGCCGTTCATCAGCCGCCCTGCGTGCTTTGACGAAGGCGTTGTCCCAGGCGCCGCGTATGGCGGCAGCGTAGGCCTTCTGCTGCGATTCCGGTATGGGCGAATCCGCAGTGTGGTCGTCCACCGACCACAGGCGCTCCAGTCCGAGGCGTGCGGCAAGCACGCCGGCCACCAGGACGGCCTCGTTGCGGCGGGTCATGCGCGTGTCGAGGAACTGCACCAGCTCCGGAGTCAGGCTGTCGGCCGCACGGCGTTCTTCCCGGGGCAGCCGCAGCCATTGGACGACTGCCGAGCTGCTCTCGCCCGCAGCCAGGAAGACTGCAGCCAAGCGACGTCGCTGGGCAGCGCTTGGCGCCTTGGGCCAATCTGCAAGCAGGCGTTCCATTTCCACGTTGGCGCTGGGCACGTCCAGACCGGTGGCGGCCTGCGCCGGTGCCGGATCGACGCAGTAGTCCGCGACGCTCTCCGCGTATCGGGCCGGATTGCGGCGCATGAAGTCACACTGCAGGCCGGACAGGTTCTCCACTGCGATCGCGGTGGGCCGCCAGGCTTCCAGGCGCTGCAGCAGAGGTTCCAGCATCGCCGGCGTGAAGGTCTCCGGCAGGCTGGACAGGTGTGGGCTGCCAAGCACCAGCACTTCGTTCGGGCGTCCTGCGGGCGGTCCCTTCAGCTGGTCCGGGTGGAAGGCCGGTCGATAGGCGGTGCCGGTGGCCAGCGCATTGCTGCTGCATAGGGCCAGGAGAAGAAGGCTGGCAAAGCGAGGGAACATGCGATCTCCATGTAGATGAGCATCCTGCGGGACCTTCATGCTGGTCGTTTTCCCCTGCGGGCGAACCCCGCATCGGTCATGTAAACCTTTTTTCCTTGAGCTGCATCCTTGTGTGGGCGATGTGGTCGGCTGCCTCCCGGCGCCTGCGCTGTACAGCGTTCCGCCAACCGGTGGCGGAACGGATCCGGTCCAGCCGTTCATTGGCCCAATGCCTTGGTGTGAGGGCGGAGGCTCGTGAAAAAGGCGTGAAGTACACGGCAATCGTCCACCGCATTCCGCCTGCAATGGACGGAGTTGCGACGGACGTCGCGGAATGCCGCTAAAGCGGCCGACGGCATCGCCGATATCCCCTCTGGATCCCGCTCCAGTCACCCGCCGCAGGACCCCAGGCTGCCTTCGATGGGTGGTCCGCGCAGTGTGCTCCGCCGCCCCAGATGCCGATCGCACCCGCAGCAGACGTTCTTGGCAGTCGCTCGAGAGGTGCCGTGGGCACCTGTAGTCCCTGGCAACTGATGTTGCCGCCGGGCATCCCGCCCGGCGGGTCACAACCGCTTACCGGACACCGAGGATCAGACAATGCTCATTCCAGGCTTCATGGCAGGCGCGCAGGCGCCGGACGAGCTGCATACCCGATGGTCGCCGTGGCGTACGCTGCTTGGCGTGCTGGCGCCGCAGCAACGCACCGGCACAGCGAAGGCGATGACCGACCGCACCGAGCTGGAGGCGCAGGTGGCCGCGCTGCATCGCGTGCAGGCCGTCATCGAGTTCGCGCTCGACGGAACCATCCTGCAGGCCAATGACAATTTCCTGCAGGCGATGGGGTACCGGCTGGAGGAGATCCAGGGCAGGCATCATTCCCTGTTCGTCGACCCCGAGCAGGCGTGCAGCGCCGAGTACCGCGACTTCTGGGCGCGCTTGGGGCGTGGCGAATATGACGCTGGCCAGTACCGGCGCTTCGGCAAGGGCCAGCGCGAGATCTGGATCCAGGCCTCGTACAACCCGGTGCTGGACCGGCAGGGGCGGCCTTACAAGGTCGTCAAGTTCGCCACCGACATCACTGCGCAGAAGCTGCAGGCAGCCGACTCGGCCGGGCAGCTGGCGGCGATCGACAAGTCGCAGGCGGTGATCGAGTTCGGCATGGACGGCCGCATCCTTTCGGCCAACGACAACTTCCTGGCCGCCACCGGCTACAGCCTGGACGACGTGCGTGGCCAGCACCACTCGCTGTTCGTCGAGCCCGAGTATCGTGGCAGTGCCGAGTATCGCCAGTTCTGGGAGAAGCTCGGCCGTGGCGAATACGATGCCGGCCAGTACCGGCGCCTCGGCAAGGGCGGGCGCGAGGTCTGGATCCAGGCGTCCTACAACCCGATCCTGGATCTCAACGGAAAGCCGTTCAAGGTGGTCAAGTACGCCACCGACATCACCGCGCAGGTGCATGAGAACCAGGCCATGCAACGTGCCGTGGCGCAGACCCGTGAAGTGGTGGCGGCCGCGAAGGAGGGCGACCTGACCCGGCGCGTGGCCACTGCCGACAAGAACGGGCCGATCGCCGAGCTGTGCGAAGGCGTGAATTCGTTGGTGGAGGCGATGGCCGCGATCATCGCCCAGATCAAGTTCGCCGCCGACACCATCGCCGTCGGTGCCACCGAGATCGCGCAGGGCAACAGCGATCTGTCGCAGCGCACCGAGCAGCAGGCCGCGTCGCTGGAGGAGACTGCGGTGTCGATGAAGGGCCTGGCCGAGACCGTGCAGCGCACCGCGACCAACGCACGGCAGGCCAGTCAGCTGGCCGGTGGTGCTGCTGATGTCGCTGCCCGCGGTGGCAACGTGGTGCACGAAGTGGTCGAGACCATGGCCGTGATCAACGCGTCCTCGCGGCGCATCGTCGACATCATCGGCGTGATCGACGGCATTGCTTTCCAGACCAACATCCTTGCGTTGAACGCGGCGGTGGAAGCAGCGCGTGCGGGCGAACACGGGCGTGGCTTCGCCGTGGTCGCCACCGAGATCCGCGAACTGTCGCAGCGCTCGGCCAGTGCCGCGAAGGAGATCAAGCAGCTGATCGATGCGTCGGTGGCCAATGTCGGCGCCGGTACCGCGCAGGTTGAGAGCGCCGGACGCACCATGGACGAGATCGTGGTCAATGTGCGCCGTGTCAGTGATCTGATGTCCGAGATCAGCACGGCCGCGCAGCAGCAGAGCGACGACATCCAGCAGATGAACCATGCCGTCGATCTGATCGATCAGGGCACCCAGCAGAACGCCGCGCTGGTCGAGGAAGCCTCGGCCGCAGCGCGGAGCATGGAAGAGCAGTCGGCGCAGCTGCTGCAGACGGTGGCCAGCTTCCGGGTGCAGGGCGGGGCCGGGCACCTGCACGGTGGGGCGGTGCTGCGCGCGGTCTAGGCGCGCCGATTGGCGTGTTGTTCCCCGGCCTCGATGGCCGGGGCAGCATGCACGCAGTTGCGGCCGGCATGCTTGGCCTGGTACAGGGCTTGGTCGGCCCGCTCGACCAGGCCGCGCGGGTCGCCCGCCTCATGCGCAGCCTGCCAGGCCACGCCGATGCTGATGGTCACGTGGGCCTCGGTGGCGGGCAGGGCGGCGGCTTCCACGGCGGCGCGCAGGCGCTCGCCCAGGCTCAGGGCATGGGCGGCGTCGGGCGCGGGCAGGGCGGCGATGAACTCCTCGCCCCCGTAGCGGGCCAGGAGGTCATTACCGCGTTGCAGGCAGCCATCGAGGATTGCGGCGACCGCCTGCAGGCGGCGATCGCCTTCCGGGTGGCCGTAGGTGTCGTTGAGTCGCTTGAAGTGATCGATGTCGATCATCAGCACCGCCAGCCCCACGCCCTGGCGACGGGCGCGGCCGTGCGCGCTGCCGAGCGATTCATCGAAATTGCGCCGGTTGCCCAGACCGGTCAACGGATCGCGCCGGGCCAGCAGCGCCAGTTCGTCGCGCTCGCGCTGGATCTGCACCTGGGTCAGTACGCTGCGCAGGGCATAGCCGAGCATGGCGCCGATGAACCCCACTGTGGCCAGGGCCGGCTGCAGGCGTGCCACCAGCAGAGCCACCATCATCAGCAGCAACGGCAGCATCAGCGGCACGCCGGCATCGACGACGCGACGGAGGCTGCGCGGCACAGCCTCCGCCGGTGGGCGGTGCGTGCTGCCGGCCAGCATCGCCAGCAGCACGAACAATCCGCTGATCAGCAGGTCCCCCCAGCCACCCTCGGGTACCTGCGGCTGCCAGGTGTTGATGTAGAACGCCAGCAGGAAGTAGCTCAGCGCGTAGATCGTCAACGTGCGGAAGAAGTCGCGGCGGTCGGCATTGTCCTCGGCAAGGAAGCGGATCAGCGCGAAGCAGAACACCAGGCTGTTCTGCACGTTGCTCATGGTGTGCAGGCACTGCGTCCACAAGGCGGTGTTCAGGTGCGCCATTGCCCGCGTATGCTCGAAGTACAGCAGCCACAGCAGCGCGATGATCATCAGGTCCACCGCACGGATACCGCGGTTGCCGCCGCCCGGGCTGGCAGCCACGTAGGTCAGAGGGATCCGGTAGAACACGTACAGGATCAGCGACGATACGGTCATCTGCGCAGGGCCGAGGCCGGCCACATTGCGATACAGCAGGGCCAGCAAGGCCAGAGAGAACAGGCCGACGGCAGCGCCCAGCGTTCGCCATTTGCAGGCCGCCTGGCTGTCGCGCGCGCGCCGCACGAAGGCCATGGCGGCCAGAAGCGGCGCGGTGATCAGCATCAGGTAGGAGCCAATCGGGTCCTGCGGGCCGATCAAGGCAATGACGAGCGCGTGCGCGACCATGAAAAACAGTGCCGCACGCAACGTCATGCATTCCCCCGCCCCCAGATCCGGCTGGGATCACGATAGGCAGAAGTAGGTGAGGCTGGCAAGAAAAGTGTGCGCCCGGTCTATTTGAAACCTTGCTGGGCGTCACATTCGAATTTCAGCGGGATGACACAGCGTCTTCGATATGGGCATACATCCAGAAGTCGCGGGGCTGTCCCCGCACATGGCGATAGGCGCTCAGCAACCCCTCGCGCTGCATGCCGAGGCGTTCCAGCAGGGCGATCGAGCGGGCATTGCTGTCCAGAACGGTCGCCTGGACGCGAACCAGCCCACAGGTGCCGTGCGCCCAGTCGAGTACCGCTCGCGCCGCATGCGTGGCCAGTCCCTGTCCCTGCCAGCGTGGGTCAAGGTCATAGGCGAGTTCGCCGCGGCCATGCCGTGGGTCGATGCCGTTCAGGCCGACGGTGCCGATCAGCTGGTCGTCGGCGTCCACCAGCGCCCAGCGCTGATCGGATGCATCAGCCAGATAGCGGGTGATCTGCTGCGCCAGCGCCTGTTCGGAAACGTCGCCCCAACTGGTGTGCTCGATCACGCCTGGCAGCGAGAGGTAGTGGGACCAGGCGGCGGCATCGGACGCCCGCAGGATGCGCAAGCGCGCGGGAAGGCTGTCGGCAAGCGTGGGCAGGACATGCTGGGGCATGCCTGCCAGTGTCGGCGCTCTGGCCCGGGGAATGCAAAAGGCCAGGTCATGGACCTGGCCTTTGATGCAGTGGTGCCGGTGAAAGGACTCGAACCTTCATGGGGTCACCCCCGGCTGATTTTGAGTCAGCTGCGTATACCATTCCGCCACACCGGCAGGCAGCGTGCGAGTGTAACCGAGGTCGGCAGGCGATGCATAGTAGGAGGGCCTATGAGGGCGGTTCCTGTCGGCATTGGCTCCTTGGTAGCTATACTTCCAGCGTGCAATTGCCTCCAGGAGCGGTAGCCGATGACAGTGTTGCAGGACCTGAGGGTGCTGGTGGTCGAGAACGACGAAATGAGTGCGGCCCTGCTGCAGATGCAGTTGGTGCATGCCGGCGCGACTGTGGTCGGGCTTGCAGCGAGCGTGTTCGAAGCCCTGCAGCTGCTGGAGCAGAGCACGCCGGACGTGGCCCTGCTGGACTACCGGCTGGCCCGCAACGAGACCAGTGAACCGGTGGCTGCAGCGCTTTCGGCACGTGGCATTCCGTTCGTGCTGGCCACCGGGATGCTGGCCGAGCAGCTGCCGGCGCCGATGTTGGCCGGCCTGCTGCTGGTCAAGCCGTACCTGTCGGCTGATCTGTCACGTGCGCTGGCGCGTGCGGTGGGTCGCTCCAGCGTCAAGGCCTGAGCCGTCCGCCACGGACCTGCAGGGGATACTGCCGGGGGGGGGGAATGCTCGCGTCTGCGATGTTCGGCGGCAATCCCTGATCCAGGAACCCCGCCCAGGCGGGGTTTTTCAATTGCGTCCGGCGCTCAGCCCGCTTCCTCGTACACGTAACGGATCTCCTCGCGGTCGTCGAGGATGCGGTACTGGCGCGCCAGGTCATCCGGTTCGGGGTTGAGCCAGGCGTCGAGGTGTTCCTTGCGGATCGGCACTACGCCGCGGTCATGCCCGGCAGCGACGACGTCGCTGGGCGGTGCGTCGGTGATCGTGGCAAACGACAGCAGGCGGCCTTCCGGTCCTTCCCATTCTGCCCAGAGGCAGGCCAGCAGCAGGTCGCGGGGCGGATCGGGACGGAATTCGAGTACCACGTCCTGTTCCTTTTCGTCGGCACCGAGGGTGCGGCCGGCGATGGCGTGGCGGGGCACGTGCTCGTAGAACGCCTGTACCACCACCACGCCATGGCGCAGTCCGAACGCACCCCGCCAGTAACCTTCCAGGCTGTCGCGCCGCGCATTGTAGGTGCCGGGGTAAAGCACGTCGTTGCGCGCCGGCTTGTCCGGCAGCCGGCACTGGTAGCGCATCGGCCTGATCACGCGCTGGCCGTTCTCGCTGACCATCACCGGTGCGTAGGTGCCGGGGAAAATGCGGTTGTCACGCGGCAGCAGCTGTACCCGATGCAGGTCTTCCAGCCGGGCCTGTGCGCGCTCGATGCGGTTGCCGGCCACGCGCAGGTCGTTGCGCGCCTTCTGCGTGGGCCGGGTGGCCAGCGTGGCATGGGCAATATCGCGTCGTTCGCGTTGCCGGGCCAGTTCGGCCTCCAGTGCCTGTTGCTCCTGCGCATGCCATTGCTGGATCTTCGCCACGATGTCCCGCCCCTGTTCGGTACGCGCACCGGCGAATCCGTCATCCATCGCCTTCGGGGTCTTCGGCCGCTTCTTGCCCGGATCGTGTGCGTACAGCTCGGCGAAGTCCTCCAGCGACAGGATGGCGCCGAACTCGCGTACCAGTTTGGCGTAGTCAGCGCGGATCAGGGCGGAATAGCACATGGGACTCTGTGGGCCTGGGTCGCAGCGGCTGCGACGTGGATGCGGCAGGATAGCCCGACCCATCCGGAGATGCCGCATGAATGATTCCATCACCTGCCAGTTCCGCGAAGCCGTACCCACGGTCGAGGACTACTGCCAGTTGCGCGTGCTCGCAGGCCTCAGCGCCAAGTCCCGCGAAGCAGCCGCCCGCGCACTGCCCAATACGTTGTTCGGCGTGTGCGCTTACCAAGGTGCAGAACTTGTGGCGATGGGCCGTATCGTCGGCGATGGCGGCTGCCACCTGCAGGTCTGTGATATCGCGGTGCTGCCGCGTTTGCAGGGGCAGGGCCTGGGCAAGGAAGTGATGCGGCGGCTGGACGGCTGGATGCAGGCCAACCTGCCGCCGTCGGCGTACGTCAGCCTGCTGGCCGATGGCGAGGCGCATCGGCTGTATGCGCAGTTTGGTTTCGAACCGACTGCACCGGCATCGATCGGGATGTATCGGCGGTTCTGAGCCGTGGGCGGGGTGAAGCCATCTACGCGCAGGGCGGTTTGATGGCAGATCGCGGGCAAAGAAAAACCCCGGCCGAAGCCGGGGTTTTCAAGAATTGGCGTCCCCACGGGGATTCGAACCCCGGTCGCCACCGTGAAAGGGTGATGTCCTAGGCCTCTAGACGATGGGGACGCACGAAAACTTCAAGTTGTAGATCCTTCGACGGCCTAATGTCGAAGTGGTGGAGCCAAGCGGGATCGAACCGCTGACCTCCTGCATGCCATGCAGGCGCTCTCCCAGCTGAGCTATGGCCCCATGAAACTCTGGATATCTGCCAGGAGCAGAGTCCGTTTTGAAACTGGCGTCCCCACGGGGATTCGAACCCCGGTCGCCACCGTGAAAGGGTGATGTCCTAGGCCTCTAGACGATGGGGACGCACGAAAAACTTCAAGTTGTAGAACTTTCGACGGCCTAATGTCGAAAGTGGTGGAGCCAAGCGGGATCGAACCGCTGACCTCCTGCATGCCATGCAGGCGCTCTCCCAGCTGAGCTATGGCCCCGTGTTACCGAGCCGCCTATCATACCTGCGTGTTCACGTTTGTGGAAGCTTTTTTCGAACTTTTTTTCGTCCCGGTTCAACCTTTGCCACCAAGGGCAGGGGAACCGCAACGCCACAACCTGAATGCCGGTAGGCGGTGAACAAAAAAGACCCGGTTATCGGCCGGGTCCTCGTTGTTCGTGATGAGTGGCGTCCCCACGGGGATTCGAACCCCGGTCGCCACCGTGAAAGGGTGATGTCCTAGGCCTCTAGACGATGGGGACGCAATTCTCATCAATGTTCTTTAGCGACCTTTCGACGGCCTAATGCCGAAAGATTGGTGGAGCCAAGCGGGATCGAACCGCTGACCTCCTGCATGCCATGCAGGCGCTCTCCCAGCTGAGCTATGGCCCCACGTCGCTGAGGAGCGAAATAATAGCCTTGCCCCAGAGGGTTGGCAAGCATTTGTTGCACTTTTCTTCACGCGCGTTGCGAAGGGAACGACGATCACACGTACTCAGTCGGCGCCGTCGGTCAGCGCCGCCAGGATTGGGCACTGATCCAGTGTGCCGTGGCCGGGGCAGGCGTCGACCAGCTGCGAAAGTGCGGTGTGCATGCGTTGCAGCTCCGTCATTCGCTGTGAGATGTCCTGCAGGCGTGCCTGCGCGGTATCGCGCACGCTGGCCATGTCCTGTGAGTGGTGATCGCTCAGTGCGAGCAGATCGCCGATCTCTTCCAGGCTGAAGCCCAGTGCCTTGGCGCGGCGGATGAATCGCAGCCGGCGCAGGTCCTGCTCGCCGAAGATGCGGTAACCGCCCGCCGAGCGGGCAGCGGTCGGCAGCAGCTGCTGCCGTTCGTAGTAGCGCACCGTATCGATCGGCACGCCCGCCTGGCGGGCCAGTTGTCCAATGTTCATGGCGGATTCCTGCGGATGCTGCCGGTCATTTTGAAGGATGGAGTCTGGTCGAGAGTCAAGGCTGGGTCCGGGTGCGCGCATTCAGGGCACTTTGCAACTTTCTTCATAGCCCCGCCGCTGGCCCAGTTCCTACCCTTCGCCTGAACCGGCCGTTCGATGGCCTGCAACGAAGCGAGGAGGGGCTGTGGAAGGATTCAGGAACGAAGGATTCGTCGAGATCGCGGTGGTCGAGTACCCCGGAGGTGATCCGTCCGCCGCCTCCGTTCTGGCCGAAATGGCGCACGTTGCCAATCGCCTGGCCCAGCAGCAGCGTCGGCCGTTCAAGCGGGTGCTGGTCACCCGCTGGATCGTGCCGGCCAGCCAGACCGGTGTGCATCGTATTGCCGGTGCGGAAATGCTTGATGCGGCCATTCCGGCCGTGATTGCGGTTCCCGGCCAGATCAGTGCCGGCGCGTGCCTGCGCGCGGACGAGGTCCTGCTGGACTGGCTGCGCGCACACTACGACGGCGGCAGCCTGCTGGCCGCTGCCAGTGATGGCGTCAGCGTGCTCGCACGGGCAGGGTTGCTGGCGGGACGCACGGTCAGTGGCCCCGATCTGGGGCGCCATCCAGGCCTGCTGGCGCAGGCAGCGAGCTGGGTGCCGAGCGAGCGGGCACTGGTGGATGACGGCGACCTGCTGACGGTCGGTGGGGTCCAGGCCTGGCGCTTCCTGGGGCTGCGCCTGCTGTACCGGCTGCATGGGCAGGGCGTGGCCAGCGCGGTCGCGCAGCAACTGGGCATCACCGTGCCCGCCACGATCCAGCAGGATCTTGAACGCTTCAGTGCCAACTTCGCACATGGCGATCGTGATGTGTTGAAGGCGCAGCGCTGGCTGCACACCACGGCCGCACGCGGCGCCACGCTTGCCGCGATCTGCGAGGTTTCCGGGCTGGAGCCGCGCACGCTGCAGCGGCGGTTCCTCAAGGCCACCGGCCTGCGGCCGATCGAATACTGCCAACGGCTGCGCATCGCCAAGGCCCAGACCCTGTTGCAGCAGGGAGCAGGCATCGACGAGGTGGCCTGGGGCGTCGGCTACGCTGACCAGAGTGCTTTCCGCAGGTTGTTTCTACGCATCGTGGGCATGACGCCAGCCAACTATCGGCGTCACGTCAACAGCAAGCGCCGCGAGCGGCCGTTGATGCCATCGGTGGCGGGCAGCCTGCGTGGGCTGCAATCGCCGTCGGTGATGCAACACGGGCGAAGCGCGGCCTGACGGCGCCAACATCGTCGCGCTTGCAACCGGGGCGCGACACTTCGACCATGCAGTCAGTGGACGATTGAACAGGTGGTTTGATGTCGAGCGTTGGGCCGGTGCCGATGCCGGTGGTGTTGATTCTCGCGTGCGTTTTGCTGGCGATGGCTGTGGCTCGCCTGTGGTCACGCAGGAAGGACGGCATGCCGCTGCCTTCTGCACCCAGCATGGTTCTGGACATGTTGCTGGTCGGCCTGCTGTGCGGCCGCATCAGCTTCGTAGCCTTGAACTTCACGCTGTACCGCGAGGCGCCGTGGGGCATTCTGCAGATTGCCGATGGCGGTTATCACCTGGTGATCGTCCTGGTTGCGGGATTGGCATGGGGGCTGTGGCGACTACGCCCGTGGCGGGCGTTACGCATGCCCGTGCTGGGCGCGTCGTTGGCGGGGGTGCTGCTGTGGGCGGGTGGCAGCCAACTGCTGTCCGCATGGCAGGCGCGGCAGATGCCCCTGCCAGCAGTGCAGGTTGCTGACCTGGAGGGGGGCAGGGTTGATCTGCAGCAGTTCCGTGGCAAGCCACTGGTGTTGAACCTCTGGGCCAGCTGGTGTGGTCCCTGCCGACGCGAGATGCCGGTATTGGCAGCCGCGCAGGAGGCGCATGCGGAGGTGCAGTTCGTGTTCCTCAATCAGGGTGAAACCCTCGACGAGGTCCAGGGTTTTGTTGCGCGCGAACGCCTTATGCTGGACAACGTATTGCTGGACGGCGACGCTGCGGCTTCTACGGCGCTGGGCGTGCAGGCCTATCCCTCGACCCTGTTCTTCGACGCGGAAGGGCGCCTGCGAGAGCTGCACCTCGGCGAACTGACGGCAGCCGGTCTTGAACACAAACTGCGTCGGCTGCGGTAGCCTGCGCGGGCATCTCACTACGGAGTTCCCATGTTGTCGACTTCCCTGCGCGCCGCCCCCGCGGTGCTGTTGCTGCCGGTCCTGCTGGCATTGGCCGCCTGCAGCCAGGCACAGACGCCGCCGGGCAAGAGCGCTGCGCCACCGGCCGCGAGCGCCGCAGCTGCTGCCAACAAGGGCGACCGCCCTGCGGTGCTGAAGGGCATCGAGAAGCACGGTTTCGAGGTCGTTGCCGAGTTCGATGCCCCCGAAGGCCTGCGGGGCTTCGCTGGCGTGGTCGGTGGCCAGCAGCCGGCGGCGGCCTATGTCACTGCCGATGGCAAGCACGTACTGGTCGGCAGTCTGTTCGACGCGGAAGGCAATGATGTAGCCGCAGAGGCGGTTGAGAAGCTGGTCGCCTCGCCGATGTCCGCCAGGATGTGGAGCAAGCTGGAAGCCAGCGCGTGGGTGCCTGACGGCAAGGCCGATGCGCCACGCGTGGTCTACACCTTCAGCGATGCCAATTGCCCTTACTGCCACAAATTCTGGGAGGCGGCGCGTCCGTGGGTGGATGCAGGCAAGGTACAACTGCGCCACATCATGGTCGGCGTCATCCGTGAGGACAGTCCGGCCAAGGCGGCAGCGATCCTCTCCGCGCGTGACCCGAGCGCGGCCCTGCTTCAGAACGAGCACCAGTTCGACCGTGGCGGCATCAAGGCCCTGCCGAGCATCAGCCGCGACATCGCGGGCAAGCTCGACGCCAACCAGGTGCTGATGGTCGAGATGGGGTTCCAGGGCACGCCGGGTATCCTGTTCCAGGATGCGCAGGGCCAGGTGCAGCGCCGCGCCGGTCTGCCGCAGGGGGATGACCTGCAGACGGTGCTCGGCCCGCGCTGATCTGAGCCTGCATCATGATGTCGACCACAGGCCCGCATGGTGACGTGCGGGCCTGTTGCGTTCCAAGCCCCAGGCGAACACAACTGCTTGCGCATGGGCTGTTCGTCGTCACGGCTGAATCGTGACTGAGATCAAACATCACGCCTTGATTCCAATCAAGGCCAAAAACGACAGGCGGACTAGCCTGTGACGCATGGAATACAGCGTCAACGCGCCATGGATGCCGCGCCGCGGCTGCCCGGATGCGGGCAGGTCGGCACAGCCATTCACGACACTCTCACTCCCTGATTGTTACCCAGACTGCTGCGGTCGCCATCTCTCTGGCTGCGCGGCCTTGATGGAAGCGACATGGATAGAGGCAGGGCAGTGTCATTGTCCTGTTGTCTGCCGCGTGCAGGCTGACTGGTGTCGTCGACGCAGTACCCGCATTTCCAGCAACGGCAACGCGAGGCCAGGGCGGCGCATGCGTGCGCTCCGGAACCGTGATGCGAGTGTTCGTCCGGGGAGGATGCAATGCGTATGGCGGTACTGAATCTGGCATGTCTCGGGGCACTGGCGGTCATGCCGGCGTACGCGCAACAGGGTGATGCGCAGGATGCGCAGGCACTGCGGCGTGAGATTGCCGCCATGCGCCAGGCGCTGGAAGGCATGCAGCAGCGGTTGGATCGGCTGGAGCAGCGGGATCATGCGCCTGTCCAGGCGCAGCCGCAGGCACAGGCGAAGCCCGGAGCGTTATCTTTCGCCCCCACAGCGGCCACGACGGGGGTGATCCATCCCACCCAGGTGCCGGGTGTCGCCCAGCCCGTATTGCCACAACGCGATTCGGTCGCCGATCCATCCACGGCGGCATCGCGTCCGGACAGTGCCGCGGGCCCGACCGATCCCGATCTGAAGGGGTTCTTTGCCATTCCCGGCACTGATACGGTGATCCGCATCGGCGGCTATGCCAAGTTGGATGCCATCGCGGATTCCCGCGCAGCCGGTGACGAGGACCAGTTCATTCCTTCGTCGATGCCGGTCGGTGGCAGCCACCGTGACGTGTCCAACTTCAACATCCACGCCAAGCAGACCCGCTTCAGTTTCGAGGCGCGGCGCCCGACCACGCACGGCAACCTCCGCTTCTACCTGGAAAACGACTTCTTCGGCAGCAGCGATGGCTACGAATTCCGGCTGCGTCACGCCTATGGCCAGCTCGGCAACACCTATGCCGGCTATGGCTATTCCAGTTTCATGGATCCGGACAGCCTGCCCGACACGCTGGATTTCGCTGGTCCAGGCGGCGCGGGCTATCTGCTGGTGGCCGGCATCCACCATAGCTTTGCGCTGGGCAAGGGCAACACCCTGACCGTCGCCGCCGAAGATCCGAAGACCGAACTTGCCGGTGCCAGCGAAGAGCGCGCTGCAGTGAACCGTCTGCCGGACGTGACCGTCACTGCGCGCATGGAACGCGACTGGGGCCACCTGCAACTGGGCGCAGTGGCACGCAGCCTGGCATACGACGGTGACAACGAGCGCGACCGGCGCATGGCTGGCGGCGTGCAGTTGAGCGGCTCGGCGTCGGTGGGCGAGCGCGACCTGCTGTTGTTCGGTGCGCTGGGAGGGCGCGGTCTCAGCCGCTATACCGCCGACCTGACCGGCTCCGGGCTGGACGCGGTGGTCGGTGCCGATGGCCGCCTCGACGCGTTGGACCTGCACGGCGGCTTCGTCGGCTATACCCACTACTGGTCCGAGCTGTGGCGATCGAACCTGATCTTCGGCCAGCTGACCCTGGAGCGGAATGCCGCACTGGCGGCCGATGCCTTCCGGCAGAGCCGGTACGGCGTATTCAACCTGATCTGGAGCCCCGCGCCGTCGTGGACGATGGGCATGGAGCTGCTGTACGGCCGCCTGGAACAGCAGGGCGGCGCACGCGGCGACACGGTCCGGGTGCAGGGCAGCCTGCAATACAACTTCATCAAATAGGCGCCAGCGGTCGTAAGCCAGCGCAACCGTCCCCACGCCCGGTGCTGCCGGGCTCATGCCAGTACCGGAGATCGTCATGGCAGAAGCAAAGAAAATCGGGGTGGTCGGAGCCACCTTCCTCGTCGCCGGCAACATGATGGGCTCAGGCGTGTTCCTGCTGCCGTCCAGCCTGGCCAAGATCGGTACCGCCTCGATCTGGGGCTGGCTGATCACCACCGCCGGTGCGCTGCTGCTGGCCTTCGTGTTCGCCAAGCTGGGCAAGCTCGCCCCAAAGGCGGGCGGTCCCTATGCCTACGCGCGCGACTGGTTCGGGCCGTACATGGGCTTCCAGACCAACACCATCTACTGGTTCGCCAACTGGATCGGCAACGTCGCCATCCCGATCGCGGCGGTGGGCTATTTCAGCTATTTCTTCCCGATCCTGTCCGAGCCACTGGTGCGTTGCATCGCGGTGCTGGTGCTGGTGTGGGCACTGAGCTTTGCCAACGTGATCGGCCCGGACTTCGTCAGCCGCGTGCAGACGGTCACCACCAGCTTTGCGTTGGTGCCGATCCTGGGCATCGCCATTTTCGGCTGGTTCTTCTTCGATGCCGACATCTTCAAGGGCGCCTACAACGTGTCTGGCGAGTCGAACTTCGGTGCGATCTCGAGCGCCGCGGCACTGACCCTGTGGGCCTTCATCGGCGTCGAGTCTGCATCGGTGACTGCCGGTGTGGTCGAAAATCCGGAGAAGAACGTCGCCCGCGCGACGCTGGCCGGCGTGTTCCTGGCTGCCATCGCCTACATCGCCAGTTCGTCGGTGATCATGGGCATGGTGCCGAACGCGGAACTGCAGGTGTCCGACGCACCGTTCGCGTTGGCCGCGGCCAAGGCCGTCGGTGGCTGGGGCGGTGCACTGGTCAGCCTGTGCGCGTTCATCGGCGCGGCCGGTTCGCTGGGTGGCTGGATCCTGCTGACCGCGCAGAGTGCCAAGGCGGCCTCCGATGATGGCCTGTTCCCGAGCATCTTCAGCAAGACCAACAAGGACGACGTGCCGGTCAAGGGCGTGCTGATCGTGGCCGTGCTGATGACCCTGGCAGTGCTGGTCACCTCCACCTCGGAAACCGCATCGGCCCAGTTCGACGTGATCACGTCGGCGGCGGTGGTGCTGACCCTGCTGCCCTACATCTACTCGTGCGTGGCCTGCTACTTCGTGGTCGAGCGCTCGCACACCCTGGTCCACACCGGTGCGTTCTGGACGCTCACCAGCCTGACCGTCGTGTACTGCCTGTGGGCGATCTACGGCTCGTCGGGAACCATCGTGCAGTACGCCTTCCTGTTCGTGCTGTTCATCACCGTGTTCTATCCCTTCTTCAGCGAGGAGCGCCGCCAGCAGCGGCAGCGCGCCCGCGAGGCATCGGCCATCAGCGCCGGCGCCCGGCATTCCTGAGTTCGACAAGGAGAATCGACGTGTACTTCAAGTCCCTGGACTATCCGGTCATTGTCATCGACAACGACTACGAGTCGCCGCGCATCGGCGGCATCCTGATCCGTGCGCTGGTGGAAGAGCTGCGCAGCAATGACCAGCGCGTGCTGTGCGGGCTGAACCTGGATGATGCCCGGGCCGGCGCCCGCACCTACGTGGCGGCCTCGGCGGTGCTGATCTCGATCGACGGCAGTGAAGAGGTGGATGGCGAGTTCCAGCGCCTGACCGCTTTCCTGCGCGAGCAGAGCGCGCGCCGCGCCAACCTGCCGGTGTTCCTGTACGGCGAGCGCCGCACCATCGAGAAGGTGCCGAGCAAGCTGCTCAAATACATCCACGGCTTCATCTTCCTGTTCGAAGACACCAAGAGCTTCATCTCGCGGCAGGTGATGCGCGCGGCCGAAGACTACATGAAGAACCTGCTGCCCCCGTTCTTCAAGGCGTTGATCCACCATGCGGCCGAGTCGAACTACTCCTGGCACACGCCGGGCCATGCCGGCGGTGTGGCGTTCACCAAGTCACCGGTGGGCCGTGCATTCCACCAGTTCTACGGTGAGAACACCCTGCGCAGCGATCTGTCGATCTCGGTGCCGGAGCTGGGCTCACTGCTGGATCACACCGGCCCGATCAAGGATGCCGAGGAAGAGGCGGCGCGCAACTTCGGTGCCGACCATACCTTCTTCGTCACCAATGGCACCTCCACCGCCAACAAGATCGTCTGGCATGGCACGGTGGCGCGCGGCGACGTGGTGTTCGTCGACCGCAACTGCCACAAGTCGCTGCTGCATGCGTTGATCATGACCGGCGCGGTACCGGTGTACTTCACCCCCAGCCGCAATGCACACGGCATCATTGGCCCGATCAGCCTGGATCAGTTCACGCCGGAATCGTTGCAGCAGCGCATCGCCGCCAATCCGCTGGCCAGCAAGGCCTATCAGGCTGGCTCCAAGCCGCGCATCGCGGTGGTGACCAACTCGACCTACGACGGCCTGTGCTACAACGCCGAGAAGATTGCCGACGAAATCGGCAGCGCGGTCGACTTCCTGCATTTCGACGAAGCCTGGTACGCCTACGCCGCGTTCCATCCTTTCTACGAGAACCACTACGGCATGGCCAAGGGCAAGCCGCGTGAGCAGGATGCGATCATCTTCACCACGCATTCCACCCACAAGCTGCTGGCGGCGTTCTCGCAGGCGTCGATGATCCACGTGCGCAACTCGGCGCAACGGAACCTGGATGCCGAGCGCTTCAACGAGTCGTTCATGATGCATACCTCGACCAGCCCGCATTACGGGGTGATCGCGGCCTGTGACGTGGCCTCGAAGATGATGGAAGGCGATGCCGGCCGCTCGCTGGTGCAGGAAATGCATGACGAGGCGATTGCCTTCCGCCGCGCGATGCTGCATGTCCGCGATGACCTGGGGCGCGACGACTGGTGGTTCAGCGTATGGCAGCCGACCAGGCTCGAGCGCAGTCTGGACAAGGGCGATACGCCGGCGCCGATGGTGGCCAAGCGCGAAGAGTGGTACCTGCAACCGGACGCACACTGGCACGGCTTCGAGAACCTGGTCGACGACTATGTGCTGATCGACCCGATCAAGGTGACCCTGCTGACCCCAGGCCTGGCGATGGACGGCAGCATGGGCAAGCTGGGCATCCCTGCGGCGGTGCTGAGCAAGTTCCTGTGGGGCCGCGGCATTACCGTGGAGAAGACCAACCTGTACTCGGTGCTGTTCCTGTTCTCGATGGGCATCACCAAGGGCAAGTGGAGCACCCTGGTCACCGAACTGATGGCATTCAAGGAACTGTATGACCGCAACGCGCCGCTGAGCCAGGCACTGCCCACGCTGGCGGCTGATTATCCGAACGCGTACGCCGGTTGGGGCCTGCGCGACCTGTGCGACGCGCTTCATTCGTTCAACCAGGAATTCGCCGTGGCCAAGGTGATGCGCGAGATGTACGTGGATCTGCCGACACCGGTGATGACCCCGGCCGACGCCTACAACCACCTGGTGAAGGGCGAGATCGAGCGGGTCGATATCGAGCAGATCAGTGGCCGTATTGCGGCGACCATGCTGGTTCCGTACCCGCCGGGCATCCCGACCATCATGCCGGGCGAGCGCTTTGGCGACAGCGATGAGCCGATCATCCAGTCGCTGCGCATCGCCCGTGAGCAGAATGCCCGCTTCCCCGGCTTCGAGTCGGACGTGCACGGGCTCATCATCGAGCACGACGGCGATGTGACCTCGTACAAGGTGGAGGTACTGAAGGCCTGACCGGCGACGGTCGGCCCTTCGGCGAACGATGGATACCGCGCGCGAGCAACGCATCCTGAAGTTCTCGATCGGGGTCACCATCGCGGTCAGCGTGGTCGGCTTCAGCGGTGGCCTGCTGGTGGGATCGCAGGCCATCCTGTTCGACGGCGTGTACAGCCTCGTCGACGTTGCGTTGACCTTGGTGTCGCTGTCGGTACTGCGGCTGGTGGCGCGGGAACAGAGCCCGCGCTTCCAGTACGGCTACTGGCACCTGGAACCGATGGTCGAGGCACTGGGCGGGGTGATCCTGTCGCTGGCCTGCGTGTATGCGCTGGCCAACGCCGTGATCGGCTTGACCACGGGCGGGCACGAGGTGAAGTTAGGGCCCGCGCTGTGGTGGGCGGCATTGCTGAGTGCCAGCAACCTGGCGATGGCGGCGTTCGTCGCCCAGCGGGCGCGGCGCCTGCGCTCGGCGCTGTTGTGGCTGGATGTACGGGGCTGGCTGCTGGGTGGGTTGATGAGCCTGGCGGTAGTGCTGGCCTTCATACTGGCCCTGGTCCTGCATGGCGGTGAGTGGCACCACTGGGTGCCGTATCTGGATTCGATCGTGCTGGCGTTGATCAGCTTGGCGGTATTGCCGGTCCCGGCGCGCAGCGCGTGGAAGGCCATGCGTGAAGTGCTGCAGGTTGCGCCGGACGATCTGGACCGGCGCGTGCAGCAGGTGATGCAGGCGTTCGTGGCCGAGCGTGGCTACCTCGGTTTCACCAGCCACGTGGCGAAGATGGGGCGGATGCGCTTCATCGAGATCCATGTGCTGGCTGATCCGGCCACGCCGCTCGGCTCAGTGGGGGAGGTCGATGCGATGCGCGACGAGATCGCCGTGCGGCTGGATGCGCGGGGCAGCACGTTCTGGCTGACCATCGATTTCACTGCCGATCCGGCGTGGACGTGAGCCGGGATCTACACGTGGGCGCGATCGTTGCGCGTGGCGGACCGGTCTGTTGCACCGGATCTGTTTGACCTGAACCAATGTTGAGGTCGCAGACTGCCTCGCATCCCCCACGAGGCGCGCGGCATGAACCTGTTGACCACCCCGGGCCTCGGCCATGGCCTGCTGGAACTG
Organism: Stenotrophomonas sp. YJH_SMC_33; assembly: GCF_059372295.1. Lineage (NCBI taxonomy): Bacteria > Pseudomonadati > Pseudomonadota > Gammaproteobacteria > Lysobacterales > Lysobacteraceae > Stenotrophomonas > Stenotrophomonas sp. YJH_SMC_33. Next base: position 37,386 of record NZ_JCAFVJ010000007.1, read on the forward strand.
TTCAATCCTGCGGGGCTTTACGATCCTTCGGCCAACGGCTACTCGCACGTGGCGGTGGTGCGCCTGCCCGCGCGGGTGATCCATATTGCCGGGCAGGGCGGTGAGGATGCCAATGGCCATCTCTCCCCCGGTTTCGAGGAACAGGTCGGGCAAGCGCTGGACAACCTGGAGATCGCGCTGCGGTCGGCGCAGGCAAGCTTGGCCGATGTCGCACGGTTGCGCATCCTGGTGGTGGACCACGACGAAGACCGGCTGGGCATCATCGCCCATCAGGTGCGGCGGCGCTGGCCGAACCGCTCGGCGCCCACCTGCACGCTGATCCCGGTGCCGCGGCTGGCGCTGGACGGCATGCTGTTCGAGATCGAGGCGGAGGCTTATGCCGCCTAGCGCAGGTAGTACTCCACCGGCACCACCAGCTCCTGCGGTGCCTTCAGTTCATCGGGAATGGGCGGCAGCGGCTGCGCGCGACGGAAGGTCTGCAGCGCGGCGTCATCGAGCATCGGCTGGCCACTGGACTGCTCCAGCCGCAGCGCCAGCAGGCGACCTTCGCGGTCGATGCTGGCCCTGACCCACGCAGTGCCCTGCTGCCGGCGCGAGCGCGCGGCGGCAGGGTAGTAGCGGTAACGCTCCAGCCGCGCCATCAGGCGGGCTTCCCACTGGTCGCTGGCGGCGCCGGCCTGGAAGTCTGCCGGTGGCGCGTCTGGAGCGGGCGGCGCGGCCGTGATCGATGCCGGTGCGGGACTTGCATCGGTCGCGGCCGCAGGCGGGGCGACTGGCAGTGGCTGGCGGCCCGTCCCACCCGTTTCGCTGGCGGCCAGCTCTCCCTCGCGTGCCGCCGTAGGCTTGGGTGGCGGCGGCGACTTCGTGGGCTGCGAGGCGCGGGCCTGCTGCGCCTGGCTGGGGGTCTCGGCCTGGCGTTCCTCCACCGGTTGCGGCGGCGTGGCCGGTGCCAGCAGGCGCAGGCTGATGCGCACGTCCTGCTCCGGCGGCGGCAGCAATGGCGGCATCGCGACCCAGTGCACCAACAGCAGCAGTGGCAGCAGATGCAGGACGACGGTGATCGCGATCGCCTGCCAGTGTTGGCCACGCTCACTCATCGTCCAGCACCCACAGCAGATCGGCATCAGCTGCATCGACGGTTTCACCCGGTGAAGCCAATGCGATCACCAGCGCAGGCGTATCCTGTGACAGGTAGCCCGGTACCCCGGTACCGCGCAGTACATGCCAGCGACCTGCTACCAGCAGCGCTGGCGCGGGCGCATCGAGCAGCACCCGCGCCATGCGCGTATCGCGGGCCTGTTGCACGGCCAGCATCCCTTCCAGCATCGGTGCCGCGTCTGCGTGCTGGGCCAGCACCACCGCCGACAGGCGCTGGCGGGCAGCGACCACCGGGAATCGCACGCCCTCGGTCGAGGTCAGCAGCGCGTTGACCTCGGCACGCGACAGGTTTCCGCCGAACAACGGCGTGCCTGCATCGGCAGCCTCCCGTACCAGCCCGCCATACGCGGCCCACGGCCAGCGCGTATCCCAGTCCAGCAGTTCCCGCAGGCGTGCACCTTCGGCCTGGTTGCCCTTGGCCAGCCAGCGCTGCACCCGCTGCAGGCGTGGCTGGCGCTGGCTGGCGATCATTTCCAGCACCAGTGAACCTTGCGGGCGCTGCCGCTGCAGGGCCTGCAGCAGCCAGCGCTGGGCGGCGTGGTCTCCGGCGAGATCATGGCGTTCACCCAGCAACAGCCGCTGGGCGTCCGCCGCGCGTGTCACGAATGCGGCTTCGTCCAGGTGCTGGCCAGTGGCCAGGTCGATCACTGTGCCGGGCGCCGGCTGCGCGCCAGCCACCGCGGCCAGCGCGAGCAGGCATACGGGCAGCCAGCGACGGCTAGAACGCCACATTGACGCCCATCGAAACGGTGCGGCCACGGCCGTTGCCGCGGTCCAGGACTGGGCTGAAGATGCTGTCGATCGAGGCGTTGTTGTCATAGGCCCTGTTCTGCAGGTTTTCGATGTTCAGCCACAGCGTGGTGTTGGCCTGGGGCTTGAAGCTGGCGTAGAAGTCCAGCAGCACGCCGGTGCCGCCGGTCTTGCGGGTCTGGAAGAAGTCGTAGCCTTCCTCGGTCGGCCCGGAGTACTCGGCGCGCAGGCCGGCCTGCACGCGCTGCTGCCACCAGCGGCCGCCCACGTCCAGCGTCCAGTAGCGGTCGGGCAGGGAGGTGATGTCTTCCAGGTTGACGAACTCGATGGCCGGCGCACTGGTGTGCGAGCGGGTCCAGCTCAGCGTGGTGTGGTAGTGCTCGCTGGCGTAATGCGCTTCCAGTTCGATACCGCGCATGCGCACCACGCCGGGGTGGTTCATCCAGCGCGTGGTGGTGCTGAAGTCGTCCACGTCCAGTGCATCGGTCCAGGCAGTGAGTTGCGGATCGCCGTCGATCGGCACCACGAACGGTTCCACTTCCGGCGGATGCACGATCAGCAGGTACTGCGGCTTGATGTAGTCGCGGATGCGGTTGTCGAAGCGGGTGATGCGCAGCTGTGCCAGATCACCGTCGACCAGCAGCGAGTCGGTGCTGAGGTTGGCGCCGAACTGCAGGTTGCGCGAGCGCTCGCGGCGCAGGAACGGATTGGCGCCGATGCCGTCGGCGACGCTGGCGTCCTCCAGCGGGATCTTCTCGAAGAACATCTCCTGCACGCGCGGCGGCCGTGATGTGCGCGAGACCTCGGCAAACAGCTGCAGCCAGTCAGTGGCCTGCAGTGAAACCGCCAGGCTCGGGCTGAGTGCGCGCTCGCTGCGCCGCACGTCGATGTCGCCGCCATTGATCTCCGCGCACTGGCCGGGTACATCCGAGCACACCGGGATGTGGCCACGGATGCCGAAGCGGTCCTGGCGCAGGCCGGCAGTCAGCGCGTAGATGTCGTACTGCAGTTCCAGCGTGCTGAACACGCTGTCCAGCTGGCTGCGACCCTGCGGGTTGGCACCGCGCAGGATGGGCGTATCGGCCACATAGATGTCCGACTGGTGCTTGATGCCGGTGTTCCAGCGCGCCTGCAGTGCGCCGATGTCGAAGCGACTGGTGTTGTCGACGGTCCAGCTGCTCAGGCTGCTGTGGGTGCGGCGGCCGATGTAGCTTGAATCTTCCACCGGCGGATAGAACAGCCGGGTCTTGTTGCTCGCGAAGGTCGCACGCAGGTCGATCCATGGCGAATAGGGCGTGTACTGGTAGCTGGCGCGCTGGTTGCGCGCGGAAATCTGCCACGGGTAGTTGTGGTAGAAGTCGTTTTCGTAACGCATGTGGCTCAGGTCGAGCCGATGCTGGTCGCTGGGCTGCAGGCGTGCTTTCAGCAGCCAGCTGCTGGGCTGCTGGCTGCCGGGGTCGGCGCTGTTCTTCTGCCCACGCGCGGTCGCGTATTCGCTGCTGCGGCTGCTGCTGGCGGCGGCCAGCAGGCCGAACTGACGGTCGCCACCTTCTTCGCTGTGGCGCCATGCACCGGCGAAGGTGCGGCCGCTGCCATAGCCGTTGTTGCCATGGCGATAGCCGGCGCGCAGGCCCCAGTCACGGCCCTCACCCAGCAGATCGTCGATATCCAGGGTGCGGAAGTTGGCACTGCCGGCCAGCGTACCAGCGCCGTCACCGCCAGCGACCGCACCGCGCTGCACGTCCACACCGGCCAGCAGGAAGGGATCGACATAGGCGAACGGACCGCCCGAACCATGCCCGGCATTGTTGCGGAAGGTCTGGGTGACACCGTCGATCATGGTGTTGACCCGGCCGGCACCGGTCATGCCGCGGATGTTGACCTGCAGGCCCGGCTGGCTGCGCGAATGGAAGCTGTGGGTGCCGGGCATCGAGCGCAGCAGGCTGTTGCCTTCCTGGCGTTCGGCCATCGCCACGCGCTCGCTGCCGACCGAGGGCGCAAAGCCATCGCGGGTGGCCGGTACATACTGGCTGGCGCCGCCCCCCGGTGCCTGGCCGTGCGCGGTAGTGCCCTGCACCCGCAGCGGGCCGGTGCGACGGCTGCCATCGGCGCGTTCAGCCGGCGCCGGTTCCAGGGCGGCGCGGCGCGCATCGACGAAGCGCGGTCGCAGGCCGCTGCCTGCCAGCAGGCGCGACAGGGCCTGCGCATCGTCGAAGTCACCGCGCAGAGCAGGGGCCGAATGCCCGGCAGGCAGCGCCGCGCCTATCACCAGGTCGACACCGGTCAGCCGGCTGTAGGCGTCCAGCGCGGCCGCCAGCGGCTGGGCGGGCAGATCGTAGGTGCGTGTGGCGGTCTGTGCGTGGGCACTGCCGGGCAGCAGCGGAAGGGCGCTGGTGCAGGCCAGCGACAGGGCAAGGACAAGGGGGCGGGGGCACAGCATCGGGGGCTCCAGGGGCTGACGCAGAGCGTCGTCATCCTGGGTAGACGCAGCCGCAGGCCGGATGTCAGGGTCCATCACGCCGTTCCCGGCGTGGCGGCAGCCACACCTGTATCCCCGCGCCGAGGTGCAGCACGCGCACCTGCAACTGAGTGGCCAACTGGTCGCGGTTGCTGGCTGCACCGTCGGCACTGCCAAGCAGGGTGACCGGCTGCTGGCGCAGCTGCTCGCCGACGACCCACGTGTGCCCACCGTGCCAGCGGTCCAGGCCCTGCGTGACGTCGGCCAGCGGGGCCGAGGCCCAGTGCAGGCGCCGCTCGCGCCAGGCCAGTGTTCCGGGGGCGGTGGTTGTTGCATGGGCTGTTGACTGCCCATCGAAGCGCAGCTGCTCGCCGTCGTTGGCCAGCATGCTGGCGTTGCCGCTGTCCACGCGCACGCGATGCTCGGTAACGGTGACCACACTGCTGTTGCCCTGCACGGCAAGATCGAATGCGGTCCCCAGTGCAGTGACGGTGCCCTGTGGGGTATGCACCTGGAAGGGCCGGTCGGCATCGGCGGCGACCTGGAACCAGGCCTGGCCGCGCTGCAGCTGGAGCTGGCGGCGCTGCCCATCGATGCGCACCTTCACTTCGCTGCCAGGTGACAGCAGGACATGCGAACCATCCGGAAGAGTTTCCTCGCGGATCTCGCCAGCGGCCGTACGCAGTACCTGTGCCACGGGTGGCGAGGCATGGCGGCTGTAGAGACCCAGCGCGCACAGCAACAGAACCGCAATGCCGGCTTCGCGCAGGCGACGGCGTTGCCTGCGCTGCTGTTGCCGCTGCAGGCTGGGCGTCGCCGCACCGGCCTGCCACAACTCCTGCAGGTGCAGGTACTGCGCCGCATGGCGTGGATCGGCCCGGCACCATTGCTCGAACGCGTTCTCATCGCGGTCGCCGTCGTGCGCATCCAGCCACCAGCGTGCAGCTTCGCGTGCAATGGTCTCCTGGCTCATGCGCCCGGCACCTGCTGCAACGCGACCAGGGCGCGCAGCAGATGGCCGTGCGCGGTCTGCCGGCTGATCCCCAGCTGGCGCCCGATCTCGGCCAGCGCCAACTGTTCCACACGGGCCAGCAGGAACACCTGGCGCGAGCGTGGTGGCAGCGCGGCGATGATCGCGTCGAGGTGGCGCAGTTGTTCGGCGTCGAGCAGTCGCTGCTCGGGCAGCGGCGCAGGATCGGCGATGGCATTCAACTGCGTGTCATCCAGCACCTCTTCGCGACGGCGCTGGCGTTGCCGGTAGTGATCGGCGATCAGGTTGTGGGCGACGCGGTACAGGTAGGCGCGGCCATTGCTCAGCAGGCCACTGGCGGCGATTCTGACGACGCGCAGCCAGGTCTCCTGGACGACATCATCGGCGTCGCTGCGTTGCGGGAGTTTACGGCGGACATGGGCGTGCAGCGGCTGGTAGTGGGCCGCGCACAGCTGCGCGACATCCGTCGGTTCGACAGGCGTGGACACGGGGCGGGCGACAACTGGGAAAGGGAACAGCCCGCGGCGGCAAGGGCAGCGGCTGCACCTTACAGCAAAAGAGAAGCATTTGCATCCGTGAGCACAAGGCACGGCATGCGTGGCCGACTGCGAGGTCAGCGCGGACGATAATCGCAGTGGATCTGCAGGGCTTCGGTGGGGTTGTGATGCAGCTCGAAACCGCAGTGCTGGAGGCTGCGCTTCACCCGGGCGATCGCTTCGGCATGGCGGGCGGTGCGACGCTGCTGCCAGCGCGGCGGGGTGAACACGCCCAGTGGCAGCAGCCGCAGCCGCTTGCCGTGCAATACCACTGAGACATCGATATGACGGCCATCGATGTCGTGGCCGTTGGCGCCGAAGATGGCATCGACTTCATCATGGCGCTGCGGATAGCAGGCGCGGAACACCGCGATGCCGAGCCAACGCACGCCACGACGGAAGCCGCCGAGCCGGCTGTGGCTGGGTTCGAAGCCGCGCGTGACGAGCAGGCCCAGCCCGGCAGGCAGCAATGCCTGCGCGTCGAGCAAACGTTGCAGCACTTCTTCTTCCAGCTGGATGCGGGTAGAGGGCCAGCGCGGTGCGATGAGCAGTCCGTGGTGGCTGCCGCGTTGCAGGGTCAGCATGGGTGAAGCTTCGCACGCGGGCGAACAGCCGGGGTAGTGCCGGCCGCTGGCCGGCAAATCTGTTGCCCGTCGGGTGCCGGCCAGCGGCCGGCACTACCGTGACGATCGTCAGAGGTCGCGGTACTGGATCTGCGAAGCCAGTACGCGCAGGCCATCGGCATTGCTGGACAGGATGCGCTCTTCGCTGACCCCTTTCTGCCGTTTCAGCTGGAAGCCCTGATCGGCAGGCAGCTGTGCGGCGATGGCGTCCATGCGTTGCAGGGCATCGGGGCCGCTGCAGTCGAAGTGACCCCAGTGGGCACCATCGCGGTGGATCTGCAATCGGTAGTTCATTGTGGTGTCTCCGGCAGGTCCTGCAGCCAATGGTCGAACATCGCGGTGGCGGCCGCAGCCAGTGGTGCGCCATAGCGACGCGCCTGCGCGCGAAGGTCGTTGGGATCGATGCCGGCCTGGGCCAGCTCCAGCGTGTGGCCGATCAGCCAACGCTCGAACTGGCGGGCGTCCAGTTCCGGATGGCATTGCAGGGCCAGTGCGTGGCTGCCGATGGCGAATGCCTGGTGACGGCAGGCCGGCGTGCTGGCCAGGCGGCGTGCACCGGCCGGAAGTTCGAACGCTTCACCATGCCAATGCAGTACCGGAATGCCCTGCAGGGACTGCAGCGGAGAACGCTGGCCTTCATCGGTCAGCAGCAGTGGCGCAAAGCCGATTTCCTTGCCACCACTGGGAGCGACACTGGCACCGAGTGCCCGCGCCATCAGCTGTGCACCCAGGCAGATGCCGAGGGTGGGCCGCTGCCGCTGCAGCCGGCGCTGCAGCAGGGCAATGCTGTCGTTGACGAAGGGATAGGTCCCTGTGTCATTGGCACTGATGGGACCGCCCAGCACGACCAGCAGATCGGCGGTTTCGGCGCCATCGAGCACATCGACGCCGGCCTGCAGCACGTGCAGCTGCCAGCCCTGCGCCAGCAGCAACGGTTTCAGGGTGCCAAGGTCTTCAAAGGCAACGTGTTGCAGGACAACCGCGTGCTTCATGCCGGTGCTCCGCTGTTCGGCCAGTAGAAACTGTCCGGGGTGGCACGGGCACCGAAGATGGCCTGGCCGACGCGGACCACGGTGGCACCTTCCTCGATGGCCACTTCGAAATCACCGGACATGCCCATCGACAGCTGCGACAGGTCGAGGCCGGGCGGGGCGGTGCGCTGCAGCTGGTCGCGCAGTTCGCGCAGGCGCACGAAGCAGGCGCGCACGCGCTCGACATCGGGGGTGAAGATGGCCAGGGTCATCAGGCCGCGCACGTGCAGGCGATCGAACGCTGGAAGCTGCTGCACAAAGGCCTCGACGGCAGCGGGTTCCAGGCCGTACTTGCTGGGTTCGGCGGAGGTGTTGACCTGCACGAACACATCCAGCGTGCGGTCTTCCAGCTGCAGGCGCTGCTGCAGTGCTTCGGCCACGCGCAGGCTGTCCAGCGCCTGGAACTCGCTGGCAAAGCGCGCCACGTAGCGCGCCTTGTTGGTCTGCAGATGGCCGATCACCGACCAGTGCACGCCCAGGTCGGCCATCGTTTCAGCCTTGCGTTGTGCCTCCTGCACCTTGTTCTCGCCCAGTTCGTGGCAGCCTGCGGCTACCGCCATGCGGATGCGGGCGTCATCGACGGTCTTGCTGACCGGCAGCAGGCGCACGCTGGCCGGGTCCCGGCCGACGCGGGCGCAGGCATCGGCGATGCGTTGGCGCACCGTGACCAGGTTGGCGGCGATCTGTTCAACGGACTGGGCGACGGGCCAGTCGGCGGCGGCAAGGGGCATGCGGGCACCTCCAATGCAGGGCGGCCAGGGTGGGATACACTGGCACAGGACAAGAGATATTTTGGCATAGGACAAAATGAAAATCACCGGGCACAGTGCCGAGTCGATCTTCGACAGCATCCGTGAGGGCATCGGCGAGGGCCGCCTGCCGGCCGGCAGCGTGCTGCCGCCGGTGCGTGAACTGGCCGAGCAGCTGGGCGTGAACCGCAACACCGTGGCCGCTGCCTACAAGCGCCTGGATGCGGCGGGCCTGGCCAGCACGGCGGGCCGCCGCGGCACGGTGGTGCGTGGCCTGCCGCCGCCGCTGGCGCGTGAAGGCAGTACGCCCGGGCTGGCCCTGCAGGACCTGGCCGGTGGCAACCCGGATCCACGCCTGCTGCCGAACCTGCGCCTGGCCCCGGCCGCACCACGGCTGTATGGCGTGGGCACGGTCGAACCGAGGTTGGAGGCGCTGGCACGCGCCTCGCTGGATGCGGACTGCCCGGCGGGTTATGCGCTGGAGCTGACCCATGGCGCGGTCGATGGCATCGAACGCCTGCTGTCGGCGTGGCTGCTGCCGGGGGATCGCATCGCGGTGGAGGATCCGTGCTTCCTCGGCAGCCTCAACGTGCTCAACGCGGTGGGTCACGCGCCGTTGCCGGTGGCGGTGGACGCGCATGGCATGCAGGTCGATTCGCTGCGGCAGGCACTGGAGGCCGGTGCACGCGCGGTGTTGCTGACCCCGCGGGCACACAACCCGACCGGGGCCAGCCTGGATGCGAAGCGGGCGCGGGCGTTGCGGCAGCTGCTGGCCGCCTATCCGCAGGTTGCGGTGTTGATCGACGATCACTACGCGCTGCTCTCGCAGCAGGCCTATCACTCGGTACTGCCGCTGGATGGCCGGCGCTGGGCACTGCTGCGTTCGTTGTCCAAACCGTTGGGTCCGGACCTGCGGCTGGCCTGGCTGGCCTGCGATGAAGCGACCGCAATGCGGCTGCGGTTGCGGTTGGCGTCCGGCACCGGCTGGGTCAGTCATCTGCTGCAGGATGCGGCGACGTCGGTGCTGGCGTCGGCAATGCAGCGGGCGAAGATTGCCTCGGCAGGTGAGCGTTACCAGCAACGCCTGCGGTCGTTGCAGGAGCTGCTGCGTGCGCGTGGCGTACCGACGCCACAGCCGATGGAAGGGTTGAACCTGTGGCTGCCGCTGCAGGCCGACAGCCATCCACAGGTGCTGGCGCTGGCTTCGCGCGGTTGGCATGTGCGCGCGGGCGAAGTGTTCGCGGTGGCAGCGCCGGGGCATGGCCTGCGCATCACCTGCGCTGCGCTGGGGGCAACGCAGCTGCGGCAGCTGGCGGATGACCTGGCGGCGGTGTTCGCTCTGTAGCGTCGAGCCATGCTCGACGTTGCTTCGCCTTTGTAGAGCCGAGCCATGCTCGGCTGCTGTTGATAGAAGCAGTCGAGCATGGCTCGACTCTACACAAGCAGATCAGGGCGCGGCGTTGGCGCCCGGGCGCACGTAGTAGGACTGGCCACTGTCATCGACGAACATCAGCTCCGGCTTGCCCTGCCAGGAGGTGAGCATGGCGCCGGTGTTGTTCTGGTGCTTGACCATCAGGCTGGCGCCGCGGTCCGGGTTGGCGACGACCTTGAACACCTCGGTGGTGCCGGTGGCATCGTCAAGGGTGAGCAGGGCTTCGCCGCCGCGGTCGCTGGTGCCATAACCGCCGCGCTCGGAACCGTCGGGATCGAGCAGGATCAGGCCGGACAGCGCAGTGGCGCGCGGCCCCTGGCTGCGGCCCTGGCTGAGCGGGTCGGGGACCGGTGCGCCGAGGATCACCCGCGGCTGGCCGCTTGCATCGCGGATGACCAGGCCGCGTGCTTCGATGATGCGCTGTGGCGATTGGCTGCGATGCAGGCTCCAGGCGGTCCAGCCGGAAACCAGCAGGGCGAGGGTCGAGACCACCAGGGTGGTCAGCAGCAGCGCACGGGGCATCGGGTCGTCCTTCCTTGGATGTGCCGACGATAGCGGATGCGGACCGGCAATGGCCAGTTCGTTGTGTGACGTTGTGTATCGTCAGTGGAAATCGCGGCTGTGGCTGCGCAGTCCCTGCAGCAGTTCATCCAGGCAGTGCATGCGCTGCACGATGACGTGCTGCACGCCATCGACGCGTTCCAGGCGGCCATCGATCTGCATCAGCTGGGTATCGACCAGCACCCGGTGCTGGCGATCGGCCAGGTGTCGCCAGACCACGGCGTTGACCATGCCGGTCTCATCTTCGAGCGTGAGGAAGGTGACGCCGCTGGCGGTCTGCGGGCGCTGGCGCATGCGTACCAGGCCGGCGATGCGCACGCGACGGCCATGGCCATGCCCGGCCAGCTGTGCAGCGTCCAGACAGCCACGGCTGCGCAGTTGCGCGCGCAGGAACGAAATCGGGTGGCGGCCAAGTGTGGTACCGGTGCTGCGATAATCGGCCTGCATGTCCGCCCAGGCGCTGGGCAGGGGCAACGGCACGCGGGCTTCGGCAGTGGCGCGGGCCTGATCAAACAGCGGCAGCCGGTTTTCCACGCCGGAGATATCCCAGCGTGCACGATGGCGATGGCCGCTGAGCCCGCGCAGTGCCCCGGCATCGGCCAGCAGGCCCTGCTGGCGGCGGTCCAGTGCGGTGCGCTGGCACAGGTCGCCGACGTCGTCGAACGGGCGCCGCGCGCGCTCGCGCATGATGGCCTGCACGGCACCTTCGTTGCAGCCGTCGATCAGGCGCAGGCCCAGGCGGATCGCCGCCGGCCCCCTGCTGAAGTCCAGCGTGCAGTCCCAGTCGCTGTGGCGTACGTCCACGGGAAGAACGGTAATGCCATGCCGCCGCGCGTCCTGCAGCAGCTGGTCGGGGCTGTAGAAACCCAGCGGCTGGCTGTTGATCAGGCTGGCGGTGAACGCGGCGGGATGATGGCATTTCAGCCAGCAACTGTTATAGGTCAGCAGGGCGAAGCTGGCGGCGTGGCTTTCCGGGAAGCCGTAATCGCCGAAGCCCTTGATCTGCTCGAACAGGTGCTCGCCGTATTCGCGGCTGAAGCCGTTCTCCAGCATGCCGGCCAGCAGCTTCTCGCGATGCGGTTCCAGACCGCCACGGCGCTTCCACGCCGCCATCGAGCGGCGCAGGGCATCGGCCTGGCCCGGCGTGTAGCCGGCTGCTTCCACCGCCAGTTGCATCACCTGTTCCTGGAACAGCGGCACGCCCAGCGTGCGTGCGAACACGCGTTCCAGCTGCGGTGGGTAGAGCGGGTTGTCCGGGTCGTTCAACGCGTCCGGGCCTTGTTCGCGCAGGATCCGGCGCCGCTCCAGATAGGGGTGCACCATGTCGCCCTGGATCGGGCCAGGGCGCACGATCGCCACCTCGATCACCAGGTCATAGAACGTGCGTGGCTGCATGCGCGGCAGCATCGCCATCTGCGCGCGCGATTCGATCTGGAACACGCCGATGGTGTCAGCGGCGCAGATCATGTCGAAGGTCTTTGCATCCTTGGGCGGGATGGCGTCCATGCGCCCTTCGTGCAGGCCATGCTGTTTCAGCATCGCCAGGCACTTACGGATGGCCGTAAGCATACCCAATGCCAGGCAGTCGACCTTCATCAGGCCGGTGGCATCCAGATCGTCCTTGTCCCACTGGATGACGGTGCGATCGGCCATCGCCGCGTTCTCCACCGGCACCAGGGTCGACAGCGGATGCTCGGAGATGACGAAACCGCCCGGATGCTGCGACAGGTGGCGCGGGAAGTCGATCAGCTCGGCGGTCAGCGCCAGCAGGCGCCGCATCAACGGCGTGTCCGGATCGAAACCGCGCTCGCGCAGGGTTTCCGGCAATGGGATGTTGCCGCCCCAGTGGTCCATCGCCGCGCCCAGTTCGTTGACCTGGTCCATCGGCAGGCCCAGTGCGCGGGCCACGTCACGGATCGCGCTGCGGCCACGGTAGCTGATCGCCACCGCGGTCAGTGCGGCGCGCTCGCGGCCGTAGCGCTTGAACACGTACTGCAGCACCTCCTCGCGACGCTCGTGCTCGAAGTCGATGTCGATATCCGGCGGCTCGTCGCGCTCGGCGGAAATGAAGCGCTCGAACAGCAGGTTGCTGCGTGCCGGGTCGATCTCGGTCACGCCCAGCACGAAGCACACCGCTGAGTTGGCCGCTGAGCCACGGCCCTGGCAGAGGATGTCCTGGCTGCGCGCAAAGCGCACGATGTCCTGCACGGTGAGGAAGTAGGAGGCGTAGTTCTTCTGCTTGATCAGCGCCAGTTCGTGCTCGATCTGCGTGCGTTGCTTCGCTTCGATGCCGCCTTTCCAGCGCCACCGGATGCCGCGCTCGACCAGCACGCGCAGCCAGCTGTCCGGATCGTGTCCTTCGGGCACCAGCTCACGCGGATAGGTGTACTGCAGCTGTTCCAGGGTGAAGTGGCAGCGTTCGGCGATGCGCAGGGTTTCAGCCAGCAGTTCGGGCGGATACAGCTGGGCCAGCGCGGTACGCGGGCGCAGGTGGCGCTCGCCATTGGGAAACAGGCGCCAGCCGGCCTCGGCCACGCTGCAGCGGTGGCGGATCGCGGTCAGTGTGTCCTGCAGGGCACGGCGGCGGCGCACGTGCATATGCACATCGCCACTGGCGACCAGGGGCAGGCGGTGGCGTTCGCCGAAGGCCCGCAGCTGCTGCAGGCGGCGTGCGTCATCGTGTTCACGGTGCAGTTCCACCGCCAGCCACAGCCGATCATCGAAGCCGGTGCGCAGCAACTCGAGATCGGTGGCGGATGGCTGCCGGTCCAGCCACAGGCACAACAAACCGTCGGGCAGGCCGAGCAGATCGTCGCGCAGGCAGCGGTACTCGCCCTTGGCAGCCCGCCGCCGACAGGTCGTGATCAACTGGCACAGCCCGGCATAGGCGGTCTGGTCGGTGCACAGCAGGGCCAGCTTCGGCCCGTCCTCGACCTGGAATTCGGCGCCGACGATCAGTGCCACGCCATGTGTCTTCGCTGCCTGCCAGGCGCGCACGATGCCGGCCAGCGAGCATTCGTCGGTGATCGCCAACGCGCGGTAGCCTTGGCCCGCGGCGCGCGCGAACAACTCTTCGGCGATCGAAGCACCGCGCTGGAAACTGAAGGCCGACAGGCAGTGCAGTTCGGCGTAGCCGGGCAGTTCGCTGTGCATGGCGGCTCAGCCGAACCAGCCGTGCAGCATCCACGGCGCATGTGGATTGTTGCGGTCACGGAAAGCCCAGCCGCGCTGGCCATGCGCGGTTTCCACCACGTAGTAGTCGCGGCGCGCGTCGGCCTGGTCCCACCAGCCCGATTCGATCCGCTCCGGTCCGGTGACGATGCGCAGCCTCGGATCACGCAGCGGTTGCGGCGCATCCAGCAACCAGCCGGGGCGCAGTGGCCAGTACGACGGGGGCTTGGCCGGTGGCTGGGTGCCACTGGCGCGTTCGGGACGATGGTCGGCCTGCACTGCCAGCGGCTGCACGGCGTCATCGCCGAGCCGCGCGCGCAGGCGCTCACGCAGCTGGTTCCACGGCATCGCCTGCGCCGGCCGGGTATCGAACAGGTCACGCGCGGCGGGCACGAACGGCGGCAGCTGCTCGGCCTGCAGGCGCAGTGCGCGGCTGCCGGCCGGCAGGGCGAACGCTTCCATGCGGTTGCGTGCGATCTCGAACAGCAGCGTGGGATCGCGCTCGGGCGCCAACAGGCCGATGGTCAGCACGCTGGCCGGCAACAGGTCATGCTCGAAATGCAGGTCGAAGCGCTGCACGCCGCCATCGCGCGAGCACAGGAAGGCGGCCAGGTCGAGCAGCAGGCGGCGCAGCGGGAACAGCAGGGCCTGGCTGGATTCGATCTCGTATTCGAATTCGATGCGCGCATCGAAACGGTCCGGTGGCTGGTAGTAGCGCAATGGCGCGGTGGGCAGCCCGCGCAATGCATCCAGCTGCTGCAGGACCTCGGGGGCGAAGCGCCGGGCCAGGCTGTCGCGCGGCAGCTTGAGCACCGCCCCCAGCGTGCGCAGGCCGGAACGGCCAAGCACGGTCACCGCCTCGCTGGGCAGGCCGCAACGTGCCAGGGGCAGCTGCGCCAGCGCCGCCGGCAGCTGCTGCGCATCAAGGCCGAGGCCATCGTGGACGTTGGCCAGCACGCGCGCGGCATGTGGGGTAGGCGCGGCCACCAGGCGGTGGCGGAAGCCGAGTTCGTGCAGTTCGTTGCGCAGGCGCTGCTGGATCGTCAGCCAGTCACCGAACAGGGCGCGGCTGGCACCGATTTCCAGCACCAGCGCATGCGGAAAATCGAGGCTGACCTGCGAGCTGTAGGCATAGGCCCAGCTGGCCAGCAGCTGCCGGGTGTGCTGTTCGGCACTCGGGTCGTAGTCGTGCAGCTGCATGTCCTGCACCAGTACCTGCGCAGCCGAAAGCAGCATGCCCGGGCGCAGCCCTGCTGCACGTGCCGACGGGCTGACCGCGCGCAGCACGCGACGCTGCGCCGGCCCCTGCAGCAGGACCAGCGGCCGCTGCGGATCCGGCTGCAGGCGCAGCACGCTGTCCAGCGCCAGCTGCGGCAACAACAGGCAGGCCCAGTGCATGGCGCGTCCTCAGTGGGCGATGGCCAGCGGCAACGGCTGCGCCGGCGGCAACCCGCCACGGCACTTCAGCACCCGCACCTGGCCGTGGTCGAGCTGCAGGCGCAGGCTGGCCGGGGAGGGATTGCGCGCGGCCTGCGCCTCGCGGAACACGAAGCCCAGGCACTGGCCGCTGTCGGCAGCCACCTGCAGCCGGCGCAGTGAACGGTCGTCGGCCTGGTGCGGCCAGCACAGTACCGCCGCGCAGGCCGCAGAGCGCAGGCACTGTTCGGCGGCCCACAGTGCCTGCTTCGGCGCGGCGTGGATGATCTGCAACTGGCCCAGGTCCAGCCCGGCGGCGGCCCAGGCCGGGGCATGCGGACGGTAGGGCGGAGCGACCAGGACGATCGGGCGGTCGCGCTGGCTCAGCCTGGCCAGTGCCGGCCATACCAGCGCCAGTTCGCCAACGCCGGGCGCCGCCTGCAGCACCTCGCACAGTCCGCTGGCCGGCCAGCCGCCGCCGGGCAGGCGTGCATCCAGTGCCGGATGGCCGCTGGCCAGATGGTCGCTGGCTGGGCCCTGGCGGGCCGGGCCGCGCCACAGCTGGCGCCCGTCCAGCAGCCGGTCGAGGGCAACGACCGCACCCATCAGCCGATCCTCCCGGGGAGGCGCCGGGTGGGCTGGAAACGGCAGGAACGGGCGGAAACGGCGGGCATGGCGCGAGTATCGACGGGCCGGTATCAGGGGCTGAGACCAGACATGCTACTCGCGTTGTAAGTAGAATTACTAATGAAATCCGAGGGCCGGGTTTCAGGTTGCTGAAGGCGGTAGGAGTGCCGGCCAAGGTCGGCACCCACAGGATGCGGTTACGGGTGGACCGGCAACGCCACCGGGCGCAGGGGCGCGGCATCGCCACCGCGGATCTTCAGCGGGCCGCCGATGAAGGCGAATTCGTAGACCTTGTCGCGGGCCAGTTCGTCCAGCGCCACCAGCTCGATGATCGGCGCACCCTGCTGTGCCAGCAGGTAGGTGTGCAGCGGCACGTAGTCGTCGGACACCTCCGAGGGGAAGGTCTCGAAGCTGAGGTTGTCGGCACCGACGATCATCGCGCCGCCGTCCTCGACCAGGAAGCGTGCCGCATCCAGGCCCATGCCCGGCGGGTTGGCCATGTAGGCCCTGGGCTGTTCGAACAGGCGCATGCGGCCGGTGCGGATCAGCACCACGTCGCCCTGCTGCAGTTTCACCTTCTGGCGTGCCAGCGCATCCTTCAGGTCCTGGCGGGTGACGCGATAGCTGTCCGGCAGCATGTCCACGCCCTTGGCGGCGGCCACGTCGATCAGCACGCCACGCGCGATCAGCGGCGGGAACTTCTCGATGCCGGTGACATTCCAGCCACGATCGCCGAGATGCTTGTCGGCCTCGAAGCCGTTCCAGATCTTCCCGTGGA
Organism: Stenotrophomonas sp. YJH_SMC_33; assembly: GCF_059372295.1. Taxonomy (NCBI): domain Bacteria; kingdom Pseudomonadati; phylum Pseudomonadota; class Gammaproteobacteria; order Lysobacterales; family Lysobacteraceae; genus Stenotrophomonas; species Stenotrophomonas sp. YJH_SMC_33. The sequence continues at coordinate 53,667 of NZ_JCAFVJ010000007.1, forward strand.
TGCCGAAGTGGTTCAGCGCATCGATGTGGGTGCCGGTGTGGCTGTACATCGAGAACGCGGTGCCGGTGTAGCTGCGGGTGAGGTTCATGGTCTCGCCCACGCCCATCGGGTCGTCCATCACCGTGCCGCGCGGGGTGTGGGTCATCCAGAACTGGTAGTGCGGGTCGCCGGCATCCTGCCAGCTGGGCATGCCGACGTAGTACTCGGTGGCCAGGTCATAGGCCTTGCCGCCGCTGACCCGCGACAGGATCGCCGCACGCGAGGCCTCGGTGATCAGGTTGAGGCGGCCGATCTCGTCCTTCGGCCCCCAGGGGCTGGTGCCGACCTGCTGGCCGGAGGGGACGCGTTCGTGCGCGGATACGGTGGTGGAAGCTGCGGTGCCGGCCAGCAGCAGGGCCAGCGCGGTGGTCAGGGTACGTGGGGTCATGGGGAAATCTCCTTGCAGAGTGTGGAGGGCGCGGCTCTGGCCGCGACCAGGGGCGCCAGGGCCTGGCGCAGGTGTGGCAGCGGCAGGGTCTGCAGGCGCAGGCCGTTGCCGCCGATCACGGTGGGAATGGAGCGGATGCCGAGGGTCGCGGCTTCGGCACGGTCGGCCTGCACGCGCCGGGCTACTGCGTCGCTGCGCATGTGGTCAGCGAAGGCGCCACGTGGATGGCCCAGCGATTCGGCGATATCCAGCAGTACTTCGGCGTCGCCGATGTTGCGGTGCTGGTGCAGGTGCGCCCATTGCACGGCATCGAACATCGCGCCATGGGCGTCGTTGCCACCGAGCATGCCAGCGGCCTGGCAGGCCAGTGCGCCGAGCCAGCCGGACGGATACTCGAAGTCCTGTGCGCGCATGCCCTCGATATCGATGCGCGCGGTGTCTTCATGCGCGGCGCAGTCGGTCCAGTGGCGCAGGATGATCGCCTTGGCGCGCTCCATCGAGCCGAACACTTCGACCATCTGCGCGCGCGAGTCCTGCAGCACGAAGCTGCGGTGGCGTACCTGGATGCCGAGTTCGGCGCAGGCCTGCTGCAGGCGCGGGGCCAGCACGAAGCACCAGCCGCAGACCACGTCGTGGAAGAAATCGACCACCGGCGCGGCGGTGGCGGGGGAAGGAACGGAAGACATCTGCCTGCCATCGGTGAGAGGGGAGGCGGCAGAGTAGGCAGCGCGGCGTGGCCGAAACAGCACGCCGCGGGCAGCTCAGTTTTCGCTGGCGGTTACGAATCCAGGCCAGCGCAGCCGGGCAGCTCGGCGTGCAGGAAATCGATGAAGGCACGCACCTTGGGTTGCAGATGGCGCGACGTGGGGTAGACCGCATGCACGAAGCGCGGCGGATAGCGGTGGTCGGGCAGCACCTGCTGCAGTTCGCCACGGGCCAGTGCGGGTGCCGCCAGGAACGAGGGCAGGGCGCCGATGCCCATGCCGGCCACCAGCAGGTCGCGCAGCAGCAGGCTGTTGTTGACGGTGACGCGCGCTGGCAGGGTGATCGTCACCTGGCCATCAGGGCCGAGCAACGGCCAGCTGCCGGGGGAGTCGGACAGGCTGTAGGCCAGCACGCTGTGCGCCTGCAGATCGTTCACCGCCTGCGGTGCCGGATGCTGCCGCAGGTAGGACGGGGCCGCGCACAGCACCTGCTGCAGCGACGCCAGCCGGCGCGCCACCAGGCGTGAATCATCCAGCTCGGCACGCAGCCGCAGCGACACATCGAAACCTTCGCCGACCGCGTCGAGCAGGCGGTCTTCCATCACCAGGTCCAGCGACAGCTGCGGATGCTGCTGCAGGAAGCGGGGCAGCAGCGGCGACAGCGTGCTCAGCGCGAACGACTGCGGTGCATTGACACGCAGGCGCCCGGCCACCTCGCCACGCTGTTCGGCGATGCCACGTTCCAATGCGTCCAGTTCGTCGAGCAGGCGGCAGCATTCGCGGTAATAGGCGTGGCCGGTCTCGGTCAGGCTCATGCGCCGCGTGGTCCGCTGCAGCAGTACCACGCCCAGATGCGCTTCCAGCGTGCGCAGCTGTTTGCTGAGCCCGGCCGGCGACATGCCCAGGTCTTCGGCGGCACGAGCGAGCCCGCCGCGTTCGACGATGCGACGGAAGGCACGCATCAGGTTGAAGGAGTCCATGCCGGTCCCGGGCGCGATGAGAGCGTCATTGTAGATCCACGCCATGCGTGGATGTGGGAAGCGTGATGCCCGCAGGGTTGCGCCGTTTGTTCAAGCCAGCAACCCACACGCCACGCCAGCATGCAGGCCCCTCACTTCCCGGGTTGCCCATGAAGCACTGGATGCTCCGCCTGTATGCCCCGCTGTTCCTGCTTGGATTCGTCGCCACTGCCGTCGTCTGGATCGGCCACTGCCACGGTGACCCGCTGTGGCTGCTGGCCTTGCTGGCGGCCGCCATTGCGGTTTCGTTCGCCGCCGAGCGCGCGTGGCCGTATGACCCCGCGTTCAATCACGACCACGGCGACAGCCTGCGTGACGCCCTGCATGCACTGGTCAATGAAAGCCTGAACCTGCTGTCGATCGCGGCGGTGCCGCTGCTGGCGGCAATCATTCCGTGGCAGGCCTGGCCTCTGCAGTGGCCATTCGCGCTACAGGCGCTGCTGGCCATCGTCTGCGCTGATCTCGGTATCACCCTGGTGCACTACGCCAGCCATCGCATCGGCTGGTTGTGGCGGCTGCATGCGGTGCACCACAGCGTCACCCGCATGTACGGCTTCAACGGGCTGATGAAACACCCGCTGCACCAGGCGGCCGAAGCGGTGGGTGGCGTACTGCCGCTGCTGCTGTTGGGCCTGCCGATGCCGGTGGCTGCGGTGCTGGCCTTCGCCATTGCCATCCAGCTGCTGCTGCAGCACTCCAACGTGGACATGCGTCCCGGCGTGCTGGGCCGGGTGATGGCATGGGCGCCGCTGCACCGCTTCCACCACATGCGTTACGGCACCGCCGGCGACGTCAACTTCGGCCTGTTCCTGACCGCATGGGATCACCTGTTGGGGACCGCCTTCGATGCACCGGGCTATCGGCTGCAGCAACGCGACCTCGGCATCGGCAGCCAACCGGACTATCCGCGCGATTATCCGGGGCAGCTGCTGGCGCCGTTCCGCGAACTGCCGCATGGCGAGGTACCGGAGTTGCCGGAAGGCCTGCGCAGGCGCGAATGATTGAACATGTCAGGCCGCGTGCAGCTGCAGGCCCTGCAGCTGCGCGGCACCGATGCCGAACATGCGGCGCAGGCTGCGCGAGAGATGGGCCAGATCGGCGAATCCAGCGGCATGCGCACTGTCGGTCAGGTTGTGACCGCTCAGATGATGCGTGAGCGCAGTGCGTAGCCGTTGCCACAGCACCCAGCCGCGCAAGGTCACTGCCAGCTCGGACTGGAAGCGCCGGTGCAGCTGGCTGGTCGATAGGTGCGCCGCTTTGGCGATGTCGGCAGCCGGCACCGGGCCAGGCAGGTGCTGGGCGATACGGGCCAGTGCCGCCTGCACGCGGCGGTCCAGCGGTTGCGGGCGGCTCAGCCGTGGCAGCCAGTCGTGCAGCGCCAGCGCGTTACCCGGCAGCGCATGCAGGTGCCGCTGGATCTGTTCGGGATCGGCATGCGCCGGCTCAAGGAACACCGTACAGCCCGCTTCCGGCGCTGACAGGATCGCGTGCGGCTGGAACGAAGGCAGCCATAGCCGTTGGCCCTGCTGCTGCACGCCATCGATCTCGATGTGCCAGGACGTACCGTCGCTCAACAGCAGTTGATGGGCGTAGTGCGCATGCGAAGCGCTGTCACCGGCATGACCGTGCAGTACGGCGGCGTGCGCATCCAGCAGCAACGTGCCGTTCCAGGGCAGGGCGGGGGAAGACATGACGGGATTGTAGATCCACGCCATGCGTGGATGAATCTCCATCGGAATCGAGTAATTCGACAATGAAACGAAGAGCATCCACGCATGGCGTGGATCTACTGCAGGTCGCGAGAGACTGTAGAAGGCGGGGTGGGTCCGGTTGCGGGGGCGTGAGCGCCATGGGCCCGAGGCATGCCTCGGGCGGGTTGGGCAGGACGCCCAACCCAGGTCTTGCCGTGTGCGCAGGACAGCGCACACGAGCAAGCGGCGACCGAGCTTACATGGACGTACTTGCAGCGCCCCCCGCAGCCGGACCCACCCCGCCACCCCACGGATAGCCGCCTTTGCTTTTGAGGTTGCCGGCCAGCGGCCGGCACTACCGCGGGTGCCGGGCGCAGCCCGGCCGTGCGCACCCTCACCGGCCGTGCGGGTCGGGCCGGTGATGCACGTACTCGACCACCGTGCCATCGGGATGCACCGCGTTGAACGCCGCCCCGGTCGGTACCACCTGCAACGGGAAGATGATCTCGGCGCCAGCCGCGACCAGTTTGTCGTGATAGGGCCGAACGTCATCGACCAGCAGTGTCCCCGTGGTCGAAGTGAACGGGGCCAGCGCCGCCTGGCTGCCTTCGATCAGCAGGAAGGCGCCGACCATGGCCAGGCGCAGCCCGGCTTCCGGGAACGGGAAGCCCGCATCGGCCACCACGCCCTGCAACTGCTCGTAGAAGGCCACGCTGCGCTCCAGCTCGCCCGGAGCCACGAACACCCGGATCAGCACGCGCGGTGCGCGCTGGCTGGAGGTGTCACAGCGGTCGCGCCAGAGATGGTCGAAGTCGCGATGTACGTTCATGGGCTCGATTCGTGGCCAGGGACCTGCATTATCGGCAGCCCTGCGCGGCGCGCTGATGACCGCCAGTGATGGCCTGATAACTGCGGGCCAGGTTGCCCCTGTGACTTAGGTCCTGTTGACAGGTGTGAACGCCCTCGCACAATCTTCACAGGATTGGGTCGCCCTGCGCGGCCCGGGCAGGCAGGTTGTCACGCCGGGAGGAGGGTCCCGCGCGCAGACCGGCCCGCCCTTCGGCCTGCGGGACGTTGCCCGGCAACCCCTGCGCGGCATGAACGCTGCACCCTTCGGCGGCACTTTCCCTGGACCGATTGCCTTGGCAACGGAATTACGCCTGCCGATGAAAACGTTTACAAAACCGCTTGCACTGTCTCTGGCCCTGTCTGCCGCACTGGCCGCTCCGGCCTGGGCCGACCCCGCCGCGTTCACTGTGCTGACCCTGGAACAGGCGCCCAACGCCGAGGCGATGCCGGCCCTGGCGGCGCAACTGAAGAGCCTGAAGGTGGACGCGGTGAGCGTGCGCCAGGTGCAGCGCGGCATCGGCCAGGTCGATCCGCTGCAGGTGCTGGCCGACGGCCTGGGCTATGAATACCGCTTCGTTGCCGCCGGCAAGGACGACGGCCAGACCCAGCGCGGCCAGGCCGTGCTGACCCGGCTGCCGATCGCCGCCGAATCCGGCCCCGACCAGCCAGGCCTGAACTACCTGCGCTTGGACGATGGCCGCCATACCGTGGCGGTCTATACCGATGCCGGTGCAGGTGCGGCGCAGCTGCCGGCGCTGGTCACCCGTTCGCGGTTGGGCGCCCCGGCGGTGCTGCTCGGCGCAGTGGCCGGTGAATCGGCCAAGGCCGCAGGCTTCGATCCGGCGCGTGTGGCGCTGGAAGCCGATGCCAGCTATTTCAGCGACGGCTTCCAGGCCGCCAGCAGCGCACCGTTCAAGATGGAGGGCAGCACCCTGCGCGCCACCCTGCTGACACTGGCCTATGCCGCCGACAAGCACGGCGAAAAGCCATGGATGGACACCGCCCTCAACGCCGATGCGCGCGCTGCGCTGCTGCTGAAGGCGATGACCGAGGATGAGAAGTTCCAGATGCTGCACAGCTACTTCGGGCTGGGCAAAGACGGTGGCCCGCTGCCGGAAGGTGCGGTCGGTTCGGCCGGCTTCGTGCCGGGCGTACCGCGGCTGGGCATCCCGTCGCAGCAGTCGGCCGATGCCGGTGTCGGCGTGACCAATCCGGGCGGCATCCGCCCGGGCGATTTCGCCACCGCAATGCCGTCCGGCCCATCCACCGCCTCCAGCTGGAACCGCGAAGTCGCCTTCGCCGGCGGCGCGACCATGGGCCGCGAGGCATGGCAGCAGCGCTTCAACATCCTGCTGTCGGGCAGCGTCAACCTGCAGCGCGACCCACGCAACGGCCGCAACTTCGAATATGCCGGTGAGGATCCGCTGCTGGCCGGCTCGATGGTTGGCGCGCTGATCCAGGGCGTGCAGAGCCAGCACGTGATCTCCTCGATGAAGCACTTCGCGCTGAACGACATGGAGACCCGGCGCAACTTCCACGACGTGCGCATCGGCGAACAGGCCATGCACGAGTCGGACCTGCTGGCCTTCGAGATCGCGCTCGAAGCCGGCCGCCCGGGCGTGGCGATGTGCTCGTACAACAAGATCAATGGTACCTACGGCTGCGAGAACGGCTACCTGATGAACCAGGTGCTGAAGCAGGAATGGAAGTTCCCCGGTTTCGTGATGTCCGACTGGGGCGGCGTGCACAGTGGCTCGAAGGCTGCGCTGGCCGGCCTGGACCAGCAGTCGGCCGGTGAGGTGTTCGACGCGGCGGTGTTCTTCGATGAACCGCTGCGCCTGGCCGTGCATGGCGGCGTGGTGCCGCAGGCGCGCCTGAATGACATGGTCGCGCGCATCCTGCGCACGATGTTCCTGCATGGCAACTTCGACAACCCGCCGCAGCACCAGAAGGTGGATGCCGAGGCCGGCTTCGCCGTCGCCCAGCGCACGGTGGAAGAGGGCAGCGTGCTGCTGCGCAATGAAGGCAACCTGCTGCCGCTGGCCGACACGGTGAAGCGCATCGTCATCATTGGCGGCCATGCCGACAAGGGCGTGATCGGTGGCGGTGGTTCGTCGATGGTGGGCGTGACCGCCAAGGGCACCAATGCGGTGCCGGGCGTGCTGCCGACCACCTGGCCGGGCCCGGTGATCTTCCACCCGTCCTCGCCGCTGGAATCGCTGCGCGCAGCGCGTCCGGACGCGACCATCGAGTACGTGGACGGCACCAACGTCGCCGCCGCGGCCAAGGCGGCCGCGCAGGCGGATGTGGCCATCGTGTTCGCCACCCAGTGGGCCGCCGAATCGGTGGATCTGCCGGACATGCAGCTGCCGGACAACCAGGACGCGCTGATCTCGGCGGTGGCCAAGGCCAACCCGAAGACCGTGCTGGTGCTGGAAACCAATGGCCCGGTGCGCACGCCATGGCTGGCGCAGGTGCCGGCGATGCTGCAGGCCTGGTACCCGGGCATCCGCGGTGGCGAAGGCATTGCCGCGCTGTTGACCGGCCAGGTCAATCCGTCCGGCCGCCTGCCGGTGACCTGGGTGGTGGACGAATCGCAGCTGCCGCGCCCGCACATCGACGGCCTCGGCTTCAAGCCGGCCAAGCCGTTCGGTGATGTGTTCGATTTCGATATCGAAGGTGCCAACGTCGGTTACAAGTGGATGGCGGCCAAGGGCCTGAAGCCCACCTTCGCGTTCGGTCATGGCCTGTCCTACACCTCGTTCGCCTATGAAAACCTCAAGGTGAGTGTGGAAGGCTCGCGCCTGGTCGCCAGCGTGGACATTCGCAACACCGGCAAGCGCGCCGGTGCCGACGTGGCCCAGCTGTACCTGAAGCTGCCGGCCGGCAGCACCACGCCGATCCGCCTGATCGGCTATGACAAGGTGACCCTGCAGCCGGGCGAACAGCGCCGCATCCGCATCGAAGCCGAGCCGAAGACGCTGGCGCACTACGATGCGCAGGCCCGCCAGTGGAAGATCGACGGCGGCACCTACCAGGTGCAGCTGTCGCGCAATGCGGCCGAGCCGCTGCAGAGCGTGGACGTGCAGCTGGTGGAGCAGGTGCTGCGCTGATACTGCGGGTTGTTGATGCTTGAAGGAACGGCCCCGAAAGGGGCCGTTTCTGTTTGTGGGGTGCCGCTGCGCTCGCCGGGCCATGCCCGGCGGACGATGGAACAGCAGGCGCCGGGGCGGATAGTCATGTCGCTTCTGCCACTGGAGGTCAATTGCCGGTCAGCCAATACTGGAAGGCTGGCGCAGGAGGGCCAGCGAATGATCGCGAGCGCATGGGAATTCAAACGGTTGTGTGAAAACGAGTCGGATACCTCGTTCGCTTTGCGGCACGCTGACGATCAGACGTGGCGCGATATCCTGTCGACCTATCCGGAGCTGGCGCGTTGCGTTGCCGGAAACAAAACGATTCCCCTAGCCATCATCGAGCAGTTGGCTGCCAGCGATGACGTAGATGTCCGCTGGAAAATTGCGAGCAAGCGCCGGCTGGATCCAGCATTGATGTCACGCCTTGCAAGGGATTCCGATGCAAGCGTCCGTCACCGAATCGCCTGCAATCCAAAGGTATCCAGGGAGGTCCTGGAGCTGCTAACGGGTGACCCTGACGAGATGGTGGCGGCATCAGCCCAGCGAAGGCTGCAGCAGGTGTGATCTCGAGCCGAGCAGCACGGAGTGCACTCACTCGGTCAACTCAGTATCAGTGCCAATTCAAGCGAGTGCTACGAGGATCGAACAATGAACAAGATCTTTGAGGAACACGTTTCAGACGCTCAGGCGAGCATGGTTCGACTCGCGCTCGATTATGCCGGTGCGACGGCTGACGAAGTATTCATCTTCGTTGCGAGTGAAGATGGGATTTCAATGTTTGATTTCTTCTACAGACTCAACGGTTCTGTGGTGGAGAAGGAACAGCTGAATGACGTCCGAAAATCTGGAGGTGGGATGTATGACTCGTTGAATGAGAGCTTGGCTTGGGTGCTTGATGCTGGGCTGGATGAAATAGATGCGCTTGAAGAAAAGTGCAATCAGTTCGGCGCTGAGATGCCTACTGAGATCCGCATTCACTACGTTGTGGGGAGCAATGAGATGCGGGCGAAAATGTCGTATGAACCAAAGTTCTCACACAGTGACGATCTGACACCGGGGAGTTTGTTCGATAGCTGGGTTGGCGATGTTCGTGGAGGCTCGTACCCTCTGTAACTTCACTGCGGCCTGGCGATTGGCCGCAGGAGGCTACCCGCGCCCGCTTTCAGACCACCCACGCAGGAAATCGATCAGCTGCCGCACCTTCGGTGAGGGCTGCGTGCTGTGCGGGTAGACCGCGTACACGCTCTGCTGCGGGAACCGGTGCTGGCGCAGCACCGGGCGCAGCCGGTCCTGGGCCAGGTCGTCCTCGATCAGCCAGCGTGGCAGCACGGTGACCCCGGCGCCGGCCAGGGCGAACGCGCGCAGGCTGCTGGCACCATCCACGCGTACCACCGCGTTGCCCGGGTTGGTGGCAAACAGGGCGCCGCTGCCATCAGGCGCGATCACCGGCACGTCGGCCAGGCGCGGGTAACCGAGGCGGGGCAGGGCGCCCAGCTGCACGGGGTCGTCGGCAGCATCGGCAGAGGGCAGGCGTGCCAGTAGGGACGGAGCCGCCACGGGGCACAGTGGATGGCGTTCCAGTTCGCTGGCGTGCAGGCCCGAATCCGGCAGGCGGCCAAGACGGATTGCCAGGTCGAACCGCTCGGGAATCAGGTCGGCCGGTGCCGGTGAGGTCGACAGGTGCAGCTGCAGGGCCGGGTGCCGAGCACGAAACGCCTCCAACGCAGCAATCAAGCGTAGCTGGGCGTACTCCGGCGTGGTGGTCAGGCGCAGCACACCCTGCAGCTGGTGCTGGTCGCGGCGCGCGGCATCGATGGCTGCCTGTGCGGCATCCAGTGCCTGCACGCAGTGTTGCAGGAACTGTTCGCCGGCCTCGGTCAGGGCCAGGTGGCGGGTACTGCGCAACAGCAGGGTCACGCCCAGCTCCTGCTCCAGCCGCTTCAGGTTGAAGCTGACCACCGCGCGGCTGAGGCCGAGGCGATCAGCCGCAGCGGTCAGGCTGCCGGCCTCGACCACGGCGCGGAAGATATCGAAGCGATCGAGGCTGACCATGGCAATTCATTGTCAAAGTGGATTTGACAGTGTTGCAGTTGCTGTCGTGTTTTTCCAACAAGGCCCGCACGGCATGCTGGCCGCTTCCCTGTTGGAGCGCCGCCGATGCCGTCTCCCCGCCTGCGCCATGAGGCGATCTTCCTGCTGGTGTTCGCTCTGGATCTGGTCAACATGTTCATCGCCACGGTGGCCTATCCGGTATTGGCAGCGGAGCTGCACGCCGATATCAGCACCCTGGCCTGGGTGGGCACCGCCTACATGCTGGGCCTGAGCGTGGTGATCCCGCTGGCGCCCTGGCTGGCCGCGCGCTGTGGTGAGCGTCGCCTGCTGCTGGTGGCGTTGCTGTTGTTCGCGGTTGCCGCTGCGCTGGCCGGCGCAGCACCCGGTATCGGCTGGCTGCTGGGCTGGCGCCTGCTGCAGGGGCTGGCCGGTGGCCTGCTGATTCCGGTGGCACAGGCGGCAGCGTACCGACAATGCACGTCCGACCAGCGTGGCGCGCTGACCCGCCGCATCCTGCTGGTGGCGCTGCTGGTGCCGGCACTGGCGCCCGCGCTCGGTGGGCTGCTGGTGCAGTGGTTGTCCTGGCGCGGCGTGCTCTGGGCCAGCCTGCCGTTTGCGGTGGTGGCGATCAGCCTGGTGTTGGCCTGGTTGCCGGCCGATGGCGCGCGCAGTGCGCCGCGCCTGCAGGCCTATGCGCTGTCCACCGCGATGCTGGCGCTGGGCGCGCTGCTGCTGGCGTTGACCTGGCTGGGTGAACCCGGCCATCGGGCCGCCGGTGCCGTACTGCTGTTGATCGCAATGCTGTTGGCGGCGGCCCACCTGCGGCATGCACGGCAGCAGACGCAGCCCCTGCTGCGCTGGTCGCTGCTGTCCCGTCGGGGCCTGCGCCTGGCGATGCTGGTCTATCTGGCAGTGCCCGGTGTGTTCATCGGCAGCCAGCTGGTCAGTACCCTCCAGCTGCACCAGGCCGGTTACAGCGCGGCACGCATCGGCGGGTTGATGCTGCCCTGGGCGCTGGCCTCGGCCATTGCGATCACGGCCAGCAAGCGCCTGCTGGCGCGCTTCGGCCTGGCCACGGTACTGCGTGCGGGCATGCTCCTGCAGGCCAGCGGCCTGCTGTTGATGGCGCTGCTGCCGCAGCCGGCCTTCGCGTTGGCCGGGTTGCTGTTCGCGCTGATGGGCGCCGGCGGCAGCCTGTGCAGCAGCACCGCGCAGACGCTGGCTTTCCACGGCGTGGAGGGTGAAGCGCTGGGCGATGCCAGTGCCCTTTGGAACCTCAACCGTCAGCTCAGTTTCTGCCTGGGTACTGCCGCCATTGCGCTGCTGCTGGCGCTGGCCATGCAGTGGCTGCCAGCACGCGCCACCAGCGTGGCTCTGGGTCTGGCCGCCGCAATGACGCTGTTGCCGATGGCGTTGCTGCGTCGGCCGCAGAGGATCACCCTTTCGCAACCGGAGAACACTTGATGGCTACGACCGCAGAACATGAAATCCACCACCTGCACGACAAACTGCAGGCCTGGTTCCGGGCCGAGGTGGCTGCGGATGCGCTGGATGATCTGATGGCGCATTTCTGCGCGGACTTCAGCATGGTCGGCATCGCGGGTCGTAGGCTGGACCGTAATGCCGTGCAGGCGCTGTTCGCGGGTGGCCATGGCGCGCGGCCGGGGCTGCAGATTTCCATCGAAGCCGTGCAGGCGGTGGATGCGATATCACCGCTGGCGGTGCTGCGCTATCGCGAAGGTCATTCGATCGACGGTGGCGCACCCGCATGGCGGGAGTCGCTGGCGGTACTGAGGCAAGAACAGGGGCGCTGGTGCTGGCTGGCGCTGCATGAGGTAACGGCAGATTGATCGGTGGTGCCGGCCGCTGGCCGGCAACCGTCGTAACGCGCCGCAGGATCATGAAGTTGCCGGCCAGCGGCCGGCACTACCGGTCGTTGGCGAGCGCGGCGGCACCGCGGGCACATGTGCCATCAGTCCTGCCTGCATCCGCCGCAGAATGCAAAGCCCGCCCACACCTCACGGCTCAAGGCAGGAGTAGGCTTGAGGCTTTCCTGCCGGGAGGGGTTGTCCATGCGTGTGCGTGCCGTCGCTGTAGCCATTGCCCTTTGCCTGTCCAGCACCGTGCTGGCCGCCGATACCCCGCCGATGACCCCGGACATCAGCGGCAAGCCCTTCGTTGCCCCCGATGTCGGTCGTGACTACGACAAGCGCGTGGTGATGGTGCCGATGCGTGATGGCACCAGGCTGTATACGGTGATCGTGGTGCCCAAGGGCGCCCGCAATGCCCCGATCCTGCTGACCCGCACGCCCTACGATGCCGCTGGCCGCGCCAGCCGCAGTGATTCGCCGCGCATGCGCGACCTGCTGCCGCAGGGCGACGAGGTGTTCGTCGACGGCGGTTACATCCGCGTGTTCCAGGACATCCGTGGCAAGTACGGCTCCGAAGGCGATTACGTGATGACCCGGCCGCTGCGCGGGCCATTGAACAACACCAAAGTCGACCATTCCACCGACGCCTGGGACACCATCGACTGGCTGGTGAAGAACGTGCCGGAGAGCAATGGCAAGGTCGGCATGCTCGGTTCGTCGTACGAGGGTTTCACCGTGGTGATGGCGCTGACCGACCCGCACCCGGCACTGAAGGTGGCCGCACCGCAGAGCCCGATGGTTGATGGCTGGATGGGCGACGACTGGCTCAACTACGGTGCGTTCCGCCAGGTCAACTTCAACTATTTCGCCATGCAGACCGAGAAGCGCGGCAAGGGTACGCCGCTGCCCAGCCTCGGCTATGACGACTACAGCACTTTCCTGCGGATCGGTTCGGCTGGCGACTACGCGCGCTTCACCGGCGTTGACCAGTTGACCTGGTGGAAGAAGCTGGTCGAGCATCCGGCCTACGACGGCTTCTGGCAGGGCCAGGCGCTGGACGCGGTGATGGCAAAGACACCGCTGAAGGTGCCGACCATGTGGCTGCAGGGCCTGTGGGACCAGGAGGACATGTGGGGTGCCAACCACGCCTACCAGGCGATGGAAGGACGCGATAGCGGCAACAACCGCAATTACCTGGTGATGGGCCCGTGGCGACACAGCCAGGTGAACTACAGCGGCAGCGAACTGGGTGCGCTGAAGTTCGACGGCGATACCGCGCTGCAGTTCCGCCGCGACGTGCTCAAGCCCTTCTTCGACCAGTACCTGGTGGATGGCGCGCCGAAGGCCGATACGCCACCGGTGCTGATCTACAACACCGGCGAAAACCACTGGGACCGCCTGAAGGGTTGGCCGCGCAGCTGTGACAAGGGCTGTTCCGCCAGCAGCAAGCCGCTGTACCTGCGCGCCGGCGGCAAGCTGGCGTTCCAGGCACCGGCGGCGGGCGAGGGCGACTTCGAGGAATACGTGTCCGACCCGGCCAAGCCGGTGCCGTTCGTGCCGCGCCCGGTCCGCTTCGGCGACCGCGACATGTGGACCACCTGGCTGGTCAAGGACCAGCGCTTCGTCGATGGGCGCCCGGACGTGTTGACCTTCATCACCGAACCGCTGACCGCGCCGCTGCGCATCGGCGGCGCGCCGGTGGTTCACCTGCAGGCTTCGACCAGTGGCACCGACAGCGACTGGGTGGTGAAGCTGATCGACGTGTATCCGGACCAGGAAGCGTCCACGCCGGAGATGGGGGGCTACCAGTTGCCGGTGTCGCTGGCGATCTTCCGTGGCCGCTACCGCGAGAGCTTCACCGATCCGAAGCCTCTGGCCGCCAACCAGGTGCTGCCGTATCGCTTCGATCTGCCCAACGCCAACCACACGTTCCAGAAGGGCCACCGGGTGATGGTGCAGGTGCAGTCCAGCCTGTTCCCGTTGTACGACCGCAACCCGCAGACCTACGTGCCGAATATTTACCTGGCCAGGCCGGGCGATTACCAGAAGGCCACGCAGCGCGTCTGGCATAGCGCGGCACAGGCGAGCTACATCGATCTGCCGGTGTATTGAAGCGGCCAGGGTGACGCCGGGCATGGCCCGGCGCTACCCAGGGATGTGCGGTGTCGGTAGCGCCGGGCCATGCCCGGCGGCGTTGGTAGTGCCGGCCGCTGGCCGGCATCCGCGATGGCGCAGGAGCGTGTCGACCAAGGTCGACACCTGCCAGGGCCCGGGCCTTCAGTCCACCTTCGATGGGCCCGTGCGCCAGCGGCTGGGCACCAGTCCGAAACGCTTGCGGAACGCCGCAGCGAAGTTGCTGGGATGGCGGTAACCACAGGCCGCAGCGGCCTGTTCAACTGTCCAGCCGTCCTCGCGCAGGCCCTGTTCGGCGTGGCGCATGCGCTGTTCGTGCAGATAGTCGAACACCGAGCTTCCATACTGCTGTGCGAAGTGGCGGCGCAGCGAACTGGGACTCATGCAGGCCAGCTGGGCCAGTTCGATCAGGCTGTGGGCATGGCTGGGGTCGTCATGCAGGTAGGCACGCACGCGCTCCAGCCGCTCGCGCTGGCCGGCGCGCAGTGTGCGTACATGCTCGGTCTGCATATCCTCGGCCTGGAGGCCGACGGCCAACACCTGCAGGGCCACGCCTTCGCGCCACAGCGCATCGATGTCGTCCTGCCAGGGACTGTCGAACAATTGGGCGAGCGTTGGCAGCAAGGCATGCGGAATGGCCCAGTGGCGGCACTGCAGAGGGGAATGAAGGACCCGTTGCAGTGCCGGCAGGCGCAGCATGTCCACGTCCAGATCGGCCGGTACGCTCAAGCTGACCCCGCGCAGGTGGCTGCCACCAGGATGCAGACCGGCCATGGAAACAGGTTCATGGTGACTTGTGGTCATGCCTGTGCCGGCGCGCAGCGTGAACCCCTTGCGACGAGGAAACTGGACATCCACTTCGCCCTGCAGCATCAGGCGGATGGTCAGGCCGGCACCGTGCACAGCGGTGGCCGTGTAGGTGAACCGGTTGTGCACGTCCGAGGCGATCAGGCCCAGGCCACCGCGCAGTGACTGCTCGTGGACGTCGCCACGCCCTGCCCATTGGTCGTCGCGCAGTTCACTCCCTTCGATCCGGTAGTCGTAGCCATGGCGTTCGCCGAAGTGGCGGTAATCAGCAAAAGTGAAATATCGGGACATCGCTCTGCGCAAACACAGGTTGAATTGGATGTGTCGAAGAAACTGGAAGTGTTTCCCATTGTCGCCGCGATTCGCGCGCTTTTGACCTCAATAGGGTCAAAACGATTGGCGATTACGGCCAAAGTGAAAATGCCGCCGAACATACGCCGGCGTTTTGCATGCATATCCGTACGTAATTCCATACATAAACTTCAGTTGAGGTCTTATGGCTGGAACGATCACCTGAAGATGCGATGTCAGCCTGGCCGTCACGGGCGCGCGCGTAGGGTGGGGCGGTTGGCTGTTGCAGGCCACTTCGATACCCCCACTGATGGAGAACGCAGATGATTGACTACCAGCTCACCGGCAAGACCGCGATCGTGACCGGCGGCGTGTCCGGTATAGGCCTGGCTGTGGCGCAGACCCTGGCGGCGTCCGGCGCGCGGATCTCGGTCTGGGACTTGAAGCAGGATGCGGTGGATGCCACCGTGGCGCAGTTGCGCGATGCTGGTGCACAGGCGATTGGCATCGCGCTGGACGTCACCGACGATGCAGCGGTGGAGGCGGCGGTGCAGCGCACCATCAAGGAACTCGACGGCCTGCATGTGGCGGTCAACAACGCCGGCATCAGCGGGCCGGCGACCAGCAGCGGCGATTATCCGATTGATGGCTGGCAGCGCGTGATCGATGTCAACCTCACCAGCGTGTTCCTGTGCCAGCGTGCGCAGATCCAGGCCATGCGCGCGGCCGGCACGGGCGGCAGCATCATCAACATGGCCTCGATCCTGGGCCAGGTGGGCTATGCCGGTTCCACCGCGTACGTGGCGGCCAAGCACGGCGTGGTCGGGCTGACCCAGACCGCAGCGTGGGAACATGCGGGCGACGGCATCCGTGTCAACGCGGTGGGTCCGGGCTTCATCGGCACGCCACTGCTGGAGAAAATGGACCCGAAGGTGCGCGCCACGCTGGAAGGGCGGCATGCGTTGAAGCGGCTGGGTACGCCGCAGGAAGTGGCCGCGTTGGTAGCCTGGCTGGCCAGCGACGATGCCTCGTTCGCGACCGGCGCGTACTATGCCATCGATGGTGGCTATCTGGCGCAGTGAGCGAATGCGGTCAGTAGATCCACGCCATGCGTGGATGAAAGCGTGCGGTGAAGAAGGCGTGCCATCGCCTTCACCGCCGTCCCACGATCGTCGCGCGACGCTCCGGGAAAATTCCGGAGCTTTCCCATGGAACTTACCCAGGATGTCTCGATCCTGCTGCGCGTTGCCGCAGCGATGCTGTTCGGCGGCGTGCTCGGCGTCGAGCGCGAGATGGGCAAGCACGCCGCTGGCCTGCGTACGCACATGCTGATTGCCGGAGCAGCAGCATTGATCGTTGGCCTCGGCGACTCGGTGGCCGAACATTTCCAGCAGGAGCGCTACCGCGACCTGCTGCAGGTCGACCCGGTACGCCTCATCGAGGCCGTGGTGGCCTGCGTAGGCTTCGTTGCTGCCGGCACCATCCTGCGCGGCTCGCGCGAGGACCAGGTCAGCGGGCTGACCACGGCCAGCTCGCTGATCATGGCGGCGGCCATCGGGATTGCGGTGGGTATCAGCAAGTACGTGATCGCGATCGGGGTGAGCGTGCTGTGCGTGCTGGTGCTGGCGGTGATGCGGCGGTTGGAGAAGCGGATTTCGTAGGGAAGGTCGCGTTGCCGGCCAGCGGCCGGCACTACCATGAAGTTTGTAATGGTCGGACCAATATGACGGCTAGCCCTATGGTCTAATAGGCTCGTCGTCGGAGTGGCGGTTAAATCTGCTACAAGTGGTCTGATCGAAATCATCAATGGTAATACCAATGATCGACGGCCACGGCGACCCACCGCTTGCGGTGGGCTCCTCCGTTCCCAGTCGAGAATCTTCATGCAGCCTTGGCAACACCTGTACGACCCCGCCGGCAACCTGTGGTTGTCCAGCCTGATCGCGCTGCTGCCGATCGCGTTCTTCTTCGTTGCCCTGGCCGTGCTGCGCATGAAGGGCTGGCTGGCCGGCACGATCACCGTGGCCATCGCGCTTGGTGTGGCGCTGTTGTTTTACCGCATGCCGTTGGCCCAGGCGCTGGGCGCGGCCGGTTTCGGCTTCGTCTACGGCCTGTGGCCTATTGCCTGGATCATCATCGGTGCGGTGTTCCTCTACAAAGTTTCGGTCAAGACCGGGCAGTTCGACATCATCCGCGCTTCGATCCTGTCGGTGACCGAAGACCAGCGCCTGCAGATGCTGATGGTCGGCTTCGCCTTTGGCGCCTTCCTCGAAGGCGCGGCCGGTTTCGGTGCGCCGGTGGCGATCACCGCAGCGTTGCTGGTCGGGCTGGGCTTCAAGCCGCTGTATGCCGCCGGCCTGTGCCTGATCGTCAACACCGCGCCGGTGGCGTTCGGCGCGATGGGCATTCCGATCATCGTGGCCGGGCAGGTCACCGGCCTGGATGCATTCGAGATCGGCCAGATGGCCGGCCGCCAGCTGCCGTTCCTGACCATCATCGTGCTGTTCTGGATCATGGCGATCATGGATGGCTGGCGCGGCATCAGGGAAACGTGGCCGGCGGTGCTGGTTGCGGGTGGCTCGTTCGCCATCGCGCAGTACCTGACCTCCAACTTCATCGGCCCGGAACTGCCGGACATCACCGCGTCGCTGGCGTCGCTGGTGTGCCTGACCCTGTTCCTGCGCCGCTGGAAGCCGGTGCGGATCTTCCGCTTCGATACCGAAACCAGCGCCGAGGCGGCCGCACAGGCACTGGAAGCCCCCCGCTACAGCGTTGGCCAGATCGCCAAGGCGTGGTCGCCGTTCCTGATCCTCACCGCGATGGTCACGCTGTGGAGCATCAAGCCGTTCAAGTCGCTGTTCGCGGCGGATGGCCCGCTGGAAAGCTGGGTACTCAAGATCCCGGTGCCGGGCCTGGACCAGATGGTGCAGAAGATGCCGCCGATCGTGGATGCACCGTTGAGCTACGAAGCCGTCTATAAGTTCGACTGGTTCTCGGCCACCGGTACCTCGATCATCCTCGCTGCGGTGATCGCGATCATCGCGCTGCGCATGCCGGCCCGTTCGGCGCTGCGCACCTTCGGCGAAACCGTGCGTGAGCTGCGCATGCCGATCTACTCGATCGGCATGGTGCTCGCCTTCGCCTTCATCGCCAACTATTCGGGCCTGTCGGCGACGCTGGCGCTGGCACTGGCGCACACCGGCGACGCGTTCCCGTTCTTCTCACCGTTTCTGGGCTGGCTGGGCGTGTTCCTGACCGGCTCGGACACCTCGTCCAATGCCTTGTTCTCGGCACTGCAGGCCACCACCGCACAGCAGATCGGCGTGTCCGACGTGCTGCTGGTAGCGGCCAACACCACCGGTGGTGTCACCGGCAAGATGATCTCGCCGCAGTCGATCGCCATTGCCTGCGCGGCGGTCGGCCTGGCCGGCAAGGAATCGGATCTGTTCCGCTTCACGGTCAAGCACAGCCTGATCTTCACCACGATGGTCGGCCTGATCACCCTGGCCCAGGCTTACTGGCTGACCTGGATGATTCCCTGAGCCATGCGCGGCTGGCCGACCACCCGCTGCGCGCTTCGGGCCACAATGGCGCCATGAGCACGCAACGTATTTCGGACAAGGTGGCTGCGCAGCTGCGCGGCCTGGTGCAGGAACAACAGCTGCGGCCGGGCGACCGGCTGCCGGCCGAGCGCACCCTGGCGGTGCAGCTGGGGGTCTCGCGCACCGCGCTGCGCGAAGCCATCGCGCAGCTGGCCAGCCAGGGCCTGCTGACCGCACGGGTCGGTGGCGGCACCTACGTGGCCGAGCCTGCGGCACGCGCGCGGCAGGCGCTGGATGAACCGCTGGCGCCGTACCTGCCGCTGTTCCAGGGCGACCCGGAATACCGCTTCGACGTGCTGGAGATCCGCCACGCGCTGGAAGGTGCCACCGCCTGGCATGCGGCGCTGCGTGCCACCGACGAGGACCGCGCGCGCATCGCACAGGCCTTCCAGACCATGATGGACGCGCACGGCAAGGACGACCCCACCGGCGAGGCGGAGGCCGACGCGGCCTTCCACCTGTCCATCGCCGAGGCCTCGCACAACCTGGTGCTGCTGCAGGTGATGCGCGGGCTGTTCGAACTGCTGCAGACCAACATCTCGCAGAGCCGCGAAAAGCTCTACACCTCGGCGAGGACCTTCTCGCCGTTGTCCGACCAGCACCGCGAGATGATGGACGCGGTGCTGGCGGGCGACCCCGAACGCGCGCGCGCCGCCGCGCATGCCCACCTCGAATTCGTGCACACCACGCTGCGCACCCTCGATGACAACGAAGCCCGGCGTGCGCGGGCCTCGCGCCTGCCTTCCCCACACGGTTGACCCCATGATCATCTCCGCCTCCACCGATTACCGTGCCGCAGCGCAGCGCCGGCTGCCGCCGTTCCTGTTCCACTACATCGATGGCGGCGCGTATGCCGAGCACACGCTGAAGCGCAACGTTTCCGACCTGTCCGACATCGCGCTGCGCCAGCGCATCCTGCGCAACATGTCCGACCTGAGCCTGGAAACCGAGCTGTTCGGCGAAAAGCTGGCAATGCCGGTGGCGCTGGCGCCGGTCGGCCTGACCGGCATGTATGCCCGGCGCGGTGAGGTACAGGCGGCGCGCGCGGCCGACAGCCGCGGCATCCCGTTCACCCTGTCCACCGTATCGGTGTGCCCGATCGAGGAAGTGGCACCGGCCATCCAGCGGCCGATGTGGTTCCAGCTGTATGTGCTTCGCGACCGTGGCTTCATGCGCAACGCGCTGGAGCGGGCGCAGGCCGCGGGCGTGACCACGCTGGTGTTCACCGTGGACATGCCGGTGCCGGGCGCGCGCTACCGCGATGCGCACTCCGGCATGAGCGGCCCGAACGCCTCGCTGCGCCGTATCGGCCAGGCCATCACCCATCCGCACTGGGCGTGGGACGTGGGCCTGTTCGGGCGCCCGCATGACCTGGGCAACATCTCCACCTACCGCGGCAACCCGACCGGGCTGGAGGACTACATCGGCTGGCTGGGCAGCAACTTCGATCCCTCCATTTCCTGGAAGGACCTGGAGTGGATCCGCGAATTCTGGAAGGGGCCGATGGTGATCAAGGGCATCCTCGACCCGGACGACGCGCGTGATGCGGTCAAGTTCGGTGCCGATGGCATCGTGGTCTCCAACCACGGTGGCCGCCAGCTGGACGGCGTGCTGTCCACCGCACGCGCACTGCCGGCCATCGCCGACGCGGTGCAGGGCGACCTGAAGATTCTCGCCGATTCGGGCATCCGTACCGGCCTGGACGTGGTGCGCATGCTGGCGCTGGGTGCCGATACCGTGCTGCTGGGTCGCGCCTTCGTCTATGCGCTGGCTGCGCAGGGCGAAGCCGGGGTGGCCAACCTGCTGGACCTGATCGCCAAGGAAATGCGCGTGGCGATGACGCTGACCGGCGCGCGCCGCATCGCCGACATCGGCCGCGATTCGCTGGCCAGCCTGCCATGAGTGACCACGGTGCGGTGCTGGCGCAGTTGCGCGATACGGTCGGCGGTCGCCATGTACTGACCGGTGACAAGGCCACGCGCCGCTTCCGTCGCGGCTACCGCTTCGGCGATGGCCCGGTACTGGCGGTGGTGCGTCCGGGTACTTTGCTGGAACTGTGGCACGTGCTGCAGGCAGCGGTGCAGGGCGGCGCGGCGATCATTCTGCAGGCGGCCAACACCGGCCTGACCGGCGGCTCGACCCCGGACGGCGATGACTATGGCCGGCCGATCGTGCTGGTCAGCACGCTGCGCCTGACCGGCATCCAGTTGTTGAACGAAGGCCGCCAGGTGCTGTGCCTGCCGGGTGCCACGCTGGACCGCCTGGAGCAGACGCTGGCCCCGCTGGGTCGCGAACCGCATTCGGTGATCGGCTCGTCCTGCATCGGTGCCTCGGTGCTGGGCGGCATCTGCAACAACTCCGGCGGTGCGCTGGTGCGACGTGGCCCGGCCTATACCGAGCTGGCACTTTACGCGCAGGTCGACGCGGAGGGCCGGTTGCAGTTGGTCAATCATCTGGACATCGCGCTGGGTGACACGCCCGAGCAGATCCTGCAGCGCCTGCAGGCCGGTGACTACACGGCCGCCGACGTGGGCGATGGCGACGGCCGTGCGGCTTCCGACCCACGCTATGCCGAGGAAGTGCGCAAGGTCGACGCCGATACCCCGGCACGCTTCAATGCCGACCCCAGCCGCCACTTCGAGGCAGCGGGATCTGCCGGCAAGCTGGCAGTGTTCGCGGTGCGCCTGGACACCTTCGAAAAAGAGGCTGCAGAGGTCTTCTATATAGGCAGCAACCGCACCGACAGCCTCACCGCGATCCGTCGCCAGCTGCTGACCGGCTTCGAGCGCCTGCCGATTGCCGGCGAGTACATCCACCGCGATGCCTATGATATCGGCGAGCGCTACGGCAAGGACAGCTTCCTGCTGATCGACCGCCTTGGCACTTCCCGCGTGCCCGCCGCGTTCGCGTTGAAGAGCCGTGTCGATGGCTGGTTCGAGCGGTTGGGCCTGCGCGGCGTGACCGACCGTGTGATGCAGGTGCTGACGGGCCTGCTGCCCTCGCACCTGCCCAAGCGCATGGGCGAGTTTCGCCAGCGCTACGAGCATCACCTGTTGCTGAAGGTCTCTGCCCAGGACGCTGCGGAAACCGAGGCCTGGCTGCGCAGCTTCTTCGCCGGCCACGAAGGCGGCTATTTCCACTGCACGGCGGAGGAGGGACGCAAGGCGTTCCTGCATCGCTTTGCCGTGGCCGGTGCCGCGGTGCGCTACCGTGAAGTGCATCGTGACCAGGTGCAGGACATCGTCGCGCTGGACATCGCGCTGCGACGCGACGATGCCGACTGGTTCGAGCAGCTACCGGCGGATATCGACGCGCGCCTGCTGCACAAGCTGTACTACGGCCACTTCCTGTGCCACGTGTTCCACCAGGACTACATCGCGCGCAAAGGTGAAGACCCGATGGCGATCGAGCATGCGATGTGGGCGCTGCTGGACCAGCGTGGCGCCGAGTATCCGGCCGAGCACAATGTCGGCCACCTGTACCCTGCCAAGCCTGCGCTGGCGGGCTTCTACAGGCAGCTGGACCCGAGCAATACGTTCAACCCGGGCATCGGCCAGACCTCGAAGGCCAAGGGGTGGGGTGGCTGCGACTGTAGTGGGCACTAGCGGCGCACCATCTGAAAATTCGGACTTCTTGCATTCCTCACTGATCGGGTTGGCACTAGGCTGAGGTCTTGGCTGGGGGGATACAGGACCAATGCAGACTGCAGATCAGATATGGGCATTCATCAAAGCGTCGCTTCGCGAGAAGAGTTGTCTGGATGAAGCGCAGTTGCGGCCGGGAGCCTCCGAAAGCGAGTTGGTTGAACTGGAGGCTCAGCTTGGAGTCGCTTTGCCAGATCTGCTAAGGCAGTTGCTGATGATTCACGATGGGCAGGATGGGGTCGGGCTTCTGTTCGGGAGTCAAATGCTTTCGTCCATGGAGATCAGGCGGCAGTGGCACGGTTGGCGTGAGATTGAGGCCGACGGCATGAACGAGGACTGCGCGGAGTTCATGAGGTCGAGTCCCGCGGGGGTGGTGAAGCCGATGTACACCAATGCGCGTTGGATACCGCTGACTCACGATGGTGGCGGCAATCACATGGGATTGGATTTCGATCCCGACATTGACGGTGGTGAATGACAGGTGATTGCCTTTGGTGCGGATGAAGACACCAAGTACCTTCTCGCTCCCACTTTCGCTGAGTTCGCTGAAAAGGCGGTGGAGTGGATCAGTCAGGCAAGCTGGGATGGTGAGAATCTCGAGTCGCCAACTGATGACGGCTTCGCTCCCCCGGCAATTCTACGAAGTGCTGGTGGGGCGTAGTTTGGATTGATGCTCTGATAGAAGAGGGCAGTCGGGTGTCCGTTGAATGGGCTGGCTCGCAGTTTTCCCGATTTTCCTGCGCTACCATCCGGATTCATCAGCAGGAATCTCCTCGATGCCCACCGTTCTCGCCCGCGCCACCCTCTGCACTGCATTGCTGGCGACCCCGCTGCTGGCGCTGGCCCAGTCCGCGATCCTGCCGCAGCAGCGCGATACCGCCGGCAATGTGATGGAGCCGCTGGGGCAGGTGCTGATCGCGAGTGAGACTGGACCGTCGGGGCTTTATGACTGCACGCGGGACGGCAACTGGTGCATGCGCGTGCAACCGGTTGCCGAGGAGGGTGACCGGCCGAGCGTGCTGGAAGTGCTTGAGAAGGTGCAGGGCCGGGGCAAGCCGCACACCTACCACGTCAGCATCGACGTGCCGCAGGAAAGCGAGCTGTCGCTGTGGCCATGGATCGTGCGGCTGGCCCCTGGCGTGGGCAGCGATGAACCGGTGACCGACCCGCAGCAGCGCGCCCGCCAGAATGTGCTGGTGGGCGGCATCGTCACGTTCAGCACCATGTACTCCGGTGGAGGTGCCGATGCGTCCACGCTGCAGTTGGCACGCGTGCGCCACCTGCAGGACGACATCCAGGTGGACGACGACGTGCTGACCGTGCCATGGCTGGGCAATGCGATGATCCGCGCCTGTTTCAGCGAGCAGGACAGCAAGCAGCGCGCCGGTGCCTGCCACGACGAATACGGCTTCTCGGCGAAGCTGGCGCTGGACACGGCTGCCGAGGGTATGCCGGTGCTGCGCTACCAGACCGTGGCGACCCGGTTCCCGGCCGGTGTTTCGCGCTTCGAGGATTCGCTGGCCAAGGGGCCGCTGAAGAAGAAAGACCTGCGCACCGAGCAGGATCCGGTGTGCACCTATACGCGGTTGTTCCACTTCCGCGAGGGCATGTTCCACCCGGACCAGGCGCTGCCGGACTGTGCCGGCTATACCGAACCCTGAAATGTAGAGTCGAGCCATGCTCGACTCGGGTTCTCGCGTGGCCGGACCAGAGAGCATCCGAGCGTGGGCTCGGCTCTACAGAAGCCTGTGGCGGCGCTTACTCGCAGCGGGTGGCGGTGATGACGTTGTCCTTGTCCACGAACACGCGCAGGCGGTCCTGGCGGATGTCCTTGGTGGTGATGGTGCTGGGGCCGATCGGGTTGACCAGGCCGGCACCACTCTCGCGGGACAGGCGGCGGATGTTGGGCTCATTGGCCGGCTGGCCGATCGCCCAGCCCAGCTGGCTGGCGTCGCAGCGGCCGCTGCCTTTGACTTCCGGGCCAGGGGTGCTGACGCAGGCCGACAGCAGCAGGGCAGAGGCCGGCAGCAACAGGGACAGACGGAATGCGGACATGCGAGCGCTCCTGCGCAGGGGAAGATGACGGGAACGATAGCACCGGGCGTGCGAAAGGCGTCAGCGATCCGGTCATTGCCGGCACAGCGTGGTCATTGCATAGTGGGAGCAATGGCTGGCAGTACGCCAGCAGGCAGGCCGGGCCCTTCCGGCGCAGGTGTTGGGTACGGTATGACGTCAGGCAGTTTCCGCGGCAAGAACAAGACGATGACGGCGCTGGCGCTGGCGCTGGCGCTGTCGTTGCTGGGCGTGGCGTCTGCCGCCTCCGCTGCCGATCCGGAACCTGCGGCGGTCGAAACCCCGGTGTTCGGCGCCTGGCGCAACCTGCAGACCGAAGCGGGCTACGAGCCTGCGCAGCGTAATCTGGCCTTTGCCATGCTGCCGCAGGCGGCGACCCGTGGCGACCGTTTCGCTATCCTCGACCGTGAAGGCAAGCGGACGGTGTGCTGCCTGCAGGTGGCCAGCCCCTCGCTGGGGGTGGCCGCGCTGCGTGAGCAGTACCACCTGCCGCAGGCCTGGGTGACCGACCTGAGCAATGGCCGCAGCCCGGTACGTCCCTATGTGCCGCACGTCTATGCGATGCAACGGGTGGACGAACTGGCCGACTACAGCTTCGCCGACGTGCCTGGCGCCTACAGCGACCTGGGCGGGCTGCTTATTCCCGAAGGTGCCGCGCTGGAGGCCGACGGCAGCGCCGTCCGCCTGGGGGACATTCGCTATCCGCTGCATTTCCAGCGTCAGCCGCACGCCGATGACGACGGCGCGCTGGATCGCTACAGCCTGCAGGCGGGTGAGGGCGAGGCACCGATCGTGGTTGAAGTGCCGTTCGGCACCTACTGATTGCAGCAGCGCACTGGCTAGAATGCAGCGCGGCGCTGTGTGCCGTGCCTGTTCCGTGAGTTGTTTCCGTGTCCCTGCGCCCCTTCCTGCTGCCGTCCCTTCTGCTCTTGTCTGCCTGTGCAAGCGCGCCGCCGCCACCGGCTCATGCCGATGCGCTGTGGCGGTTGATCGAGCGTGACTGCCGTGGCGCTGGAGGGCCGCGGGGTGACTGCCTGCGGGTGGAGCCGGCCGCAGACCGCCGCGATGTGCTGGTCAAGGACGCGCACGGCGACTACCAGTTCCTGCTGATGCCGCTGGACAAGGTCAGCGGTATCGAGAGCCGCAGCCTGTACCAGCGCGGTGCACCGAACTACTTCGCTGCGGCCTGGCAGGCGCGCAGCCACACCGAGCAGGCCTTGCGGCAACCGCTGCCGCGCAACGTCGCGAGCCTGGCGTTGAACTCGCCGCACGGCCGTTCGCAGCACCAGCTGCACATCCACGTGGATTGCCTGCGTGCCGACGTGCTGCAGGCGTTGGACGCGCATGCCGCTGCCCTGGGCAGCCGCTGGGCACCGCTGCCGGTGCCGCTGCGTGGTCATCAGTACCAGGCCCGCCTGTTGCCGGGCGCGGAACTGACCGCCAATCCGCTCAATCTGCTGGCCTATGACCTCGCCGGCGTGGGCGACGTGGGCCAGTGGAGCCTGGTGGTGGCCGGCCGGGAACCCGTGCAGGGTGGCCCCGGCTTCATCCTGCTGGCCACCCGTGTGGACCCCGGCACCGGTAACGAGGCCAGCGCTGAAGAGCTGCAGGACCACGCCTGCGCAGTGCTGACCGGCGCAGGTGCATCGCTGGAGCGGGTCCGCTAACCCTGGGGGTGCTGGCGGCTGCGCCAGACCGGCGCGGTCAGCGCCAGCAGCTGGCGATCCTGCCAACCGTCCAGATCCAGGTGATGGTCGCGCAGCAGCCCTTCCTGTTCGAAGCCGAAGGCGTGCAGTGCAGTGGCGAACGGGCTGCTGCAGTCCGGTGGCAGCATCACGAACAGGCGGTGCACACCCACATCCTCGAAAAGGAACGGGCACAGCGCCCGCAGCGCTGCATCCGCGTGCGGGTGCCAATGCTGCAGCGACAACAGCTCGGCGCAGCGCGTCTGCAAGCACTGCAGGCGGACATGCAACTGGTCCAGTACTGTGCCGTGCTCGTCATGGAATACCCCCAGCATCAGCTGATCGTTGTCCTGCTCCAGCCGCGAGCGGTGCATGTGGGCCAGGAAGCGGGCTTCCTCGTCGATACCCGCCGGATGGCGTCGGCCGCGCCGGCGGCGATCATCGAACAGGCGCCAGCGCGGCAGGTCGGTACGCTGGAACGGGCGCAGGGTGACCGGTGCGGCCTGCAGCTGCAGCAGGTGACGGCGCAGCACCGGCCGCAACGGGGGGAGAAGCGGGGTGGGATACGGGATCATCATCCCCGGCACGATGGCCGCGCCCGCCCCCCGGCACCATTCAAAACATTGCAAAAATGCGGTGAGCGGCGCCGGGGGACTGATTCGGTTCAGGCATAAGGCCATCAGGCCTGGTCATTTCCGTTGAAACCACCCATTCAGGACACTTTCGTTACGGGATCGTTATGTGCCCCACAGGCCGCTCCCGCTACCACCCGCCCAACTCCCCCCAGGAAGCCCATGTCCGCCTCCCCCAAGGCGCTGCGCCCGCGTCCGCTGGTGCTCGCACTGTCGTCCCTGATGCTGGTTTCGCTGCCGGCCTTCGCGCAGGAAAGCGCGCCCACCACATTGCAGGAAGTGAAGGTCACCGGCTCGCGCATTCCGCGCGCCAGTGTCGAGGGGCCCTCGCCGGTGACGGTGATCAGCCGCGAGCAGATCGACGCGCAGGGCTACCGCAATGCCTTCGATGCGCTGAGCGCGCTGACCGAGAACACCGGCAACGTGCAGGGCGAGGACTTCGGCAATACCTTCACCCCGGCCGCCAACACCATCAACCTGCGCGGGCTGGGCCCGAACCGCACGCTGGTGCTGGTCAACGGCCGCCGCCAGGCCGACTATCCGCTGGCCTACGAGGGCTCGGTGAACGTGGTCAACCTGGCCAACATCCCCAGTGCGCTGATCGAGCGCATCGAGGTGCTGGCGGCCGGTGCGTCGGCGGTGTACGGCTCCGATGCCATCGCCGGTGTGGTCAACATCATCCTCAAGGACCGCTTTGAGGGCGTGGACGTGAACGTGCGGGCCGGCGGCACCCAGCAGGGCGGGGGTGACAACCAGCGCGCGCAGGTGGTCGGTGGCAGTTCCGGCGAGCGCTGGGATGCCCTGTTCGGCTTCGAGTTCGACGTGCGCAAGGCGATCCATGCGCGCCAGCGCGATTTCATGGACTCGCTGGATGATGACCCCGCCGGCAAGGCGCCGCAGGCGACCGCGATCGCGTATCGCCGCAACGCCGCTACCGGTCGCAACATCGATCCGGGCGCCAATGGCTGCGACGCGGCGTCGGACATCTATGGCGGCAGCGTGTTCCGTGCCTTCAACCCGCGCCAGGGCTGGTACTGCGGCAGCAACGAGGCCGCCGCCAGCTACTGGACGGTGCAGACCGAGAAGCGCAACCTCAACGGCTACGGCCTGCTGACCTTCCACGTCAACGAGACCACCGACCTGTTCGCCGATCTGGCCGTGGGCAGTGCACGCATCACCAACAACACCCGTGCGCCCACCTGGACCTCGGCGCGCAACTACTTCTACAACCAGACCACCGGCAACCTGGAAAGCTGGTACCGCCGCTTTGCGCCCGAGGAAATCGGTGGCCTGCCGCGCAACGCCAACCGCTTCCTGGAAAACTCGTGGTCATTCAACGTCGGCGCGCGCGGCCAGATCGGCGACAGTGGCTGGGACTATGAGGCGGTGTACAGCCGCTCGCGTTACGAGAACCGCACCCGCCGCCCGGTGCTGCTGGCCGGTATCAACGAATACCTGCTTGGCCCGAAGCTGGGCGTGCGCAATGGCGTAGAGGTCTATGCGCCGGATCCGGCGCGCCTGTTCCAGCCGCTGAGCCCGAACGAGTACCAGAGCCTGTCCGGCTACCAGGAGAGCCGCAACGCGGCGTGGCTGCAGACCTTCAGCGCCAGCGTCAACGGCCGGCTGTTCGCACTGCCCGGTGGCGACGCTGCGCTGGCCGCGGTGGTCGAGGCTGGCAGCCAGGGCTATCGCAATCGACCGGACCCGCGACTGGGCACCGGTGAATTCTGGAACACCAGCGCCGGTATTGGTGCCGGTGGCGAGCGCGACCGCTATGCTGCCGGCGTGGAGCTGCAGCTGCCGTTGCTGCAGTCGCTCACCACCACCCTGGCCGGGCGCTATGACCAGTACCGTGCCGGTGGTGAGCACATCGGCAAGGCGACCTGGAGCTTCGGCGTCGAGTTCCGCCCGATCGAGAGCCTGCTGATCCGTGGTACCGCTGCCACCAGCTTCCGGGCGCCGGACATGAACTACGTGTTCGCGACCGAGACGCGTGGTTACAACCCGGGCATGACCGATTACTGGCGCTGCCGCACCGCAGGCCAGTCGTATGACAACTGCGATTACAACGGCCTGTCGATCGACTACAGCAACCGCGCCAACGCACAGCTGCAGCCGGAAACCGCCAAATCCTATGGTTTCGGCGTGGTCTGGTCGCCGCTGTCCGGGCTGGATTTCAGTGCTGACTACTACGACATCCGTATCGACAATGAGGTCACCAGCCTCGACACCAGCCGTATTCTTCGTGATGAAGCCGATTGCCGCCTGGGCCGCACGTTGGGTGGCGAAGCACGCGATATCGGTTCACCGCTGTGCCAGGACGCGCTGTCGCGGGTGATCCGCAACCCGTCCAATGCCACGGTGCAGCCGGACCAGGTAACCCGCGTGCTGATCAACCCGATCAACGCGGCCTCCGAATCGGTGCGCGGCCTGGACCTGAAGGGCAACTGGCGTTTCGATGCCGGCCACTATGGCCGGTTCACCACGCGCCTGGCCTACACCGTGGTGCTGGAGCACAAGTACCGGCAGTTCTCCGATGATCCGGAGCGTGACATCCGCAATTCGCTGGATGACTACCAGTGGCGCAGCAAGGCCAACGGCAGCATCACCTGGAACCAGGGTGACTGGACCACTACGCTGTACGGCAACCGCTTCGGCTCGCTGCCGAAGACCGATGGCAGTGGCCGCATCGCGCCGTACATGACGTACAACGCCAGCGTGTTCCGCCAGTTCGGCGAGAACCTGTCGGTGGGCGTGATCGTCAACAACCTGCGCGACAGCCGCCCGCCGGCGGACAGGAACGGTGGCGGCTGGCCGTTCTACCCGGTCGGCAACTACGACCCGTATGGCCGCCAGTACTGGGTGCAGCTGGACTACCGGTTCCGCTGATCGGGCGGGCAGACAGAAGGCCCGGCAATGCCGGGCCTTCTGCTGTGTCCCTATCCGCTGTGATGGCGCGCGCCGGCGGCCTAGGGCAGTGCCTGCTGCAGGTACGACTCGATGACGTAGCTGAAAGGCTGCTGCTGGCGGTCGCGCAACAGGGCACGCACCTCCAGGATCACGCCGCGGTCGCCTTCGCCCCGCGGCGGCCAGATCGTCTGGTCGGCCAAGGTCTGGCGCTGGAAACCGAGCGGGCCGACCACGCGACCGAAGGGTTCGTCGGTGCTGTCCAGCACCTGGTTCATGGCCGGGCTGAGATGGCCGGGCAGGTACCAGTTGTCGGCCTCGGACAGCACGCGGCTGCCGCAGACCAGCTGCACGCGGCGATAGCGCAGGTCGGCACCCGGCTTCACACCCAGCGCCTGCAGCACATCGGCGGGGGCAGGCTTGTCCTGGCCGTGCACACGCACCGCGCGGACCCGCGCCTGTTCGGCCAGGCCATGTTCGGCACACCAGTGTTCCAGCGTGGCAGTGGCGCTCTGCCCGGACAGCACGCGCTGGTGCAGGCGCTCGACCAGTGCAGCCGGGGCAATGCGCTGCTGGCCCGGCGGCGACTGCAGCGGCGCAGCGGCCGCCGCATCAGTGGCGGACAGGCTGGCGATCGGGGCGGCGGCAAGCAGGGACGCGGCCTGCCAGCGGCGGAGACGATCGTGGCGGTCGGACGGGCCCATGCGGCATCACAGCGGAAACAGGCGCCCATGTTACCCGTTCAGGGGCGTGCACGGCGTGGCTGCGACCGGTTGTCGCAGGGCAGTCATCGTTCTGGTGAATGCGTGCCATCCAGATATTTCGTTGGCCGATGGCTGCGGCGAGGCGCACGATGGCGCCATTCTTGGCATTCCGGGAGTTCCCGATGACCCTCCAGTTCGTCCATGGCGGTGTCGACCGCGACGGTGCGCCACTGCATTTCCATATCCGTGATGGCCGCATCAGCGGGCTTAATGGCGAGGCGGCGCCAGCCGACGGGGCGGAATGCGTCGACCTGCAGGGCTTCGCGGTGCTGCCCGGGCTGGTCGACGGCCACATTCACCTCGACAAGAGCTTCGTCGGCGACCGTTGGCACCCGCACCAGCCGGTGAACAGCCTGCGCGAGCGGCTGGCGGTGGAGAAGGCGGCGGTGGCGGGTGCGGCACCGATGGTGGACCGTGCCGAGGCGCTGATCCGCCAATGCAGTGCTTTCGGTACGGTGGCGATGCGCTGCCATGTCGATATCGACGGCAGCACCGGTCTCGGCCATCTCGAAGCGGTGCGCGAGGCGGCACTGCGCTGCGCCGACATCATGCGGATCCAGCTGGTGGCGTTTCCGCAGGCCGGGGTGATGTCCTGTCCCGGCACCGCCGCCGTACTGGAGCAGGCGCTTGCCGCGGGCGTGGAGGTGCTCGGCGGCATCGACCCGACCACGCTCGATGGTGATGCCGAAGGCCAGCTGGCGCTGCTGTTCGGCCTGGCCGAGCGTTACGGCGTGCAGCTGGACATCCATCTGCACGAGCCCGGCGAAACCGGCCTGGCCCAGCTGCTGCGCATCGCGGCGCGGACGCGGGCTGCCGGCCTGCAGGGGCGGGTTGCGGTCAGCCATGCCTATTCGCTGGGCGACGTGCCGCTGGCGCGCGCGCTGCAGGTGGGCGAAGCACTGGCCACGGCGGGTGTGGCGATCATGAGCAACGCGCCGGGCGATCATCCGTTCCCGCCGCTGCGCGCGCTGCATGATGCCGGTGTGCGCGTGTTCGCAGGCAATGACAACATCCGCGACTGCTGGTGGCCGTATGGCAATGGCGACCTGCTGCAGCGCGCGATGTTGCTGGGCTACCGTTCCGGGTTCTACACCGACGCCGACCTGATGCTGGCGCTGGACATGGTCACCACCCATGCCGCGCAGGTGATCGGCCTGCCGCAGCATGGCATTGCCGAAGGCCGGCCGGCGACCTTCGTGGCCGTGCGTGCCGACCACGGCCCGGCCGCCGTGGCCGGGGTGCCGGTGGAGCGCAGGGTGGTGGTCGACGGCCGCTGGCTGTAGATCCGCGTCATGGCGTGGACGGCACCATCGCGCGGTCTCATTCATCCACGCATGGCGTGGATCTACCCCGATATGCCGTCAGGCGTAATCGTCGGCGCGGGTAGCGACGAACTCTTCCAGCCACGCAAGCAGGTGGGCGATGTCGATGATCTCGCCCTGCTCCACGCGCTTGAGCAGCAGGGTGCTGGCGCCGATCTGCAGGCTGCTGTCGGCATAGCGCAGCACCGCGTCGATGCCCCAGGCATCGGTCACCTGCATCCAGGTCAGGCCCGGCACACGCTGGGCCAGAGTGTCACCGAATGCCACGCCCAGTGCTTCCCAGCCACCGCAGTCGGCGCGGTCGATCAGCCCGGCATCGACCACGCGCTGCAATGTGCTGGGGGCCAGCGGCCATTGCACCGGCAACGTCGGGAAGCTGGCGGCCACGCGCGCGGCGATCAGCGAGCGCTGGTGCTGCAGATGCGTCTGCAGTGCAGCAGGCAGGGGATCGAAACGGGTGGGAATTTCGTCGGACATGGCAAGGCGCCGTGGAGCACGGAAACAACAGGCACTCTACGAGGCGATTGTTGCCCGTCGTACGGCCGGAGTGGCCATGTTTCGATGCGTGATGCGCGAAAGGCATCCACGCATGGCGTGGATCTACTGTGGTCAGTCCGGTTCGCGCTGTACCTGCCGCCACAGCTCGCTGGCCAGTGCCCGCACCGCATCATCGGCGTCGGCGCGATGCAGCAGGCCGATCTCGTAGTTGTCGATCACCGGCAGGTCGCGCTCGCCATCGATGATGCGGTGCTCGCGGGTGACTGCACGGCGTGGCAGCAGGCTGATGCCGATGCCATCGGCCACCGCGCCCTGGATGCCACTGAGCGATGAGCTGGTGAAGGCGATGCGCCAGCGCAGGCCCAGCGCTTCCACGGCGTGGATCATCTCGTCGCGGTACAGGCCGCGCGGCGGAAACGTGACCAGCGGCAGTGGGTCCTGCTGCAGGCAGCTGCTGCGCAGGCTGTCGATCCAGTGCATCGGCTCGCGCCGGCAATGCACCGCCTGGCGGCTGTTGCGGCGCTGCTTGACCAGCACCAGGTCCAGCTCGCCGTGGTCGAAGCCCTGCGCCAGGTCACGGCTGAGGCCGCTGCTGATCTCCAGCTTCACCTGCGGATGGCGGCGGCTGAAAGCGGCCAGCATGCGCGTGGTCTGCGGGTTGACGAAATCCTCGGGCACGCCGATGCGGACGGCGGTCTCCACCGTCGCACCGGCCAGTGCCTGGGCCATTTCCTCGTTCAGGTCGAGCATGCGCCGCGCGTAGCCGAGCAGGGTGTGGCCGGCGTCGGTGGGGTGTACATCGCGGTGGCCGCGCTCGAGCAGGCGATGCCCGGCCAGTTCCTCCAGCCGCCGCACCTTCTGGCTGACCGTGGACTGGGTCGAATGCAGGCGCGTGGCCGCCGTGGTGAAACTGCCGCAGTCGGCCACCATCACCAGCGCCCGCAGCAGGTCCAGTTCGAACAGGGTTCTATTCGATTTGGCACTGTCTTGCATTTGAACATTTCACTTCTGGATACCCAGTCCGACTTCTACCATGCGGGGCAGGGGCCGGCAATGCGCGGCTGTTGCTACCGTCGCACGGCGTTCCGTGGCGACGGACACGAGGAGATACTGTCATGCGCGTCCATCATTCCGCTGGCTGGCCTGCGCCCTTCGCGCGCGCGCTGCTGTTGTGCCTGCTGGCCATGGTCACCCCCGCCTGCACCGCCATGTCCCGGGCCGACGCAGACGCGCGCCTGCGGGATGCTGCCAGCCGCGGCGACGCCGATGCGGTGCGACAGGCGATCGAGGAGGGCGCCACGCTGGAGGCGCGCGATGGCCAGGGCCGCACCGCGCTGCTGCTGGCCACGCATGGCAACAACGTGGAGGCCGCGCGCGAGCTGATCGAAGCCGGTGCCGACGTCAATGCCAAGGACGCGATGCAGGACAGCGCCTACCTGTACGCCGGCGCGCGGGGCCTGGATGAGATCCTGGCGATGACCCTGGCGCATGGCGCCGATCTGCGCAGCACCAACCGCTATGGCGGCACCGCGCTGATTCCGGCCGCCGAGCGTGGCCACGTCGCCACCGTACGTACGCTGCTGCGCGCGGGCGTGGCGGTGGACCATGTCAACCGCCTGCACTGGACCGCGCTGCTGGAAGCGATCCTGCTCGGCGATGGCGGTGCGCGCCACGTGCAGATCGTGCAGCTGCTGCTGGAGGCCGGTGCCGACCCGGAGCTTGCCGACGGCGATGGCGTGACGCCGCTGACGCACGCGCGCCAGCGCGGCTATGCCGGAATTGAGACCCTGCTGCGCCAGCACGGCGCGCTCCGCTGAATGCAAACCCCTTCCACCCGCACGCTGGGCGTGCCCATCAGGATGCTGTCCATGTTCCGTTCCCGTCCGTTGTCCCTTGCCATCCTCCTTGCGGTAGCACCTCTGTCGGCGTCTGCCGCCGAGCGCGCCGACCTGCTGATCCGCAATGCCACCGTGGTCGATGTCGAGCACGCCAGCACCCTGGCCGGGCAGAGCGTGGTGATCCGCGGCGAGGACATCGTCGCCGTCGGTCCAGATGCGCAGCTGCGCAGCCAGTGGAGCGCGGCCCGCCAGATCGATGCCAAGGGCAAGTACCTGATCCCGGGCCTGTGGGACATGCACGTGCATTTCGGCGGTGGCCCGGCGCTGATCGAAGAGAACAAGGCACTGCTGCCGCTGTACATCGCGCACGGCATCACCACCGTGCGTGATTGTTCCGGCGATCTGCCCGAGCAGGTGCTGCAGTGGCGTGGCGAAATCGCCAAGGGCACGCTGTTCGGCCCGCGCCTGCTGAGTTCCGGCGCGAAGATCGAAGGCATCAAGCCGGTCTGGAAGGGCACGATCGAAGTGGGCAGCGAGGCCGACGCCGACAAGGCGATCGCCCGCCTGCAGCATGACAAGGTCGATTTCGTGAAGATCACCGACAGCACGCTGAAGCCGGAACTGTTCCTGTACTCGGCCAGCGCTGCGCGAAAGGCCGGCTTCAAGGCCTCGGGGCATATTCCGATGGCACTGACCGTGGAGCAGGCGGTCGATGCCGGCCTGGCCTCGATCGAGCACCTGGACTACGCGTTCAAGGCCGGCAGCAAGGACGAGGCGCAGATTGCCGCCGACTTCGGAGCTGGCCGCATCGACCGTGCCGAAGCCAACCGCCGCCTCGACGCCAGCTTCGACCGTGACACCGCAATGCGGGCCTACCGTGATTTCGCCAAGCGTGGCGTATTCGTGACCCCGACCCTCAACGGCGGCCGCATCCTCGACTTCCTCGACCAGGATGACCACGCCAACGACCCGTACCTGGCCTACATCGGCCCGGGCCTGCGCGCGACCTACCAGTGGCGCGTGGACCGCGCGGCGAAGGCGACGCCGGCGCAGATCGAAGCGCGCCACGCGCAGTACCACCAGGTGGCCGCGGTGCTGCCGATGCTGCAGGAAGCCGGCGTGACGATCATCGCCGGCACCGATGCGGGCTTCCTCAACTCGTTCAACTTCCCGGGCATCGCCCTGCACCAGGAGCTGCAGCTGTTCGTGAAGGAAGGCCTGAGCGCGCCGCAGGCGCTGTCGGCCGCCACCCGTTCCGGCCCGGCCTGGTTCGGCCAGATGGACCGCTACGGTGGCGTCGCGCAGGGCAAGGCTGCCGATCTGGTGCTGCTGACCGCCAACCCGCTGCAGGACATCGCCGCCACCGAGAAGATCGACAGCGTGATCCTGCGCGGCAACGTGTATGACCGCGCCGCGCTGGACAGGATGCTGGCCGACACCAAGGCCAAGGTCGCGGCGTGGAATGCCGAGGCGGCGAAGGCCAATTGAGGGTGGGGCGGGGCGGAATCCACGCATGGCGTGGATCTACCGGTTGCCGTACGGGCATCCATACCCGCGATCAGCAGTGGATCCACGCCATGCGTGGATGATGCGGCCGATGACCTAACGCGGTGCCGGCCGCATGCCATGCAGCTGCGGCAGTGCGGCCTTCATCGCATCGATGAAGGCGCGCAGCCGCGGCGGCTGCTGGCGCGCGGCAGGAAACACGACATGCACCGGCAGTGCCGGCGCCTGCCAGTCCGGCAGCAGCTGCACCAGACGCCCTTGGGCGAGGTCGTCGGCCACCAGCCAGGCCGAGACCACCGCTGCGCCCAACCCGGCGCGTGCAGCCTGCTGCACCACGAACAGGTTGTCGCTGAGCAGGCGCGGGCTGATCGAAAGGGTATGCGCGCGCCCCTGCGCGTCATGCAGCAGCAGGCGTTCGCGGTAGTAGGTGACCAGCGAGATCCATGGCAGTGCCTGCGCCTGTTCCGGCGTACTGACCGCCGTGGCGTCCACCAGCGAGGGCGCTGCCACGACGATGCGCGGCACTTCGGCCAGCGGCAGTGCCACCATGCGCGGTTCGTCGACCGGTCCCACACGCACCGCGCAGTCGATGCCTTCGGCGATGAAATCCGGGCGACGATCTTCCAGGATCCACTCCAGGCTCAGCTGTGGGTGCTGGGCGAGGAACGCGAGCATGGTCGGAAGCAGCTGCGCCTGGCCAAAGGCATGCGGCACCATCACCCGCAGGCGTCCGCGCAGCGTTTCCGGTTCGCCGTTCAGTTCGGCCTGCAGCGACTCCCATTCGTCGACCACGCGTTGTGCATGACGCTGGCAGCGCAGGCCGTCCTCGGTCAGTTGCAGGCCGTGGGTGGAGCGCTGCAGCAGGCGCAGGCCGAGCTGTCGCTCCAGTGCCTGCAGGCGTCGGCTGACCGTCGGCTGGGTGGTGC
Source organism: Stenotrophomonas sp. YJH_SMC_33 (assembly GCF_059372295.1). Classification (NCBI taxonomy): domain Bacteria; kingdom Pseudomonadati; phylum Pseudomonadota; class Gammaproteobacteria; order Lysobacterales; family Lysobacteraceae; genus Stenotrophomonas; species Stenotrophomonas sp. YJH_SMC_33. The sequence continues at coordinate 90,045 of NZ_JCAFVJ010000007.1, forward strand.
CCAGCTGCAGGGCCGCAGCAGACAGGCTGCCGGCATCGACGATGCGCAGGAAGGTGCGCAGCAGATCCAGGCGATCAGCGCCGGTGGCGAGGTCATTCATGCATGTGGCGTATGAAATATATGTACCAGAGCCTACTACAGACGTCTGGCGAATACAGGCAGGATACGCCCACTTCCTATCCGGGCTCCCCCATGTCTACCCCCTCGCTGTCTGTTGCGGCCGCACCGGCGACCGTGCCTTCCACCCCGTTGGTGCTGGCAATGGCTGCCGGTGCCGGCTTCTCGGTCGCGTCGCTGTATTACAGCCAGCCCATGCTGGGCCTGATAGCCCAGGACCTTGACGCAGGTGAGCGCGCCGCCGGCCTGGTGCCAACCCTGACCCAGCTCGGCTACGCACTGGGCATCCTGCTGCTGGCACCGCTGGGCGATCGCTTTGACCGCCGCCACCTGATCCTGTTGAAGTCCGCGCTGCTGGCGCTCGCCCTGGGCGCAGCAGCAATGGCCGGGCAGCTGCCGGGCCTGCTGGTGGCCAGCCTGCTTGTCGGGCTGACGGCCACCCTGGCGCAGGACATCGTGCCCGCAGCGGCGGTGCTGGCGCCGGACGCGCAGCGCGGCCAGATCGTCGGCCGGGTGATGACCGGCCTGCTGCTCGGCATCCTGTTGTCGCGGGTGGTCAGTGGCGTGGTGGCTGAAGCGTGGGGTTGGCGCACGCAGTTCGTGCTGGCGGCGGTATCGGTGGCGGCGATGGGCGCGGTGATGGCGCGTGCGCTGCCGCGCTTCGCGCCGACCAGCACGCTGCGCTATCCGGCGTTGTTGGGTTCGTTGTTGGCGTTGTGGCGCGAGCAGCCGCAGCTGCGCCGCGCGGTGGCCAGCCAGTCGCTGCTGGCCGTGGGATTCAGCGCGTTCTGGTCGACCCTGGCGCTGATGCTGCATGCCCGCCTGGGGCTGGGTAGTGCGGCGGCGGGTGCGTTTGGTATTGCGGGTGCGGCCGGTGCACTGGCCGCGCCGTTTGCCGGCCGTTTTGCTGATCGACTGGGGTGCCATGCGGTGGCACGGCTGGCGATTGCGGTGGCGCTGCTGGGCTTCGGCCTGCTGCTGGCCGAAGCCTGGTTGCCGGCCGCCGCGCTGCTGCCGTTGCTGGTGGTGAGTGCGCTGCTGTTCGACTTCGGCTTCCAGTCGGCGCTGGTGGCGCACCAGACCCTGGTCTACGGCCTGGTACCGCCGGCACGCAGCCGGCTCAATGCGCTGTTGTTCACCGGCATGTTCATCGGCATGGCCGCCGGCGGTGCGCTGGGCAGCTTGGCGCTGGCGCAATGGGGATGGCACGGCGTGGCCTGGTTGGCGGTGGTGTGTGCGGGCAGCAGCCTGCTGCTGCGTTTGAAGTAGGGGGGTGTTTGGCAGGGCTTGCAGCCCTGCACCTGCTGGAGGCAACAGCAACAGCAACAGCAACAGCGGGGTTACTGTAGGGAGGCGGGGTGGGTCCGGTTGCGGGGGACGCCGTGAATCCCCAGTCCGGCCCAGCCGCTGGCGGCTGGGCGTTCGGGCGCTTGCGAAGCAATGCTTCGCAAGCGAAGCGCCCTCACCCATGGGGGCTCGGTCGCGCCTTGCTCGTGTGCGCTGTCCTGCGCACACGGCAAGACCGGGGTTGGGCGTCCTGCCCAACCCGCCCGAGGCATGCCTCGGGCCCATGGCGCTCACGCCCCCGCAACCGGACCCACCCCGCCTTCGACAGGTTCCTGCGGTCTGTTGGAATGGCTCTTGGGGTCAGATCCGTTTTCCTTCGGAAAACGGATCTGACCCCTGATTGATTTCGATATCTGACAGAAGTGTCGACCAAGGTCGACACCTACCAACCGCCATCGGAATCTGTCAGAGGTGGGGCGGTGTCGGAGTGCGGGGTGTCAGCCGCATGGATGCGGCTGCCAAGCTTACAGGGACGTACTTGCAGCGTCCCCGCAGTCCGACACCGCCGCGCCATCCCACGGAGAGCCCGCTTTTGATTTTGCTGTTGAGGTTGCCGGCCAGCGGCCGGCACTACCGCGGGTGCAGGGCTGCAGGCCCTGCCGAACCCCCCCCCTAATCGTGCCCGCTGTCGTCCAGGCTGATGATGCCGCGCCGCAGCGCCTGGGTGACCGCATGGGTGCGATCACCCACGCCGAGCTTGTCCATCAGGCTTTTCATGTGCGCCTTCACCGTCTGCTCCGAAATCTGCATGCGCTCGCCGATGCGCTTGTTCGACAGCCCTCCGGCCACGTGCCGCAGTACCTCGGTCTCGCGCGGTGACAGGCGGTCTTCGATCACATGCGCGGCGATGCTGGCGGCCACCGCTGGAGGAATCGGCGCACGGCGGCCACCGGCCACCATGCGGATGGTGTCGACCAGTTCGTGGCGCAGCATGTCCTTGAGCAGATACGCGCTGGCGCCGGCCTGCAGTGCCCTCACCGCACGTACGTCACCGCGATAGGTGGTCAGCACGATGATGCGGGCGCGTGGGTCCAGCGCGCGGATCCGCACGATGGCTTCCACACCATCCAGGCGGGGCATCTGCAGGTCCATCAGCACGACGTCAGGCTGCAACTGCTGGTAGCGTGCGATGGCTTCTTCGCCATCGGCGGCTTCGCCGAGCAGGCGCAGGTCGGCATGAGCGCCCAGCAGTGCCGCCAGGCCATCACGCAGCAGCGGGTGGTCGTCGACCACCAGCACGCCGATCGGGGCAGGGGACTCAGTCATGGTTTTCTCTACTCCAGGGCCAATGCCAACGCGATCGGCGGCGCTGATACAGCCGCCGGGCCGGAACTGCCAGCGCGACTTCGGTACCCAGCCCGGGGCGGGTCCACAGCTGCAGTTCCGCGCCGAGGCGCTGGGCGCGCTCACGCATGCCCTGCAGGCCCCAATGGCCATGGCCGGCATTTTCGTGGGTGATGCCCACGCCATCGTCGCGCACGTGCAGCAGGAAGCAGCGCTTTCCGTAGGAAAGTTCCACTTCGATGGCGCTGGCGTTGGCATGACGCAGCGCATTGCGGATGGCCTCGCGCCCGATCAGGAACACCTCTTCGGCCGCGTCGGCCTGCAGCGGTGGCGTCGCGCCTTCCACGGTCAGGCGCAGGGGATTGATGCCATGCCCGGCGTATTCGGCGTGCACGTCGGCCAGCGCCGAAGCGAGGTCGCGGCCCGCGAACGGCGCCTCGCGCAGCGCATTTACCCGCTCGCGACCCTCGGCCAGGTTGCGCTCGGCCAGCTGCATCGCTGACTCAAGCTGGCTGCGCACCGGTTCCTGCGTCTGCGCTGACTGGCTGATCGCGTGCAGGCGCAGGATCAGGCCCTGGCTACCCTGCAGCAGGGTGTCGTGCAGGTCGCGCGCGATGCGTTCGCGTTCGCCGTTGCGCTCCTGCAGGCGCGCGCGGAACAAGGCTGCCAGCTGGCCGCTGCGGATGCGTACGGCCAGCACCAGCAGTGCAAGCACGGCGGCGGTGCATAGCAGCTTGAACCACAGGGTCTGCATGAAGGTGGGAGCGATGCGGAAGCTGCGGCTGGCCGGTGCGGTGCTCCAGATGCCATCCTCGTTGGCGGCTTCAACCTCGAACCGGTAGCTGCCGGGCGCGAGGTTGGTGTAATACGCACGTGTGCTGCTGCCAGCGTCCTGCCAGCCGTCATCCACGCCCGACAGGCGGTAGCGGTATCGGTTGCGCTCCGGACGTGCCAACGACAGCGCCACGTAGTCAATCTGCAGCTGGCTGGTGCCGGCCGGGAGGCGCAGACCATCGCGTAGCGGCGCGTGCTCGCTGCCATACAGCACCTCGCCGATGCGCACGCTGGGAGCCATCGTATTGACGTGCGAGCGGGTGGTGTCCAGCCAAGCCAGGCCCTGGTTGGTGGCCAACCACAGCAGGCCGTCGTCGGCCAGCGTTGCGGTGGCGATCGGTCCGCTCTGCAGGGCAATGCCCGGCATGCCGTCAGCTGCGTCGAACAGGCGTGGCATGACCGGCAGGCCGCTGCGCACGGCGCGGCGCAGCAGGCCGGTTTCCAGGCGAACCAGGCCACGGCTGCCGTTGAGCCACAGGTATCCATGTGCATCGGTGACCATGCCGGTGATGCCTTCCAGTACGCCGGCCATGTCAGTGCGCACCGGAACGAAACGGCCATTGCCCAGGCGTGCTGCCAGCCCGGCCTCGCCGGCGATCAGCAGAAGGTCCCGGTGGTGCAGCATCGCGGTGATCGGCCCTACCGACAGGCCGTCCCCGGAGTCGAAGCTCTCGGTGCCATTCGCACCCAGGCGGCGCAGGCGGCCATCGGCATAGCCGAGCAGCAGCTGGCCATCGGCATCCAGCGCCAGCGATGAGCAGGCCTGCTCTGGCAGGCGGATTTCACGTTGCCACTGGTCATGCTGGTAGTGCAGCACCCCGCGTTCTCCGGCGCAGACCCAGGCCTGTCCGTCATCGGGGAACAACAGGGCATGCAGCGGCTGCCCGGTGAACGGCGCCGGCAGCGGGATCAATGTGGTGTGGCCGGCGACCGTGCGCGCGAGGTTGACCCAGTCGAACTGCCAGATCGGCGTGGGTGCCTGCCGAGCGGCGGCCTGCAGCTGCGTGGCGCTGCCATCCAGCAGGGGGCGCCGCAGGTCGTAGGGCTTGAGGTCTTCGCCATAGCCATACACGCGCCCATCGCTGGCCCGTACCAGCGAGCGGTAGGGATCGCTCGGGCCGACCACCAGGGCGTGCACGCTGCGTGCGCGGAAGCGGTTGAGGCCGAGATTGGTGCCGACCCAGAGATTGCCTTCGCGATCGACGATGATCGGCACTGCCGATGTGGCAGTCAGTCCTTGCGGCGAATCGAAGCGTTCCATTCGCACGGCCCGGGTGCCGTCGAAGGTGATGCGGGCGACGCCGCCGTGCGGGCTCATCGTGGCCCACAGCGCGCCATCGGCAGTGAACTGCAGGCGCGCAGCGACCAGTTCCGGCAGCCGCCGTGCCTCACGTTCGCTGTCTGCCAGCAGACCCTGCGCGTTCGCCAGTGGCGAGGTGCCGCGCACCCGGTCGGCCAGCCACACTTCACCCTGCGGGCTTTCGGCCAGCGTCGCCATCTGCGAGACCGCGATGCCGGTGTCCTCGAACGCGGTCTGGCCCGCCGCGCGCATCCAGATCTTCAGGCCGGCCAGCACCCAGAACCTGCCCCGGCTGTCGTGCAGCACCCACTGCACACGGTGCTCGGGCAGGCCGGCAGCGGCCGGCAGTGGCTGCCAGCGGTGTCCGTCAAAGCGGCGCAGCCCGCCATTGATCGCCGCCCAGAGTTGGCCATCGCGATCCTGGCTGAAGCGCGGCACCACGCCGACCGGCACCCCCTGCTCACGGCCGTAGCTGTGCAGCCGTCCCTGCGCGAAGCGGCTGATGCCGGCCTGGAAGTAGCCTATCCACAGGGCGCCGTCGGCGGCATGCGCCAGCGTGACCATGTTGGTGGACGGGAACTGGCTACCGACGGGCGCTGCCTGCCGTTCGAAGCGACGGCCATCGAAGCGGTACAGGCCCGAGCCGGTAGCCAGCCACAAGAGGCCCTCACGGTCCTGGGCAATGTCCCATATATCGCCTGGGGCGCCCTGGCCGACACGCCAGGCGGTATGTTCGTAATCGGGCAGCCCGCCGCTCACCGGCGGGCGCTGCACGGCGAGGGCGGGCAGGGCGGTCAACAGCAGCAGGCACGTCAGCAGCGCCGGCAGGCGACGCAGGAACGGGAAGGGGCGGCCACGCATGGCGCGCATTCTGGCAGGTGTGGGGCAGCCCGGGGTGACCCGAACGGGGTAGGCGGTGGCCGCTGCGGTCGGCTATCACGCCGGCATCTCCTCCTGGAACCTGGCCATGCAGCGCCTGTTCGTGATGTTCCCTGATCGGGGGCCGGGCATCGGCCTGCTGTGGTTCCGGCTGTGCGTGACCGCCGCGCTGTGCGCGCCGGATGCTCAGGGCAGTGGGTGGTCGGCGTTGTGCCTGCTTGCAGCGGCCATGCTTGCACTGGGTATGTTGACGCCACTGGCAGCGCTCACGGCGGCCGTGGGCCTGTTCGCGCAGCAGGCGCCCTGGCCACTGGTGGCGTTGCCGCCGGCGCTGCTGCTTGTGGGGCCGGGGGCCTATTCACTGGATGCGTGCCTGTTCGGGCGCCGCCTGCTCGGCCGTCGGCCTCCCCCATTCGGGTAGGTGCCGGCCTCGACCGACGGGGGTAGGGCATCGCGCAACGGCCACGCACCATGGGGCACCCCCTCGCGGCGCCCCGCATGGTCACCGTCACTCCGCCCGATCCGCCCGCCGCGCCACTGGCACCGCAGCAGGCCGCCGCACTGCAGCGCGCCCTGCGCTATGTCGATGAGCATCTGTCGCAGCCGCTGCGGGTCACCGAACTGGCGGCCGTCGCCTGCGTCAGCCGCTTCCACCTTGTGCGCCTGTTCCGTAGCGGCACCGGCGCCAGCCCGCTGCGCTATGTGCGCCGTCGCCGCATCGAACGCGCACGCCAGCTGCTGCCTGGCGCGCGGTTGCCGATGGCGTGCCTGGCCCAGCAGCTGGGCTTCTTCGACCAGAGCCACTTCGTCCGCAGCTTCCGCGCGGAGACCGGCTGCAGCCCCGGCCAGTACCTGGCCGGCGATGCCGCCCTGTCGCTTCCCCTTGATCGTGTTTCCAACGGAGTCCATCCATGACCCATGCCACTGCCACGCCCGCCCCGGCCCTGCTGTCGCCCACCGACCATGCCCTGGTGCTGATCGACTTCCAGTCACAGATGGCGTTCGCCACCCACACCATCGATATCTCCACGCTGCGCAACAACGTGTCGCTGATCAGCAAGGGCGCCAAGGGGTTCAAGGTGCCGGTGGTGCTGACCACGGTCGCCGAAGCGTCGTTCTCCGGGCCGATGTTCCCGGAACTGCTGCAGATCTTCCCCGGCCAGCCGGTGTTCGACCGCACGTCGATGAATACCTGGGAAGACCGGCCGGTGATCGACGAGATCAACCGCATCGGCAAGCGTCGGCTGGTGCTTGCCGGCCTATGGACCAGCGTCTGCATCGTCGGTCCGGCGCTGTCTGCGCTGGCGCAGGGCTTCGAGGTCTACGTGATCACCGATGCCTGTGGCGATGTCAGCGAAGAAGCGCACGAGCGTGCGATCACCCGCATGGTGCAGGCCGGTGCGGTTCCGATGACCAGCGTGCAGTACCTGCTCGAGCTGCAGCGCGACTGGGCGCGGGGTGAAACCTACGACCTGACCACCGGCATCGCCCGCGACCACGCCGGCGGCTACGGCATCGGCATCCAGTATGCCAAGCGCATGTTCGGCGCGCAGGAAGGCGGGCACTGAGCATGCTGGCCGGTCATGGCCTTGACCTGGCCCTGCTGATGCTGCGCGTGGCGGCAGGAGGCTTCCTGCTGCCGCACGCGCTGGGCAAGCTGTTTGGCTGGTTCGGCGGACCGGGGCTGGCCGGCTTCGCCACCGAGCTGCGCGGTTTCGGGCTGCCGGCAGTGGCGCCGTTGCCGCTGCTGTTGGCCCTGTTGCAGGTGCTGTCCGGGCTGGCCGTGCTGCTGGGATGGCAGACCCGCATTGCCGCGCTTGCAGCGGCTGCTTTCATCGGCTTCACCGTGCTGTTGGCCCTGCCCAGGGGCTGGTTCTGGATGCGCGGTGGCAGTGAGTACCCGTTGATGTGGACCACGGTACTGCTGGCCATCGCGCTGGCCGGGCCCGGCACCTGGGCACTGGACGTCCATCGCCTTCCGGGAGACCTCGCATGAGTCACGATCCCCTCGACCACGGCCGCCGCACCGTGATGCTGGCCAGCGGCGCCGCGGTTGCGCTCGGCCTGGCCGGTCGCGCCGCTGCCGCACTCGATTCCACTTCCAAGGAGCGTCGCATGAGCACCCTGGTCATCCGCAATGCCCGCATCACCACCCTCGACCCTCAGCAGCCGCACGCCCAGGCACTGGCCGTGCAGGAGGGCCGCATCGTCGCCGTCGGCAGCGACGAGGAGATCATGCGCGGCTGGGGCAATGAAGCGACGCTGATCGACGCGCAGGGCAGGCGCCTGCTGCCTGGCCTCAACGACAGCCATACCCACCTGATCCGTGGTGGCCTGAACTACAACCTTGAACTGCGCTGGGACGGCCTGCGTTCGCTGGGCGACGCCCTGGACATGTTGAAGGCCCAGGTCGACCGCACCCCTGCACCGCAGTGGGTGCGCGTGGTCGGTGGCTTCACCGCCGCACAGTTCAACGAGAAGCGCCTGCCGACGCTGCAGGAGCTCAACGACATCGCGCCGGATACGCCGGTGTTCCTGCTGCACCTGTACGACCGCGCGCTGCTCAACCGCGCCGCGCTGCGTGCGTGCGGCTACAGCAAGGACACGCCGGATCCGCCGGGCGGGCAGATCGTGCGCGATTCGCTGGGCAACCCGACCGGGCTGCTGCTGGCCAAGCCGAATGCGCTGATCCTCTACGCGACGCTGGCCAAGGGCCCGCGCCTGCCGATCGAGTACCAGGCCAACTCGACGCGCCACTTCATGCGCGAACTGAACCGGCTTGGCATCACCTCGGTGATCGACGCCGGCGGTGGCTTCCAGAACTACCCCGAGGACTACCAGGTCATCGAGCAGCTGCATCGCGATGACCAGCTGACGGTGCGCATCGCCTACAACCTGTTCACCCAGAACAAGGGGAAGGAGGCGGATGACTTCCGTGGCTGGAGCGAGATCCTGCAGCCGCGCCAGGGCGATGACCTGCTGCGCCACAACGGCGCGGGCGAGATGCTGGTGTTCTCCGCCGCCGACTTCGAACTGTTCAACGAGCCGCGCCCGGAACTGCCGCCGGAGCTGGAGCCGGAACTGCACGACGTGGTGAAGCTGCTGGTCGAGAAGCGCTGGCCCTTCCGCATCCACGCCACCTACGACGAGAGCATCACGCGCATCCTGGACGTGTACGAACAGGTCAACCGCGAGGTGCCGTTCGATGGCCTGCACTGGTTCATCGACCACGCCGAGACCATCACCCCACGCAACATCGAGCGCATCCGTGCGCTGGGTGGCGGTATCGCCGTGCAGCACCGCATGGCCTACCAGGGCGAGGCGTTCGTCGAGCGCTATGGCGTACAGGCTGCGCGGCATACGCCGCCGGTCAAGCGCATGCTGGCCGAAGGTGTACCGGTCGGCGCCGGTACCGATGCCACCCGCGTGGCCAGCTACAACCCGTGGGTGGCGTTGTCCTGGCTGGTGACCGGGCGCACCGTGGGCGGCCTGGCGCTGTATGGCGAGGAGAACCTGCTCGAACGCGAGCAGGCGTTGCGCCTGTGGACGCAGGGCAGTGCCTGGTTCTCCGGCGACGAAGCGGTGAAGGGCACGCTGAAAGCTGGCCGCCTGGCTGATTTCATCCTGCTCTCGGCCGACTTCTTCCGCGTTGATGACGCGCAGATCGCCGACATCACCAGCCTGCTGACCGTGGTCGGCGGCCGCATCGTGCATGCCGACGGGGATTACGCCGGCCTGGCGCCGCAGCTGCCACCGGCGATGCCGGACTGGTCGCCGGTCAACCGCTTCGGTGGCTACCACGTTGGCGGCGCCGCCAACGGATTGGCCGCCGCGCATCGCCACCATCACGGTGTGGCCTGCAGTACGCATGGTGCTCACGGCCATGCCGCGCTGCATGCGGCGCCCACTGACGACCTGAGCGCCTTCTGGGGTGCGATGGGATGCTCGTGCTTCGCGTTCTGAGCCTGGCGCTGCTGGCCATGCCATGGATGGCGCTGGCTTGTGACACCGGCCGCTGCACCGACGTGGGCGGCGGGCAACTGCAATGGGACGCCTCGCTGCGCCTCAGGGGGATGTACTACGACCCGGCCCGATTCGGTATCGGCGGCAGTGAAGACGGCTACGGCCTGCTGCGTGCACTGGCGTCGGCCACCTATGTCGAGGACAACTGGCAGGCACGGCTGCAGCTGGGCGTGCATGCCGAGAATGGCAAGGCAGGCGGCCCGGGCCGTACCGACAGTGGCGCGTTGGACGTGCAGCAGGCCTACTGGCGCTGGCAGCGCGGTGGGTTCCATCTGCAACTCGGTCGGCAGGAAGCCGGCTATGGCAGTTCGCGGCTGTTGTCGGTGCGCGATGGGCCGAACATCCGGCTGGCATTCGATGGCGCCCGTGCAGGCTGGAAAGGCCGCCTCGGCACGCTGGACCTGATGGCGCTGCGACCGCTGGAGAACCGACCCGGCGCCTTTGATGACCGCGGCGAACGCGGTGCCCACCTGTGGGGCGCGTATGCGACCACCGCGCGGGGTCGTGGCCCAGGGCAATGGGATCTGTACCTGCTGGACTACCGTCGTGAAGGCGCGCGCTTTGCGGCGGGCTCCGGTACCGAGCGCCGGCAGACACTCGGTGCGCGCTGGTTCGGCCAGTCAGGTCTGCTGGACTGGAACAGTGAGCTGGTGGCGCAGGGCGGTGAACTGCAGACGGTTGCCGGCACGCTGGATGTCCGCGCCTGGACGCTCGCCACCGACACCGGCTGGCGCTGGACCGAGCGGCCGCTGCAACCGAGGCTGGGGCTGAAGGCGGATATCGCCAGTGGCGACGGCAAGCTGCATGACGGCCGCCTGGGAACCTTCAATGCACTGTTCCCTAAATCGGCCTACTTCAGCGAGGCCAGCCTGCTGGCCCCGGCCAACCTGATGGACCTGCAACCGACCCTGACCCTGCGCCTGCATCATGCGGTGACCACGGAACTGGGCGTACAGATGGCGTGGAAGCAGCGTCGTGCCGATGCGGTCTACACCACACCGGCACCGCTGCTGGCGTTGCCGGGGAGCGCCGGTGGCGCGCGCCGCATCGGCACCCAGTACAAATCTGAAACCCGCTGGCAGGCCAGCAAACACTGGCAATGGCAGCTGCAGCTGGCCTGGGTCGACGCCGGTCCTGCACTGAAGCAGGCCGGAGGCCAGGACACGCTGTTCGCCTCGATCGTTGGAGCATGGCAATGGTGAACGCAACCGCGTCGCAACACTCCACACAGGCCGCAGGCGCCTGGTCCCCGCTGAAGATCCAGATGTTCCGTTCGATCTGGCTGGCAATCCTGGCCAGCAACATCGGCACCTGGGTCAATGATGTAGCCGCCGCCTGGGTGATGGCCGAACGCACCGGTTCGCCGTTGATGGTGGCCCTGGTGCAGTCGGCCACCACTGTGCCGATCGTGCTGCTGGCGCTGGCCGCCGGAACGCTGGCCGACATCGTTGATCGCCGCAGGTACCTGCTGGCGACCCAGGGCTGGATGCTGCTGGTCGCGGCAGCGATGGCGGCGCTGACTGCGATGGACATGCTGACCCCGCAGTTGCTGGTGCTGCTGACCTTCTGCATGGGCTGTGGTGCGGCGATGGCAATGCCCGCGCAGGCCGCCATTGTCTCCGAGCTGGTACCGCAGCCGATGCTGGCCTCGGCGGTGGCGCTGAACTCGATCGGCATCAACATCGCGCGCTCGATCGGCCCGGCCATTGGTGGCGTGATCGTGGCGCAGCTGGGTGCGGTGTGGGCATTCGGCTTCAACGCCATCACCTTCGCCGCGATGCTGTTCGTCGTGTGGGGCTGGACGCGTGATCCCAAGCAGTCCAGGCTGCCACCGGAAGGTTTCGGTGCCGGCTTGAAGGCGGGCCTGCGTTACGCCAGCCGCGCCGGGCGGCTGCAGGCTGTGCTGATCAAGTCGGTCGGCTTCTTCTTCTTTGCCGCGGCGATGAACGCGCTGTTGCCGGTGGTGGTGCGTGGGCAGATGCATGGCGGGGCGGGGCAGTACGGCATGCTGCTGGGCTGCATCGGCATCGGCGCAGTGGGCGGTGCGCTGCTGCTGCCGAAGCTGCGTGCGCAGCTGGATCGTGACCTGTTGGTACTTCTGGCGACCTTGTCGCTGGCCCTGAGCCTGGTCGGGCTGGCGCTGACCCGCAGCTGGTACGTGCTTCCGGCGGTGATGCTGGTCAATGGATTTGCGTGGATCACCGTGCTGTCGTCGCTGCAGATCGCTGCGCAGACTGCGGTTCCGGCATGGGTACGTGCGCGTGCACTGGCGCTGTACATCATGGTGTTCTCCGCTGGCATGGCGGCCGGTGGCCTGAGCTGGGGCGCGCTCGCACAGCGCACCTCGCCGGAGCTGGCGCTGCTGGTGGCTGCCGCAGGTGCGGTGATCGGCGGATTGCTGGTGTGGCGTGTGCGCATCGCCGGTACCGAAGACCTGAACCTGCGTCCGGCCGGGCACTGGCCGGCACCAGAGCTGTCGGTGCCGGTGTCGAATGATCGCGGCCCGGTGCTGGTCACCATCGAGTACCGCATCGACGATGCTGATCGTGCCGCGTTCCAGGCGCAGATGCGCGCGCTGGGCACGATCCGCCGCCGCGATGGGGCCGTGGTCTGGGGCGTGGTCGAGGATGTGGCCAGCCCGGGCATCCACCTGGAGTATTTCGTGACCCCGTCGTGGCTGGAGCACCTGCGCCAGCACGAGCGCATCACCGCCGACGACAAGGCGATCCAGGAAGTGCTGCGGGAACTGCATCGCGGTGAGCGCGCACCGGTGGTACGTCACTTCGTGGGTGGGCATGACCCGCTGCCTGCCGCCGTGCCGCATCACCACACCGACATCTGACCCGCAGGTGGTAGAGCCGGCCGCTGGCCGGCTGCGCGTGATCACGATGGATGATCGGGTTGCCGGCCAGCGGCCGGCACTACCGAAGGAGCGGCGGCGCCCTGGGGCGCCACCGCGGGACATCATTTGCGTGCGAACGCCAGCAGGTCGGCGTTGAACTGGTCGGCGTGGGTGATGGTCAGGCCATGCGGCGCGCCGGTGTACACCTTCAGCTCGGCGTCCTTGATGATCTGCGAGGACAGCTTGGCCGAAGCATCGAACGGCACGATCTGGTCGTCATCGCCGTGTACCACCAGCGCCGGCACGTCGATCTTCTTCAGGTCTTCGGTGTAGTCCACTTCCGAGAATTCGTGCACGCAGTCGTACTGGCCCTTGACGCCACCGAGCATGCCCTGCAGCCAGAACGCATCACGCATGCCCTGGGTGACGGTATTGCCATCGCGGTTGGCACCGAAGAACGGTGTGGTCAGGTCCTTGAAGAACTGCGAGCGGTCACCGCCCGTGCCCTTGCGGATGCCGTCGAACACCTCCAGCGGCGTACCGGCCGGGTTGGCATCGGTCTTCAGCATCAGCGGTGGCACCGCGCCGACCAGCACCACCTTGGCCACGCGCTTGCTGCCGTGGCGGCCGATGTAGTGGGCGACTTCGCCGCCACCGGTGGAATGGCCGACCAGGATCGCATCCTTCAGGTCCAGTGCTTCGATCACTGCGGCCAGGTCATCGGCGTAGGTGTCCATGTTGTTGCCGTCCCAGGTCTGGCTGGAGCGGCCGTGGCTGCGACGGTCGTGAGCGATCACGCGGAAGCCGTTCAGGCCCATGAACAGCATCTGCGGGTCCCAGGCATCGGACGACAGCGGCCAGCCGTGGGCGAACACGATCGGCTGGCCGGTACCCCAATCCTTGTAGAAAATGCGGGCGCCGTCGGCGACGGTGACGAAGTTGCTCATTGCGGTTTCCTTGGCGGAAGGGAGGGAAGGCACTGGCAGTTGTGCCGGTGCCTCCGGCAGTACAGCGCAGCGCCAGAGCGGCGACTTGCACGGCTGTGCTGGATTGCGCGGGATGTGACGCATATCGCTCTGGCACGAAGCCGTTCCGGCATTGACGATGGCGGCTGCCCTGTCGAGGAGCCTGCAATGTCGCATGCGTTCTGGAGCCTGTGGGTGTGCCTGCTGCTGACCACGGCGGCGCACGCCCGGACCAACGTCTACAAATGCGTGGACGGGCCGCATCCTGTCTACCAGCAGACGCCGTGCCAGGGGCGTGCGGAATGGCGCTGGGAGGTGCCGCCGGAGCCGCCTTCGACAGGTGCGACCGTGGCCAAGCCAGCGAGCTCGGCCTCAAGCCGTCCGCGTGTGGTGCAGCAGGGGCGTGCGCGGGCCGCTCTGATACCCATCAGCACCGATCCCGCCGCCTGTGAGCACGCGCGGCAGCAACGCGGGAAGGTGCTCGCCAAGGCCAAGCGCCTGGACTTCGTACAGCGGCGGCAGCTGGATGATGCGGTGCATGACGCGTGCCGTTGAATCCAGGTGCCAGAAACGACAACGGCGCCCAAGGGCGCCGTTGAGAGCAGATGCCAGGTGCCGGACCTCAGCGACCGTCGCTGGCCGTCGCCGGTGCCGGCGAGGGCACGCTGTCAGGTTTGGGCAGGCTCAGCTCCGGGTTGCCCTGTTCGGCCTGCAGGATCTGGATGCGGCGCTGCAGGGCGTCCAGCTGGCTGTTCGTGCTCTGCACGTCGCTGCTCAGGCTGACTGCCTGCTGCTGGGCCTGCTGCAGGGCCGCGCTGACCTGGGCCGACTGCGCCTGCTGCTGTTCCATTTCCTGCTGCAGGGTGCGCAGGCGTTCCTCGTTGTAGGCCACCAGGCGCTCGGTATAGCGCTTGCCGGCTTCCAGGCGGGTGGTGTCGATGTAGACCTGGGCAAGCTGCTCGGACTGTTGCGCGAAGGTGCGGTAGACACGCTCGGCGTTGTCGACGGCGTCAGTCTTGATCACCCGCCAGAAATTCTTCTCCTGGAACAGGGCGACGTAGTAGGTCAGGGTGTTGGCGTTGAACAGCAGGCTGGCGCCGTAATTGCCGTTGTAGGTGGTGCGCAGCTCGGTCAGCTGGCGGGCATCCATCAGCTGCTTGAGCTCGTCAACGGTATTGCGCACCACCGGTGCGCTACGAGCGGCCGGCTCTGCGGCAGCTTCGCGGTCGCCACGGGCAGCCATCGCCGCTGGTGCCACCAGCATCATGCTCACGGCCAGCAGTGCCGCGCCGTACGCGCGCCGGGCGAAGACCGCGCCCCCTGAAGTTTCTCGCATGTCTAGACCATCCACGGATGAGTGTGGGTTGAGATGAAAGTGGTTCCCCGCCGGGAGTCTAGCATGTGCGCGGGCGCCGCCAAGGGCGCCCGTCACGGGTCAGTAGACCAGCTGTGCGGCGCTGCACTGGATCGACTGCACGTTGACGTCGGTGCGCCCCAGCTCCAGGCCCAGCACGCTGGCCAGCAGGTTGGTCAGCAAGGTGCCGACGCTGTTGAGGACCGGGCGCAAGGCGGACAGGATCGGCTTCAGCAGCGTGCACAGCAGGCCACTGCAGCTGACCGTGCCATCGGGGTTGGTGACGCCGGTGCCGCCGGTGCCGTCAAGGAACCCGGCCGGCGCGGTCTGTATGTACGAGGCCAGGTTGTTGCGCACGCAGCCGTTGTAGTCGATCAGGTTGCCCAGCAGGCTGTCGCAGCGGTTGATCAGCAGGCCGCCCACCAGCGAGCCGAGCAGTCCATCGAGCACGCCCAGTCCTTGACCGGTGACCGTCACCTTGAACGCATCCCAGACCGGACCGTCCTTGTGGCAGGTGGACAGGTTCAGCAGGCCACAGGCGTAGGGCAGGCCTCCGGGTACGGTCCAGCTGTTGAGCGGGGCCAGTTGCCGGCTGGCGTCGCCATCGCGCAGCAGTGGAATCAACTTGTCCACCTCATACCGGGTGTTCGGCGGGAAGGTGGCCTGCAGGTAACGGTCGGCCAGGGCCTTGGCTGTGTCGTTGGCACTCATGCCCTGCTTGGGTGAACTGAGCATGCCCGACAGCACGCGCAGCAGCTCATTGACAAGGTCGGATACTGCGTTGCCGAGAGCAAGTGGATTGATGCGCGTCGAGCCGGTTTCGCCAGCGGCCAGGGTGAGGTTCTGCGAGCTGGTCAGGGCCGGCAGCGTGATCTTGTCGTTGATCAGGGGTTGTCCGAGCAGTTTCAGCAGCTGTTCGTTGTTCAGCGTCGCGTCGCAGACATTGTTCTTCGAGAAACGCTGCGATGGATCGACGTTGCCGACGCAGGCCCGCAGGACCGACGAATCCACCTGGATGGTGGCCCTGGGTGGATTGGCGCCACACTGGATTCCGGTCAGCGTTCCCATTCCGTTGGCGACATCGACATGCAGCGGCAGGTGCAGGCGCGTGCCCAGCAGGTTCAGAAGTGGCCCCAGTGCGAACAGGTTGTTGCTGTCCACGTCTGCCACCAGCCTTACCTGCGCGTTGTAGGCGCGGCTGCCGACACCGCCGATGGCGATCGATGGCGGCTCGACCACGCCGGCCTGGATCTTGATGCCCAGCAGGTCCAGCCCCTTGACCGCCACGCCGTTGCCATCGTTGGCGATGGAGATCGCAGTGTTGATCAGGTTGAGCACGTTGATCTGTGACTCCAGTGCACTGCCGACCGTGCCGTCGGGCGAGACGACTTCGGCGAAAAGGCCGCCGCCGCCGGACTGGCTGCCCAGCACGATGTTGAGCTTGTTGATGTCCAGCTGGGTGGCAACCAGGTCGGACAGGGCGCGCAGCTGCACGCCCACCGTGGAGTCGCGGCCGACCACGGTGGCGGTGGCGTCGACCAGCTGCGCCAGCGAAACCTTGTTGACCGACAGCAGGCGGTTGAAGTCGGCCACGCTGAGGTTGGCGCTGACCGGGATGTTCAACGCCTTGAGCAGGCCCGATGGCGTGATGTTGGCCTGGGCGAGGCCGTCATAGGAGAGCACGGTGGCGTTGGTCACATCCAGGCCGACCAGGCGCAGGGTCGACAACAGTACCGAGTCGCCATTGGTGCGCAGTAGCTGCGAACCGACCGCGAACACCGCAGTCGGTTCGGAACGGCGGGCCACGGCCTCCACGCTGACGGTGGGCAGGGTGGTGTTCTGCCCGAAGAACGGCAGCACGCTGCGCTGCGCGACGACCTGCACGGCATTGCGCGGGTTGCTGGCATCGATGGTGGTGACGAAGCGGTTGGCGGTGGTGCGGTTGGCGCTCCAGTTGCCGCAGCGGATCTGCAGGCTCCCTTCGAACGTGTTCTGGGTGAGTGCGCTGTGCCGCGCAGCGCTGTTGTCGCTGTTGTCCGAGCTGCACAGCTCCAGTCGTTGCGCTCCGGCCAGTGCGGCCAGATCAGCAACTTTCTGCGCATCGCGCTTGGCCCAGAACAGGTAGCCGATCTCGATCAGGCCCAGCATCGCCAGCAACGCCAGCATGACCAGCATCATGGTGATCGACATGCCGCCCCGTGCGCGGCTGAAACTGAACTGGCGTGGGCGTTTCATGGCCTACCTCAGCGTCCGGATGAGGATGATCCCTTGGACTTGGCGACATCGGTCTCAAAAAAGTCCGGGATCTCGTGTTCGAAGCTCTTCATGTAGCGTGCGTAGCTCAGCGTCGCCTGGTCGCCGAGGATCGGCAGGTGCTGCCCGGCCTGCTGTCCGGACGCCTGCAGGCGGAACAGGTTGCGCGCGGTATCACCGATCTGGCTGCGGCCGGGTCGCGCGGTTGCACCGTTGCCGTAGGTGATGTCCACTGCAGCAGGCGCCGCCTGCGGCACTGGTACGGGCCGGGCCGCCAGGTCCACGGCGGGCAATGACTCGGACTGCAGCGGCTGCGCAGCCGGCGCTGCCGGTGTGCTGCCGCCAAGCATCTGTCCGGTGAGCGGCTGTTGCTGCGCCTGCACTGCGGCGGCCGGCAGCAGGCAGATCAGAGCGGGCAGCAGGCGTCGGGCCAGGGGCGTCGCGGTCATGGTGTGTTTCCGTTCGGGTGGTCGGAGGCGCTGAAGCGTTCCAGCATCGAGGGCGGCAGGCGCTGTGGGTCGCGTTCGTCGCGGCTGTCGCGGCGCGGTTCCGCCGCCAGTCGCGTGACGCCGCGCGGGTTGTTGGCCGCGTCGCTGTCGACAGCGCGCACAGGGGGCGGCACGACCGCCGCAGCAGCCGCTGCGGCCTGGCGCTGCTGCAGGCGGGCCCGGATCTGCGCCGCCTGCTGCTGGATGCTGAGCCGGGTGTCCTTGTTGAGGTTGGCCTGCTGGGCGAGGCGCTCGGCGGTGGCGGTGTCGCCACGCAGCACCGCCCACAGGGCGAGGTTGGCGGTGGCCTTGGCATTGCCTGGGGACAGTTCCAGGGCCTTGGCCAAGGGTTCGCGCGCGCGCTCGAACTGCCCGGCGCGCAGCCTCGCATAGCCCAGATCGCCGAGATAGCTGGTATTCAACGGTTGCAGTTGGGTTGCCCGCGCCAGCGCCTGCTCGCTGCCGGCGTCGTCGTCTCGGCGCGCGGCGATCAGGCCGAGCCCATGCGCGGCTGCGGCGGCCTGGGGGCCGCTGGAAAGCGCGCGGTACAGTGCGATCGCGGCATCGGCCTGGCCGGTCTCTCGCAGCGCATCGGCCTGCAGCAGCCGCAATGCCGGCGGGTCGCCGTAACGCTGGCGGAAGGCGTCGACGTGGGCGAGCGAGGCATACCACGCGCCTTGCTGCTGCATGCGCTCGATCAACTCCAGGTACGCATTGCGGCTGTCCTGCGGTGCCGGTTCGGGCGCAGCCAGGCTGGGCGCGCGCAGGTACTTCGGCGTGGTCGACCCACAACCACTGGTGATGGCAGCGAGGGCAAGCAGCAGGCAGGAGGTGCGCAGGGCAGGCATCAGGGCGATCCCATCTTGGACAGGGTAGTGGCCAGCGCGACCAGCGCCGGCCCGGCGAGCACCAGCATCAACGCTGGCAGCAGGGTCAGCATCATCACCACGGTCATCTTCACCGAGAGCTTGCCGACCTTTTCCTTCAACGTGTTGCGACGCTGCTCGCGCAGGCGGAGGCTGAACTGCCGCAGGGGCTCCTGCACCGCACCGCCATGGGCATGCACCTGCAGGATCAGCTGCATCAGGCTGGTCAGGTCATCGTCGGCATAGACTTCGCTCAGCCGCCGCAGGGACTGCGCGCGCGTGCGGCCATGGGTATAGGCGACATTGGCCTCCTGAAGTTCGCTGCCGAGTACCGGCAATGCATCGCGAAGCTTGTCGCCGAGCGTCTGCAGGCTCTGGTCCATGCTGAAGCCTACGCCCTGCAGCAGGCGCAGCAGGTCGATCAGCAGCGGCAGCTCGGTTTCGACTGCACGCCGGCGCCGCTTCACCCAGGAAGAGAGAACGAATTTGGGCAACAGCAGTCCAGCGGCCAAGGCACCGATGATCACCATGATCCTGGCCAGCCCGGTGACGCTGCTGAATGTCAGCACCAGTGCCAGCACCAGCACGGCCAGCAGCAGGCGCAGGCCGAGGTAGATGGCCGTACCGCGACGGGTGTTCCACCCGGCCAGATCCAACAGCAGCCGATCTTCATTGGCCAGCAATGCCGTTTCCAGGCGGCCGCCGCTGAGGGCACGGCCGAAGCGTTCGAGCCAGCCCAGCGAATCGTGCCGTGCAGGTTCGGTGTCACGGGACGTCTCGCGCGGCTGCAGGGCGGTCTTCAACGTGGCCGATGTACGCTGCTCACGATGGCTGCGTATCCAGCCGCCGATACCCAGCAGGGCGATGCCGGCAGCCAGCACGAGCAGGGAGAGGGCGAACCAGGCGCTGGCGCTCATCGGTCGTCTCCGGCTGGGCGGGGGTTCATAGCGATCTGGCCAGGCGATACAGCAGGAAGCCGCCGACAAGCTCCATGCCCAGTGCAAGCAGCAGGATCTTGTGGCCAAGCGGATCGTGCAGCACCGGCTGGAAGAAGTCCGGGCTGGCGATCGCCATCAGCACCGCGCAGGCCGGTGGCAGCAGGCCCAGCACCCACGCAGACATGCGTGTCTCGGAGGTCGTCGCCGAAAGCTCCTGCTGCGCCTGTTCCAGGTCGCGCATGAAATCACCCATGCGCTGCAGGATCTGGTCGGAGCGCCCGCCGATGCGCACGCTGACACCGATCACCACCGACAACACCTTCAGCACCTCCATGCGATAGGGTTGCGCGGCCTGCGCGAGTGCACGGTCCAACTCCATGCCGCTGCGCGCAAAGCGCACCGTGGTGTCCAGCAGCCCGCGCAACGGCGCGCTGGTCTGCATCGACGCAACCTGGAACGCGGCCTGCAGGCTGTTGCCCAGTGCAGTCAGCCGCACCAGGTTGTCGAGGAAGTCCGGCAGCTGATGCAGCAGTTGCGCACGCAGCTTCGTGGTCCGCCGCATCACCCACAGCCAGCAGCCAAGCAGGTACAGCAGCAGGGTCAGCGGAAACATCCACGCGGTGCCCAGCCGCGCCATCGCTACCACCGACAGTACCAGCCCCGGTACCAGCAGCATGATGGGGATTTTCCAGCCGGTCTGCAGCCCTGCGCGCTGCAGCAGGCCATCCAGCGGCAGCACGCGGCGCCCGGTGCTGGCGGGCCGCGCCGGATCGTTGGCAGCGGTGACGGACGGCCCGGCGGGTGCCCCACCCGCGGCGCTTCCGCGCGAAAGCTGCTGCTCGGCGTGCCGCATTGAAACCTGGCGTTGTTCACGGCTGCTGGCCGTGCCCCACAGCCAGGCTGCCAGCGCCAGCAGCACCGCGATGATGCTCAACATGCCCAGCAGCGCGCCGGTTCCCATGCTCAGAAGTCTCCGTAGAGCGATTCGCGCAGCTGTTGGCGGAACGGCTCCAGCTTGTGCGAGTGTGGATGGAAGCCCAGCCCGACCCAGCGATCGATCTCTTTGCCGTTGCCGTCGATCTGCAGTTCGTGGCGGAACATTTCCTGGGTGGTGATCAGGTTGTCGCTGACACCGGTGATCTCGGTGATCGATACCAGCACGCGGCGGCCGCTGCCCAGGCGCGAGATCTGCACGATGAAGTCGATGGCACTGGCGATCTGCCGGCGCAGGCTGTCCTCGCTGCCCTGGAAGCCGGCAAATCCAGCAAGCATCTCGATCCGGTACAGGCAGTCGCGTGGTGAATTGGCGTGGATGGTGGCCATCGAACCGTCGTGGCCGGTGTTCATGGCCTGCAGCATTTCCAGCACCTCGGCGCCACGCACCTCGCCCACCACGATGCGATCAGGGCGCATGCGCAGGCTGTTGCGGACCAGATCGCGGATGCTCACCGCGCCATGGCCTTCGGCGCCACCGATGCGGCTTTCCAGGCGGACCACATGCGGGTGGTTGAGCGAGAGTTCTGCGGTGTCCTCGACGGTGATCACGCGCTCGTTCGCGGGGACGTAGCTGGCCAGGGCGTTCAGCAGCGAGGTCTTGCCGGAGCTGGTGCCGCCGGATACCAGGATGTTGCAGCGGCCCAGCACCATCGCCTTCAGCAGGGCGTGCATCGGTTCGTCGAAGGTGCCCTTGGCCAGCAGTTCATCGGGAGTGAATGGATCCTTGCGGAACTTGCGGATGGACACCATCGGTCCGTCCACGGCCAGCGGCGAGATGATCGCGTTGAGACGGCCGCCGTTGGGCAAACGCGCATCGACCATCGGGTTGGAGTCATCCAGGCGGCGCCCGAGCGGGGCCAGGATACGTCGCAGGATGCGCAGCAGGTGCGTATCGTCGGTGAATCGCTGGGTGGCCCGCTTGAGCTGGCCACCCTGGGAAACATGCACATCCTTGAAACCGTTGATCAGGATGTCTTCGATGGACGGGTCGTGCAGCAGGTCGTCCAGCGGGCCAAAGCCGGTCAGCTCCTTGACCAGGCCGTCGGCGACCACCTGCATCTCTTCTTCGTTGATCGGGATGCGCCACTCCTGGATGAAGCCCACCGTCTGCACCTGCACCCAGCGGGCGATGGTGTCGGGCGCCCAGGAATCGATGTCGATGCGCTCGTCCTCGATGCTGTTGAGCAGGTGCTCATGCGCTGCCGACAGCACCTTCTGGTACTGCTCGGTCTGCGCGAACGGCTGATGGCCCGGCGTGCTTTCGGGCAGCACCGGCCGGGCAACGGCATGCGGGAAAGGGGTTACCTTGTCTTCCATTGCGATCCACCCAGGGCAAGGGAGAGTCTTTCCCGCAGGCCCTGCGCCTGCACCCGGCAAGCGGCCGGGTCCAGGCGCGAAACCAGTGGGGCGAGGGCACGCAGATAGGGGTCACGCGGCGCATCCTGCAGCAGCAGGTGGCCCTGGCTCGCTGACAGGCGCACGCGGGGGCGCTCGGGAAGCGTGGCCAGCAGGGGCACCTCGAAGCGGCGCGCAATCTGCTCCGGGCTCATTCCGCTGCTGTCATCGTGGCGGTTGATCACCAGCTGCAGCCGCTTCTCGCGTTCGCGTTGCCCGGCAAGGTGCTTCAGTGCCTGATCGAGCGACACCAGCGTGGCGATCGAGGCATCAGTGACCAGCCAGATCTCGTCGGCCTGGTCCAGCAGCAGCGGTGGCAGCTGGCGCACCGGGCAACCGCCGGCATCACACAGCACGCTGGCGAACACGGTGCGCAGGCGCTGCAGCAGCGCACCCGGATCGGACGGCGGCACCGCGTCGCTTCCGCTGGCGCGGTCCAGCAGCACCAGCCCGGAATCGTGCCGGGCCATGGCCGTGCGGGCGAGGGTGGCGTCGATGCGGCTGGCGTTGCGCAGCGCGTCTTCGTAATGGAAGCGGCTGTCCAGGTTGAGGTACAGCGCAAGGTCACCCGAAGGCTGGGCCAGTTCCATCAGCAGGCCGTCCTGCTGCACTGCCTCGCCCTGTGCCAGCGCACGGGTCTGCTGTGCCAGCACCGAAAGGTGCGCGGCCATCGTACTGGTGCCGACCCCGGCGCGCACGCCCAGCAGGACGATCAGGCGCGCCTTGTGCGCGTGCTGCGCGGCGGCAGCTGGTCGTGGTGACAGGGCACGACGCAGTGCGGCCTCGACACCGGCGTTGTCGCTGTCCAGGTCCAGTACGTCACGCAGGCCCGCCCGCAGTGCGATGACGACGCCCTCTACCTGTCCGGCACTGGTGGCACCGACGGCAACCAGTGCGAGGTCCGGTTCTGTCTGTTGCAGTTGCTGCGCCAGCACGCTGGAGGCGGCGGCATGCTCGGGGCGGAAGTCGAGCAGCACAAGGTTCTGCGGCCCGCGGTGCAGGTCCTGGGCGGAGGTCGGGGCGCTGCTGTCCTGCCAGTGCAGGGTGGTGGTCGGCGGCAGTTTGGCCGCCAGCCGGGGCAGCAGTTCGCGATCCATTCCGTACAGGACCAGGTTCATCGGCGGTCCTTGCGGATGCAGCGGCTGGGCAGTGGCGTAGGGCATG
This sequence comes from Stenotrophomonas sp. YJH_SMC_33, assembly GCF_059372295.1. Taxonomy (NCBI): domain Bacteria; kingdom Pseudomonadati; phylum Pseudomonadota; class Gammaproteobacteria; order Lysobacterales; family Lysobacteraceae; genus Stenotrophomonas; species Stenotrophomonas sp. YJH_SMC_33. The sequence goes on from NZ_JCAFVJ010000007.1 coordinate 113,090, forward strand.
GGCGTGGTATCGCAGGCATCATGGAATCAGCGTGAGAAGCCGGGTACCGGGTCCTGGCTGATTGGACCCAGCAGCCAGGCACCCCATTCGGGCATGTGCGGCTTGGCTTCGCGGTCGCCGGGCAGTGGCAGTTCGGTGTTGCGGGCCAGCGGCTTCACCAGGCGTGGCGTGACGATGATCACCAGCTCCTTGTCCTGGCGCTTGTAGTCGAAGTTGCGGAAGAACGAGCCGATGACCGGCAGGTCACCCAGCAGCGGAATCTTGCCGACGCTGGAAACCACGTTGGAACTGACCAGGCCACCGATCACGAAGCTCTCGCCATCGCCCAGCTCGACCGTGGTGTCGGCGCGGCGGGTGGTGATCGATGGAATCTGCACGCCATTGAGCGCGATGGCGTTGCTGTAGTCCAGGTCGCTGGCTTCCGGCGCGACTTTCAAGGCGATGCGGTTCGGCGCCAGTACCGTCGGTGTCACGGTCAGGCCGATGCCGAAGGGCTTGTAGGTGATCGTGGTGGTGCCCAGCCCCTGCGGCTCCAGGATTGGCAGCTCGCCGCCGGCAAGGAAGCTGGCGCTCTGGCCGGACAATGCGACGAGGGTAGGTTCGGCCAGCACGCGCGCCATGCCATTGCTCTGCAGCAGGTCGACGTCGGCATTCCACAGGCCCTTGGTCGAGCCGAACACCAGGCGGAACGCCGAAGAAATGGGCGATTCGGCTTCGTTGCTGGAGTTGCCTTCCTGCATGCCGGGCAGGATGCCGGTGTTGCCCGGCAGCTGGCCGCCCGGGCGGGCGAATCCGTAGGCGAAGTTGCCATTGCGGTTCTGGAAGCTGATGCCGATCTGCTTCAGAGCGGTCTTGTTGAATTCGACCACCTTGACCTCGACCTGCACGACGCCGCCGCTGCTTACCGTCGATGCGTCGGCAAGCAGTCCGTCCTTGCCCAGGGCCATCGCGGCGGTCTTCTGTTCCTGCATGTGCGACAGCACACTGTCGGTGCTTCCCTGCAGCAGGCCCTGATTGTCCTGCTGGGTGAACACCAGTCCGTTCGCGCCCGCGTCGGCCGCGCCCTGCACCGCGCTTTGTACCCGCACCTGCAGGCGCTGTGGCTCGGCCTGCTTGCGGTGCCAGAGCAGGAGCGTGGTGGTGCCCGGTGCCTTGCCGACCAGCAGTGCCTGGCGCTGGCCGCGCAGCATCACGATATCGGCCACGCCCGGGTCGGCAATGGCCACCCGCTCCAGGTCACCCGGCAGGGGCCAGGGGCGCTGCTCGCGCGTCTGCAGTACCAGGTCGTCGGCGGCCACGCTCGTCGCCGGTGCCAGCAGCACCAGCAGCAGGGCCAGCCAGCGCTGGCGGGGGGAAGGGCGTGGACTGCGGCGACGTTCGGTCATGGATGCGCTCGATGCAGGTCAAAGGGAACCACGGGGGGCGGAGCTGTCACCCCGGATGATTTCGATACCCGATGCGCGCGGGGCGCTGCGCCGGGGGGCGGGTATGCGTGCCGGGGCATCCTGGGTGCTGCGGGCCGGCGTGTTGCTGCGGCCGGCCAATGCATCACCGTCGATGCCGGCGTAGGCGTGATTCTCCGGCCGTTGCAGCGCAAGCTGCTGTTCCGCATCCAGCCCCCGCAGCGGATCGATCACACCGCGTGCCTGCGGGAACAGCGCCAGATCGGGCTGGCCGGGATCGGCAGGGTTGCGCAGGGCCAGGAACAGTTTGCCCTGCTGCGCACCCAGCAACAGCCGGTTGGCGTCGGCCACCGGTACCGCCAGTACCGCGCTGCGTGCCGGCTGGGTGGTCTCGCTGCCCGTGCTCTGGGTGCTGCTGCTTCCGGTGATGTCGGCGGCGCGTGGATCGTTGCGCGCATCGGCTTCAGTGCTGGCGACAGCGCCAGCGTTGGCCAGGGCGATGTCCTGCTGGCCATAGCTGAGCACGCGCAGGCGCGACAACAGCAGGCGCGTCTGTGCTGCATCGGCCGGCCCGCTGGCGTTGGGTTGGGCGTTGCGCAGGTTGAGGAACACGTCGACAAAATCGCCCGGCACGATGCGGTTGCCGGCACCCACCAACTCGTCAACCGGTACCGCGAGTGCGCGCTCTCCGGGGCGCAGCTGCAGCGAGAATCCCTGCGCAAGCGCATTGCTGCTGATTGCCGTGCCTTCGGCAATGTCCTGCACCGGCACCTTTCCCACCACGGCGGAAATGCTGGAGGCGGCACCGGCAATCGGGGCGCTGCGCTGCGCCAGGCGCAGTCCATTGGCAGAAATGGGTTCGCCGGCCGGCAGTCGCGCCACCGCCTCCACCACGGTGATTGCCTGGGCTTCGCTCTGCGCGGCCGGGGCAGCCGTGGCCGGCGCGGCTTGCCTGCGCCCGATCATCAGGGCGATGACCGCCAGCAGCACGGCCAACCCGATCAGGGCGACGGCGGCGATGCGGGTCAACTTGAGCATGGAACCGTCTCCTGTAGCGATCGTCAGTTGCCGCTGCCGAGGTCGAGTTGCGCGACCGCCACGCTGCGGATGGGAGCCCGCATTACCCACTTGTAGAGCGTGGCGGTGCCGGGCAGGAAGGGATGGCTTGCGTAGTCGTAGCTGACGGTCACGGTCATGCACTGGGCGCTGGCCAGTCCGGCGCAGGGCGCCTGCGCGGAAACCAGGATGGCGTTGCTTCCCCCATTGCTGCAGTCGACGGACTGCCCGGAGAAGTTCAGCAGCCACTGCATCGAGCTGCGCGCCGCAATACACGCCGCGGTACGACGTTCATTGGCGCTGCCATAGCGCAGCGATGCGCGCGCACCCTCGGCCGAAGCGGTTGCCAGCGTCTGCTGGGCCGCCATGATCATCACGCCGGAGAACGTAAACAGCAGCAGTGGCAGCAGGCCCAGCATGAGCATCAAGGCGAACTCGATGCTGGCTGCACCACGTTGCCGGTGCGGGTTGGGGGTGTTCATGGCACACCTCCATACGTAGTGATGAGGATCCAGGCGATGGCCGACACGGCCAGGTAGGCTGCATAGGGAATGCCATGGCGTCCCTGGCGGGCGTTCTGCATGTCGCGCAGCGCCGGGTGTGAATGCCACTGCGAACTGGCCCGGTTCAGCTGGGCTTGCAGGCCGATGGGCAGTACTGGACCCACCCGGCGTGACGCCAGCACCAACGCGGCATGTGCGCCCGCTGCGAGGCTGGCCGCGATCCAGATCGGCAGCAGTGTCTGCCAGCCCAGCATCAATCCCAGCACGGAAAAGAACTTGACATCCCCGGCGCCCATCCAGCGCAACGCATGGAACGGCAGCAATGCGACCAGGCCGAGCGCCGCGCCGGCAACGTGGGAAGCCCACGGCAGGCGCGGCGCGTTGAACTGTCCGGCGATGAGCACGACAACGGTGATCGCGCATGCGGACAGCAGCCAGGCGTTGGGCACCCGCCGGGCGTACAGATCGCTGATCGCGATCCGCAGGCATACGCCGATGGCCAATAAACCCAGCAGTGTCATCGCACACTCCGTCGCCCGTCAGTGGACGCTCAGCAGTTGCTGTCCCTGATCCAATCCAGGAGGCGGCTCAGGCGGGCGTGCTGCCTGAAGCCTTGTTGGCAAGCTTGGTGAGATTCTCAAAGAGCGTGCTGAAGAATGTCTGGATCTGCGTACTGCCCAGTGCGATCAGCACTCCCGCAATCACAGCGGCCAGCAGCCCGTACTCGAGCGCGGTGACACCATCTTCTTCCTTCAGGAACTTGCGGATCGATGCGTTCATGACGATTGTCTCCCTCTACCTGTCTGCTACAGGACACCTGTTGGGCGGTGGCCCGGCTCCGCCGGGATCGTCCGTGGACCTCCGCACGTCCTGGCGGAGGAGGCAAGGCGGGATGGACCCGCTGTGCTCAAGCAGGGTGATCGCTTCCAGGCGGGACGCCGTTCGCACAACCGCGACCGCGCGGCGCGGGGCCGGTGGTCGACGTGTCGAGCGATACGTGCATGGTCATGCTGTCCCCCTGGGTGCGGTCATTATCAAAGACCGGATCACCGTGTTATCGACTTTGCCTGAATGGCGGCCGGCTGCAACCGGAACCTATATGCAAATTCGGCAGAATCCCTTCGGTCCTTAATTTTTCACGCGGGTTCTGTGACGGAAATCCGTTAGCTCGCACAACGATTCATCGACGTGCAGATAATGTGATTTTGGTTTCAATCGAATGCGAGAACTGTGCCAATCACGTCAGCATGATTTTCACGTCTGTATCCATCCTGTTCAACGCGGGGCAGATGTTTACCCCGCTGAATTATCGGGCATACTCGTATTCAAGTACTCGCGTTTCTTTTGGGGTGCGTGCGTTGGCGGCGCGCATCCCGGTGATGGAAGAGATTCCATGAGAGGTGCGCGCCCTGTCAGGCAGTGGGGGCCGTATCGCACGACGGATAATCGGGGGACGACACTGTCATGGTCGATGGTGGGGTAGGAGACAGCGACGACAGCGGCCTGCGGTCGATCGACCTGGCGACGCTGAGCGGCGTGCTTCGTGTATGTGATGTTGAACTGCTACTGCTCGATGGCAATGGGCCACGGGCGGCCTTCGCTTCACGCGTGCACGAGGAGGCGTTGTTCTGCAGCATCAGCTGTGGATTCCATTGCCGTGGACGATTCATGCTGCCGCCGGACTGGGCGATGCTCGGCTATCTGCACGCCACCGATGAGACGCTGAGCTGGTGCCATGGTGTACCGCTTGCGGCGGGTATGGCGTTGACCGTGATGCCGGAGGGCATCAGCGAGTTCACCCTGAGCCCGGGCACGCACATGACGCTGATGCTGGTGCCGGCGGCGCGCGTGCAGCGCAAGCTGACCGAACTGAGCCTGCGCAGCACGCCACCGGCTGGGCAGGCACTCTCGTTGTTCAGCCTGGCCAACGAAGCAGCGCCGTTGGCGCGCCATTATCAGCAGCTGCACCTGCAGCTGGGGCAGGGTTCCGGCCTGCAGCCGGAAGAAGCCGAGCGGCTGCTGCATGAGCATGTGCAGGCACTGCTGGGCGCGGGTACCGCCGACCGCCCGGGCTGCAGCCGTGCGCGGCGCACACATTATCTGATTGCTCAGCGTGCCGAGAATTTCATGCGGCTCAACCTGCGCCGCAACATCTACATGAATGAAATCTGCGATGCCGCTGGCGTCAGCGAGCGCGGCCTGCGTTATGCATTCGAGGACCTGTTCGGCACTTCGCCGAACCGGTACCTCTCCATGCTGCGCCTGTGTGCCGCCTGCCGGAGCCTGTCGATGGCCGATTCCAGCCGCCGCTCGGTGAAGGCCATCGCGCTCAGCTGCGGGCTTTGGGACCTCTCGCGCTTCGCTGACAATTATCGCAAGGTATTCGGCGAACTGCCGCGCGATACCCTGATGCGCGCGCCCGCGCAGATCGGCCAGCCGGCCTGAGCCAAGGTCCCGCAAGGGTTTCCACGGCATTTATGCCGGAATTGCGCATCCGTTTGCCGATCATGCTGCCGCTTCTGCGTAGACGGCTGCCGATTCCGGCCGTGGATTTGCCGGAATGCGCGATTGCCGTGCCGGATTGAAGTGCGCCACCGCCGTTGCAAACGCTGAAATGTCAGTCACCTGCCTAACGGCAAGTCCACTGACATTCCAGTTGTTCGCCTACGGGGGAAATGCTCATGAACCGCATCTACCGGCGTGTATGGAACCGCCAGCTCAATGCTCTGGTTGTGGCCTCGGAACTGGCCACCGGCGACAGCGGCGGCAGCGCCGCCCGCGATCCGCGCAGTGCACTGCTGATGCCGACCGCACTGGCCCTGGCCCTGCTGTGTGCGCTGGCCAGCGGGCATGCAGGCGCAACCGAATCCAATCAGTCGCTGCGCGACCTGCAGGCGCTCGCAGCCAAGTACGCGCAGCCGATGCCGGTCAAGGTCGACGCGGAAGTGGCGCTGGCTGCCGCATCGCGCCAGGCGCAGAGCAGTCCGGCTATCAGCGCTGACGCGCGTGTCGGCCTGCAGCTGAGTACGAACTCGCTGCCGATCGTACGCGACGTGCTGCCGGCCACCGTGCAGGTGAAGCTGGCGGCGAGCGCTGCGCCGAAGCAGGTCGCGGTTCCTGCGCTGGCTGCCGATGTCCGCGCCAATGTCGGGCTGGGTCATGCAGCGTCCCATGTGGCGAAGATTGATGCATCGCTGGCGGCCAACGTTGCGCCGTCCGCGCATGCGCCGCTCGGTGTGGCTGCGGATGCCCAGGCGAAGGCCGGCGTTGGCATCGCCGGTACCCAGGTGGCCTCGATCGATACCGGTGCCAAGGCGGCCGCCGCTGTTGCTGGCGCACCGGCTGGCTCGCTGTCCGGCCTCAAGGCGTCCGTTGACGGCAAGGTGGATTCGCAGCTGAAGCTGGCGGGCCACCAGATCGACGGCCAGGGGCAGGTCAAGGCGACGGCGGCGGTCACGCTGCCGGCCAAGGAGGAGCTGCCGGGCGAGACTCATGATCGTGCGATCACCGCGGCCTTCGATACCGGTGTTGCCGGCAACGTGCGCGTGCAGGCGCCGGGTGGCCACGAAGTCGTGGCCGACCGCAATCTGAAGCTGGCCGGCCAAGCGACCGTGGCGGCGCAGAACAGCGCGCTGGGCGTCGATGGCCTGGTGGGCGGCGTTGTCGGCGCGGCAGGCGGCGCCGTAGGTGGCGTGCTTGATGGCACCGTAGGCAACACGGTTGGTGCGGTCGGCGGCGCCTTGCACGGCACGGTTGGAACGGTAGGCGAAGCACTGGGCAGCACGCTCGATGGCACCGTTGGAACTGTCGGTAGCGCGGTGGGTGGTGCAGTGAACGGGGCTGTTGGCACGGTTGGCGCAGTTGGCGGCACCGTGGGTGGTGCACTCAACGGCACGGTCGGTTCGGTCGGCAGCACCGTCGGCGGCGCGCTCAACGGGGCTGTTGGTACGGTTGGCGCAGTTGGCGGCACCGTGGGTGGTGCACTCAACGGCACGGTCGGTTCGGTCGGCAGCACCGTCGGTGGCGCGCTCAACGATGCAGTTGGCACCGTCGGTGCCGTTGGCGGTGCCGTGGGCGGCTCGCTCAACAATACAGCGGGTGCGGTGGGCAGCACCGTCGGCGGTGTCCTCAATGGCGCTACAGGTGGCAGCCTCGGCGGCCTGGGTGGCCTGCTGGGCGATACGCTGGGCAATGTCGGCAGTGCCGTAGGCAACCTGCTCAACGGCAACCTCAACGGCACCATCGGCAATCTCGGCAGTGCCGTAGGCGGCCTGGTCGGCGGCACGCTTGGCGGGCTCGGCCTGACTCAACCCTCGGCCATACCGCCCACCAGCCCAAAGGCGCCGGCGCCGGCCGACCCGAACGCGGGCCTGATCATCGGCACCGGTGGCCTGGTCGGCAATGTCGGCCAGCTCATCGGGCCGACCACCAGCAGCCTTTTCGGCGGCGACGGCTACCTGAGCAACGGCAATCTCAAGCTCAGCAACGCCAACGTGATGCAGACCTACTCGACGGTCAATGTGCTGGGCCTGCCGGTGGTCAACCTGTCGCCGGTCGGTAGCACCCTCAATGGCCTCGGCGGCGCCGTCACCGGCGGCAGCTCGCACCTGACGCTCATTGGCGGCGTTACCTCGGACAGTTACATCTACAACATCAACAACGGCAATCCGGGTGGCCTGCTCGGGCTGCTGCTGCCAACGGATTCGCCGGAATGGGCGGCGAAGTGCCTGGACATCGCGCTGGCCGACATCTCCTGCTGGGCCGTCAACGCGGCACAGGACTACCAGGTGCTGATGGGTGACGGCGCCTTCGCCAACGGTTCGAAGGAAGTGGTGATCGGCGCCAATGCACGGCACGAACTGCCCAGGGTCGATGCCAACGTTGCCTTCCCGGGCGATGGCGTGAACGATCCCACCAACCCGACCGGCGTCCCGACCGCAGACTACGCTGCGCGCATGGGCCATTCGGTGATCGTCGGTGACAGTGCCGTCGGTACCGCCAACGGCCAGACCCTGCTGGGTGCTGAAGCCACCTCCAACCAGGCGAACTCGGTCGCACTGGGCTACCGTTCGGCTGCACTGCGCGGCGCGCAGGCCAGCTACAGCGCTTATGGCCTCACTGCACCGCAGGTCTCGGCCGGCGAAGTATCGGTGGGCACCGCCGGTGGCGGCGAGCGCCAGATCACCAACGTGGCTGCCGGCAGCGTCAACACCGATGCGGTCAATGTGGCCCAGTTGAAGGGCGCCATCAGCCTGATCGATGATGTGGCGGCAGCTGCGGTGACCTACGACCTGGACGGTGCCGGCAACCCGAACTACCGTCGGGTGACGCTTGGCGCGGGCACTGGCACCACCACCATCGGCAACCTGGCCGGCGGCGCGGTCACCGCGGGCAGCCTGGAAGCAGTCAACGGTGGCCAACTGGCTGCGACCAACGCCGCCATCGCCAGCTTCTTCGGTGGCCGCGCCGCGTTCGATCCGGCCAGCGGTGCCTTCACTGCGCCGCTGTTCGAGATCAGCACGATCTCCACCACCGGCGCCATCGCCCAGGGCCTGTACACCAACGCCACCGATGCCTTCGCGGCGGTGGATGGTTCGCTGGTCAACCTCAACACGCAGATCACCGATATCCGCAACGGCGGTACCAAGTACCTGCGGGTGAACTCGACCGGTACCGAGGCCGTGGCCACCGGCGCCGACTCGATCGCGGTTGGTACCAATGCCCGCGCCACCGCCTCCAACAGCATCGCGGTGGGCGCCGGCAGCCTGGCTGACCGTGCCAACAGCGTATCCATCGGTGCCGCCGGTGCCGAGCGCCAGGTCACCAACATGGCGGCCGGTACCGCAGCGACCGATGCGGTCAACCTGGGCCAGCTGCAGGCCTCGGAGCAGGGCGCCCTGCGCTATGACCTCAACGGCGACGGCAGCGTCAACTACGCCAGTGCCACGCTGGGCCAGAGCGGCACCGCCACCACGCTGCGCAACCTGGGCCCGGGCCAGGTCAGTGCCACCAGCAGCGAGGCCATCAACGGTGCCCAGCTGTTTGCGGCCAACCAGGCCGTTGCCACCCACCTCGGAGGTGGCGCGGCGGTCAACGCCAGCGGCGTACTGACCGCGCCGACCTATTCGATCAACAACGTTGCCGCCAACGGCACCGTGACCAAGGGCAGCTACAACGACGTCGGTACCGCCTTCGACGCGGTCAGCAATTCACTGGCCAATGTGGCCGACCAGACCGGCGAGATCGACAAGCTGGCCGTGAAGTACGACGTCGACGGCAGCGGCAACGTGCTCAACAGCGTGACGCTGACGGGCACCGGCAGCGGTGCGGTGAAGATCACCAACGTCGCCGCCGGCAGCATCCTGGCCGGCAGCAGCGACGCCATCACCGGCGACCAGCTGTTCAGCACCCACAGCACCATCGCCAACTACTTCGGCGGCACCACTGCCTACAACGGCACCACCAACGCGTGGACCGCGCCGACGTTCAGCATCTCCAGCATCGCCACCGATGGCACCTTCAGCAGCGGCGATTACAACAACGTCACCGCCGCCTTCACTGCCGTCGATGGCTCGCTGAAGGTCCTCAACCAGCGCATCACCAACGGTGGCGGTGGCAGTGCCTACCTGGCGGTGAACTCGACGGCGGCCGCAGCCACCGCGGCCGGTGCGGAAGCGGTGGCGGTCGGCCCGCAGGCCAGTGCGGCCGGTGCCAACAGCGTGGCGGTCGGCAACGGTGCCAGCGCCAGTGCAGGCAACAGCGTCGCCCTGGGTGCCGGTTCGGTGGCCAGCGTTGGTGCGCAGAGCGGCTACACCGGTGCCTACGGCCAGACCGGCGCCAGCAACTCGGCCGGTGAGGTCTCGGTCGGCAGCACCGGCAGCGAGCGCAAGATCACCCACGTTGCCGATGGCTCCGACACCTACGACGCAACCAATGTCGGCCAGCTGAAGAATGGTGTGAACTACGCCATCGATGAGTCGAAGAAGTACACCGACCAGAAGATCCAGAACATCACCAACGTGGCCGGCAGCTTCCGCGCCAACAACACCAACAACCTGGCCGATCCGTCCGCCAGCGGTGCCAACTCGGCCGCCGGTGGTGCAGGCTCCACCGCCGCCGGTGCCAACTCGACCGCGCTGGGCAATGGTTCGCAGGCGCAGGCCGACAACTCGGTGGCGCTGGGGGCGGGTTCGGTGGCGAACCGGGCCAACACGGTCTCGGTCGGTGCCAGCGGCGCCGAACGCCAGGTCGTCAACGTGGCTGACGGTTCGCAGGCCACCGATGCGGTCAACGTGCGCCAGCTGCAGGCCTCGCAGCAGGGCACGATCCGCTACGACACCACGGTGAACGGTGCGACCAACTACAACAGTGTCACGCTGGGCAGCACCAACAGCGGCCCGACCACGGTGCGCAACGTCGCCGCCGGCACCGCCGGTACCGACGCGGTCAACGTGGATCAGCTGAAGTCGGGGATGGCGCAGACCCTGGACTGGTCCAAGGCCTACACCGACGAGCGCATGGGTGGCTTCGAGCGCGACCTGCGCAAGACCGACAACCGTGCTTCGGCCGGTATCGCCTCGGCGATGGCCACCGCAGCGCTGCCGCAGCCCAGCGAAGCGGGCCGCAACATGGCCTCGGTCGCTGCCGGCAGCTACAACGGCGAGTCGGGCGTGGCGGTCGGTATCTCCGGTGTCTCCGAGGGAGGGCGCTGGATCTACAAGTTCAGCGGCTCCACCAACAGCCGTGGCGAGGCCGGCGTGGCCGTCGGTGCCGGCATCCAGTGGTGATATCTCCGCCGCCGGGCCGCACGCGCGGCCCGGTACCGCGGAAACGTCTACAGGGGGAATGACATGAAACAGCATCGTATCGCCCGCGCCGGCCAACATGCCGCTACGCTGGGCCTGATCCTGGGGATGGGCCTGCTGGCCGCCTGCCGCAGCCATGCGCCGGCCACGGACGGTCCTGCCGAAGCCACCGCCGTGCAGTTCCCGGAGGCCTCCAGGGCCTCGTTGAAGGAAGGCATCTATCCGGACGTCGCCGACCTGCGCCGCTTCGCGCCGGGCATGAGCAAGCGGCAGTTGTACACGCTGCTGGGCACGCCGCATTTCAATGAAGGCATGTGGGGCGTGCGCGAGTGGAACTACCTGTTCAACTTCCGCACCGCGCAGGGCGCGGAGTACTTCACCTGCCAGTTCCAGGTCCGCTTTGACAGCAAGGGCATTGCCCAGGCGGGGTACTGGAAGCCGGAATCGTGCGCGGCCGTGCTGGAGCCGCCGCGGCCACCGGCCCCGCCGGCACCGGCACCGGCACCGCTGCCAGAACAGCCGCTGCGGCTGTCTGCCGACGCGCTGTTCGGCTTCGACAGCGCGGTACTCAGCGCCGAGGGCCAGCAGGCGGTGCAGGGCATCCTGGCGCAGGTGCGTGAAGCCGCACAGGTGCAGTCGATCCGGGTGACCGGCTACACCGACCGTATCGGCAGTGCCAGCTACAACCAGACCCTGTCGCAGCGCCGCGCCGAGGCCGTGCGCAGCGCGCTGGTGCAGGGCGGCGTGCCTGCAGCCAGCATCAGCGCCGAAGGACGCGGCGCGGCCGAGCCGATCGTGCAGTGCGAGCAGCGCAATCGGCGCGAGCTGATCGCCTGCCTGGCGCCAAACCGTCGCGTGCAGATCGCCGGAGTGGCACAGCCGCGCTGAAATCCCCTCACCGGGGCCAGGCCCCGGTCCCGAGTCCCCCCTGACCGCCGGCAGGCGTGGCAACGTCTCCCCCGTCGTCCACGCCTGCCTGCGGCTCAGGTTTTCTAACGGTGCACGCGATGAACGCTCAATTCCTGCCTCTTTCCATGAAGACGGAAACCACACTCAGCGTGTACGGCCAGCTCGGCAACCATGCCGTGGTACGCATTCCCGGGCGGCGCCTGCCAGGCCTGATCCTGCAGGCAGACACCGTGGCCGGCTTCCTTGCCCAGCTGCAGGAAGCCCAGGCCTGCCTGCGCAGTGGTCGCGCACAGCGCACCGACGCCGAACTGGACATGCTCATCGACGTGTTGCAGCAGTGGTATGCGCTGATCGAATCGCGCCTGGCCGACGCCGGCGAGGCACTGTAGAAGAAAAAGGGGACGGAGGGGATTAAGTCGTTCCCGGCACGGCAGGGACATGGACGACTTAATCCCCTCCGTTCCCTTTTCTGTGTCATGCGCGTGCGCGGATCAACCAGCAGGCAGCACCCACGCGGACCCGATCGCCCTCGATGAATGGTGTGAATGCTGCCAGCGCCTGGTCGCGCAGCCCGGCGGCCTCCGCTTCGGGCAGCGCCCGCAGCGCCTGGCCCACCGGGCCCAGCTGGCCGACGTAGGTCGGCAGCTCATCGCGTGCGATCGAACACGGAAGGTCCACCGCAACCACCTCCACATCCTTCCAGCCGGCAGCCTGCAACAGGCGCTGCACGCGTTGGCCATCTGCGAAGGCGAACTGTCCCGGGGCACCGGGTGCGCGCGGCGGAAGCTCAAGCGCATCGCCGATCGCGCGCTCGGCCGTGGTCATGAATGGATTCTCGTCAGCGCTGCGCCAGGCAATGAAACGCAGGCCGGCACCGGGCCGCGTGGCGCGGTGCAGGTTGGCGAAGGCCGCACCGGTATCCTCGAAGAACATCACGCCCAACCGAGATTGGATCCAGTCGAAGTGCGCGGTGGGCAACGGATGCTGCTGTGCGTCGGCGACGATGAAGTCTGCGTCCAGCCCTGCCGCCTCGGCGCGTTGACGGGCCAGCGCCAGCATCGGCGCGGAGATGTCCAGGCCGGTGCAGTGCGCCGACGGGCGTGCGGCGGCTGATGCCAGCAGGCTGGCCCCGGTACCGCAGCCGATGTCGAGCAGTTGCGTGACGGTTTCCGGAAGTTCGGCCACGAGCAGGTCGGCCATCGGCTGAAACAGGCCATCGAGAAGGGCCTGCTGCGCAACCCAGACCTGGCCGCCAGGGCCGTTCCACAGGGCGTTCTGATCAAGGGGGGGGGTGCTGGCCATGGCCTTGCCTCGGTGGGTAGTTGCCCATAGGTTGGCGCTTGAAGGTCACTTGAGGTCAAGCCCGTGCGCGAACTGGATATTGGCGAGGTGGTCAAGCGCAGCGGCGTGCCGGCCTCGACCCTGCGCTACTACGAACAACTTGGGCTGCTGCAGGCACTGGGCCGTCGCGGCCTGCGCCGGCAGTACGACGAGCAGGTGCTGGAACGGCTCGCGTTGATCAGCCTCGGCCAGGCGGCCGGTCTGTCGCTGCAGCAGATCGGGGCATCGCTGCCACTGCAGCGCGGGTGCATCTCCCTGGACCGGGAGGCCCTGCTGGCGCAGGCCGATGTGCTGCAGCGGCAGATCACCCGGCTGCAACGGGTGCGCCGGCACCTGCAACGCGCGGCGGCCTGCCCGCAGGCGGAGGACGCCCGGAAGTGCGGTTCGTTCCAGAAACTGCTGCGTGCGCAGCAGCGCATGGCGGGTCGGTGAGAGATGCATCCACGCATGGCGTGGATCTACTTCACCACGACCTCGGTAGATCCACGCCATGCGTGGATGGAATCAATCGCGGGTACTGACTTCCCAGGTGGCATGCAGCACGCCCGGCACGTGCTCCATCCGCGCCAGCACCACGTCCAGCTCATCGGCACTCACCGCCGTACTGACCAGCACCGCGATCACATCGGTAGGCGCGTCGGCATGCTCGACCAGCTGCACATCACCGACCGGATACTGCGCTGCTTCCAGCGCGTCGACCAACCGCTCGCGCACGCGCGGCACGGCTTCGGCATCCACGCTCAGGCGCACTTCGTAGGTCGCCTCGGTGGCGGCCTCATTGATCGGAATGCGGTTGATCGCATTCACCAGCGGCCGCAGCAGGGTGTTTCCGGCGATGATCAGCACGGTCAGCAGCACGCCTTCGGCCAGCATGTCCGCGCCGGTGCAGCTGCCCACCGCCGCAGAGCACCACAGGGTGGCGGCGGTGTTCAGGCCGCGCACGTTCATGCCTTCCTTCATGATCACGCCGGCGCCGAGGAAGCCGACGCCGGAGACCACGTAGGAGATCACCCGCACCGCCTCGGCACTGCCGGCGATGCGCATGCCGAGGTCGACGAAGGCAGCGGCGCCGACGGCCACCAGCACATTGGTGCGCAGGCCGGCGGTGCGTTGCCGGTACTGGCGCTCGGCGCCGATCAGCGTGCCCAGCACGAAGGCGGCCAGCAGGCTGACCACGGTGTCGGCGAAGGGACCGGCCTGGAAGGTCTCAATGAAGCGCATGGCCGGAGTCTACCCGGTCGAGGTGACAGTAGATCCACGCCATGCGTGGATTTCCAGCGGTCCACGTCACGCGTGGTTAGTCAGCGTGCCAGAAACGACTTAATCCCCTCCGTCCCCTTTTTGCGGGGTCAGTCGGTGTCCTCGACGCGCTCGCCCATCAGCTCGCGCTGGCGCTTGTCCAGTTCCTCGGCGTAGCGCTTGCGCACGAAGGCTTCGGAGACGACGCCCAGCACCTGGCCGTCGGCGCCGACCACCGCCAGTTCGTCGGCCTGGGTCTGGTCGAAACGCTGCATCACGCTGACCACGTCCGCGGCCGGCGACAGTGAAACGTCACGGTTCTCGGCCAGCTCGCCGATCATGGTCTCCGGTTTCACGCCATCGCCGTAGACCCGTGGAATCTGCACGATGCCAGCGTAGTGGCCCTCGCTGTCGATCAGGATCACCCGGCTGCCCGAGCCCAGCGGGAAGCGCTGGCGGAACGCGGCGGCATCGAGATCGGCCGGAGTAGTGGCCACGCCCTTGCGCATCAGCCGGCCGGCGTTGAGGTTCTGCACCCAGCCCACGTCGCGGGCGCTCTTGATGGTCTCGCCGCGCAGGTGCATGCGCCAGGTCGAGAACGAGTAGCCGAACCACTGCCGCACCAGCGTGCTGGACACCAGTACCGCGCTCATCACCACGCTGGTCAGCAGGAAATCGTGCGTGCCTTCCAGCACCAGCATGGCCATGGTCATTGGCGCGCCGACCACCGCCGCGGCCAACGCTGCCATGCCGGCCAGCGCGGCGGACGTGGCGTCGATTACCGGCACGCCGGTGGCCATCGCCAGCAGGCCGGCGAACAGGGCGCCGACCAGGGTGCCCATGAACAGCGAGGCGAAGAACAGGCCGCCACGGAAGCCGAAGCCCAGCGAGATGCCCGAGGCCAGGCACTTCAGGGTCAGCAGGCCGCCGATCCAGATCAACGGCAGGTGGGTAGTCAGGTCCAGGTGCAGCGCGCCATGGCCGGACGACAGCACCTGCGGACTGGCCAGGGCCAGCGGGATCAGCAGCAGGCCACCCACCACCGGGCGGCCCCACAGCGGCAACGGGCTGCGCTTGACCCTCCCTTCAATGGACGCGATCAGGCGCATGATGACAATGCCGACCATCGCGCAGCAGCAGCCCAGCAGTCCGTAAATGGCGTAGTCGGCGGCGCGTACGTCTATGGTCGAAGCGGCGGGCAGCAGGTAAGCCTCGATGCCGGCCTGATCGGCCACGAACGCACCGGCCAGTGCGGCCACGGCCACCGGTGCCAGCGCAGCGGGGGTGTAGGCGCCGATGACGATCTCGAAGGCGTAGAACGCACCGGCTAGCGGCGCACCAAACGCAGCGGCGATGGCACCGGCGGCACCGGCACCGACCAGGATGCGCACGTCGTTGCGACGCAGGCGCATCACCCGGCCCAGCTGCGAGCCGCTGCCCGCGCCCATCTGCGTATACGAAGCCTCAAGGCCGACCGACGCGCCGCAGCCGTTGGACAGCAGGGTCTGGGTCAGCACGATCAGGTTGTCGCGCATCGACATGCGGCCGCCGTGCAGCGCATTGGCTTCCACCGCATCGAGCAGTGGCCGTTTCAGTCGCGTCGCCGCCAGGCTGACCAGGCCGACCAGCAGCCCGCCCAGTGGCAGCACCAGTAGCGCGGTCCAGGTCAGCGAGGGCAGGGAGCTCAGCCGCATGCCGTCGTCCAGCCCATACAACGTGCCCTGCAGCCAGCGCGCGATGCCCGACTGCAGCAGGGTCAGGTAGCCGGCGATCAGGCCAACCAGCAGCGCCAGCGCGATGAACCACAGGTCGCTGCCGCGCAGCCGCAGGCGCAGGCCCTGGAAGGCCAGATGCAGGCGCGATGGCGGAACGGGCGAAGACATGGTGGCGGCATGATACGCCGCCACCGTGAGCGCCACCGTCACCGCATCGGGCGGCTACCGGCTCAGAAGCGGTAGCGGCCCTGTACGTAGAAGGTGCGCGGCGCGGCCACCATGCGGCCTGCGTTGCCATCGACGTTGCGGGTGTACCAGCGCTTGTCGGCCAGGTTGTTCACGCCCAGCGCGATCTCGCTGTTACCCAGCCCCGGCACCTGCCAGGCCACTTGGGCATTCCACAGGCGTACGCCCGGCACGCGTCCCACGCGCGCGTCAGCGCTCTCGGCCCAGGTGTTGGCGGCGTCGGAGAACTGGCCGCTCTGGTGGGTGCTGGAGACGTTGAAGGTCCAGCCGGCCAGCGCGTAGCGGGCGCCGATGCTGTCGGTGTCGCGCGAGTAGAACGGCACGTCCAGGCCACGGTTGTCGCCGGACTGCTGGATCGCCTTGGTCCAGGTGTAGTTGGCGTACAGCTCCAGCCCGGCCAGCGCGCCGTCCTCGGCGAAGTGGTACTCCAGTGCGCTCTCCACACCCTTGTGGTCGGTGGCACCAATGTTCTGGAAGGTGGGCGGGGTGATGCCCGGCACCTGCAGGATCTGGTTGTCGAAGCGCATCTTGAACACGGTCACTTCCGCGCGCAGTGCCCCATCCTGCCAGCGTGCGCCCAGCTCGGTGGTCTTGGCCACTTCCGGGTTCAGCGGATTGCTGGCGGTCTGCGAATTGAGCTGGATGTTCTGTACCGGTCCGAACGAGGTGGTGTAGTTGCCGAACACGGTCAGCTGCGGCGTCAGCAGGTAGGCGATGTTGAGCGAGGGCAGGGCCTTGTCGTTGCGGCTGCTGAAGGTCGCCGTGCCTCCGGCCTGGCGGCGGTCCATGTCGATCCATTCCATGCGCACGCCCGGCGTGATCCGCCACTGGCCGATCGCAATGCGGTCGTCGATGTAGAAGGCGTGCGCGTCGGTGGCGTTGTCGAAGCGGGTGGTGGCACTGGCCGCGCCGGTGCGGCGGGCGACGGTGTAGCTGCGGTCGTTGCCGCGCTCGCGCAGGAAGCGGTAGCCGGCGGTGATGTCATGCACCGCGCTGCCCCAGTGCAGGCGCTGGGTATAGCGCGGCTCGATGCCAAGCACGCGGTAGTCGCGCGGCTGCACGGTCAACTGGGTGTTGGCGGCGTTGATCAGCGAGCTGGCACGGGTGCTCTCGTTGTAATAGGCCAGCACCTCGAACTCGCTGTTGGCCGACAGCGTGTTGGTGTAGCCCAGGTCGATGCCGGTGCGGTGGCCCTTCCAGAAATCGGTCGGCCGGGTGGTCTGGAACGGATCGGCCTCGTACTGCGCACGGGTCAGGCCGCCCGGGGTCAACGAGCGCACGTCGTAGTAGGACAGCTTGGCACGCAGCTCCTGCTGTTCGTCGATGGCGTAGGCGAACTTCAGTGCGAGATCGTTGAAGCGGTCATCGCTGCCCTGGCGCCAGCCGCGGCCGTCCTGGCCGGAGTACAGCAGGGCTGCGCCCAAGCCGTTGTCGCCGGTGCCGCCGAGGAAGGCGTTGTACTGGGCGCTGTCGCCGCCGCCATGGTCGTAGGCGGTGTAGCGCACGCCGGCTTCGCCGTGCAGGCCGGCCTCGGTGGGAATGGCGCGGGTGCTGAAGTTGATGATGCCACCGACGTTCTGCGGCCCGTAGCGCACCGCGCCGCCGCCGCGCACCACGTCGATCGATTCGATGTTGGACAGGCTGGCCGGTGCGAACGACAGCTGTGGCTGGCCATACGGCGCCACCGCCAGCGGAACGCCGTCCAGCAGTACGGTCGAGCGCGGCGAGTAGCGCCCGGTCAGTCCGCGCACGCCGATGTTGAGCGAGACCGAGCTGCCGGCCGTGCCGGAGTTGTCGGTGACCTGCACACCCGGAATACGGCGCATGGCATCGCCGATGCTGGCCGCGCCGCTGGCCTCGATGCGCTGGCGGTCGACCAGGGTGCGCGCGCCGGCAAAGCGCTTGACGCTGTCATGCAGGCCGGTACCCAGCCAGCTGCCGGCGACCTGGATGCTGTCCAGCGTGGTGGCGCCGTCCTGGGCGAAGGCACGGGTGGTCGGGAGCAGGCACAGGGCGAGGGCGGCGGCCAGGGGCAGGCGGGGCGGTTGCAGGGCGAGGATGGGCATCGGTGCAGGCTGTGGAAGGTCGTAAATGAGAATTATTGCTGATTCCATTCGCTATTGGAATGCGCCTCCGGTTCATGCCGATGCCCCGGTGATAGAGTGGGCGATTGCTTACTGACTCGCTGAGATCTGCCATGTCCCAAGCCGCTTTCTACCCCGTCGGAACCCCTGGCCAGCCGTGGGGAGCGGCGGAACGGGAGGTGTGGCGTGGCCGCCAGCAGCGCCTGCGTCGCTATGACGAGGAGGTGCTGCCCCGCATCGAGGCGCTGGCATCGCGCTTCGACAAGGTGGCCTATGGCCAGCTCGACTACGCTGGCGAGACCTACACTCTGTTCGCCCTGCGCAGCCGCGATTGGAACCCGGTGCTGCCGGCTGCCCTGGTTACCGGTGGCGTGCACGGTTATGAGACCAGCGGCGTGATGGGCGCGCTGGAATTCCTCGAAAAGCACGCCGCCGACTACGCCGGCAAGGCCAATCTGCTGGTGGCGCCGTGCGTGAATCCGTGGGGCTTCGAGCGCATCAACCGCTGGAACTTCGATGCGATCGACCCGAACCGCAATTTCCGCGCCGATGGCCCGGCCCGCGAGTCGACCGCGCTGATGGAGCTGATCGCACCGATCAAGGACCAGTTCGTGCTGCACATCGACCTCCACGAGACCACCGACAGCGACGAGAGCGAGTTCCGCCCGGCGCTGGCCGCGCGTGACGGCAAACCGTTCGAGCCGGGCCTGATTCCCGATGGCTTCTACTTGGTGGACGACAGCGAGAACCCGCAGGCGGCGTTCCAGCAGGCAGTCATCGCCGCGGTGGAGAAGGTCACCCACATCGCGCCGGCCGACGACAAGGGCGAGATCATCGGTTCGCCGGTGGTGGCCCACGGCGTGATCGAGTACCCGCTGGTGAAGCTGGGCCTGTGTGCCGGCATCACCGGTGCGACCTACACCACCACCACCGAGGTCTACCCGGACAGCCCGCGGGCGACCCCGCAGCAGTGCAACGACGCCCAGGTGGCAGCGGTGTGCGCGTCGCTGGATTACGCGCTCGCCCATCGTTGACCGGTAGTGCCGGCCGCTGGCCGGCAACCACGCGACAACAGGATTGCCGGCCAGCGGCCGGCGCTACCTCACCCCAACGCGTCGGCCCACCACAGCGCCGCTGGCCCCGGCGGCGTGTCGCGGCGCCACAGCAGGTCGCTGTGGATGCGCCGCGGCCACCCGGGCAGGGTCAGTTCCACCAGTTGCCCGCGGTCGTAGCGCTGCACCAATGCGCGGGGCAGCTCGGCCCAGCCGATGCCGTCCTCGGCCATCTCCATCACCATCAGGTAGTCGGTGGCGGTCCACGCCAGCCCGGTAACCGCCCGCGCATGGTCGACCTCCGCGCTCAATCGCACCTGCCGGTACCGTGCCAGCTGGGAAGCTGCGCGACGGCCGGCGTCGGCCAGCGCATGGTCGCGCGCCACATACACCGACAGTTCGCTGTGATGGGCCAACGGCCGTGCCACCAGACCGTCCGGGTAGCTTTCCTGGCGCGGCAGCAGGCCCAGCGCTGCGCGACCACTGCCGACCAGTTCCAGCACGTCTTCGCCTTCGGCATCCAGCCATTCCAGTTCGATCTCGGGGAACGCTTCGGCAAAGCGCTGCAACACGCGCTGCTCCGGGTCGAGCTGATACACGTCGGAGAACACCACGGTCAGCCGCGCTTCGACCGGGGCGGCCAGCCGCACGCTCAACTGCTGCAGGCGGGTATCGGCGGCGAGGATTTCCTGGGCATGGGCGAGCACCTGGCGCCCGGCTTCGGTCAGCTGCGGGTAGCGTCCACTGCGGTCGAACAGGCTGACGCCCAGGTCCGCCTCCAGGTGGGCGATGGCGGTGCTGACCGTCGATTGGGTCTTGCGCAGGCGACGCGCCGCCGCCGAGAACGATCCGAGCGCGGCCGCTTCGACGAACGCCTGCAGGGATTCAGGGGAATAGGGCATTGATCCATCGCTCCTATCGATGGTATCCATTTTGAATCGACCGTAAAAGGCGATGATACTGTCCGCCGTCGCCCCTGTCTGCGGGGCATCCACGCATGGCGTGGATCTACTGAGGGCGGGGCGCTGTCCGCGTCCCGCAAGGAGTTTCACATGTCCCGTACTGTTCCCGCCCGTGGCGCGCTGGTCGCCTGGGCCTGCCTGACCGTGGCGATCGTTGCCGAAGTGGTCGGCACCTCGTTCATGGCCCATGCCGCCCGCGATGGTGGCTGGACCGGCTACCTGATCATGGCCGGCGCGTTGGCGCTGTCCTATTACTTCCTGGCCCTGTCGGTCCGCCGCATCGCGGTCGGTGTCGCCTATGCGGTGTGGGAAGGCCTGGGCCTGACCCTGCTGACCGTGGTCGGCCTCACCGTGTTTGGCGAGAGTCTGTCGCTGCAGCAGCTGGCCGGCCTCGTGCTGGCGGTGGTCGGCATCGTCTGTGTCACCCTCGGGGAGGCGCACTGATGAATACCCTGGCCCTGTTTTTCGTGATCTGTTCCGCGCTGATCGACGTTGCCGCCAACATGATGGTCGCCAAGTCGGAGGGCTTCCGCCGCTGGCGCTGGGGCGTCGGCGCGGTCGTCATGGTCTGGATCGCCTTCGCCCTGCTGGGCCAGGCGGTGCGCTACATGGACCTGGCCACCGCCTATGCGATGTGGGGTGCAATCGGCGTGATCGGTACCGCCACTTGCGGCCGCCTGCTGTTCGGTAACCGCCTGCGGCTGATCGGCTGGGTTGGCATCGCCCTGGTCACGGCGGCGGTACTGCTGCTCAGCACCGCCAAGTAGCAGCACGCCCGGTCGCGAGCGGGGCGGCGATGATGCAGCGATTTGCGAAGTCGCCCGCGCTCATCGACACTGCGGTTTTCCACATGGAGTGCCCGCATGTTCAGCCACATCACCGTAGGAACGAACGACATGGATGCCGCGCGTCGCTTCTACGACGCCCTGTTCGCTGCGATGGCCGCGCGTGCGGGCGTATTCGACGAGAAGGGACGGCTGCTGTACTTCAAGGATGGGCGGATGTTCGGTGTAACCGCGCCGATCGATGGGCAGCCAGCGTGCCATGCCAACGGTGGCACCATCGGTTTCAGTCTGGGCAGTGCAGAGGCCGTGCGTGCCTGGCAGGAAGCTGGAGTGGCTCACGGTGGTACCGCCATCGAAGATCCGCCCGGCGTCCGCAACATGTCCGGTCGGCAGGTGTTCCTGGCCTATCTGCGTGACCCGGATGGCAACAAGCTGTGTGCGGTGCATGTAATGTCGTGATCGGACAGGATGCGCGTGGCCGCGCCGCAGGCGGTGCGCGCGGCCCGCGCAAGCAAGGGTGCGTCGCAGCGCGCGCGTGATACCACGGAATGAGCGGACGGGCCTGCGACCACAGGCCGCAACTTCATGCTCTGTCCACTGCGGTTCAGCCAGAATCGGTCGGCTAACCCTTTGATCTACCGGAGAACGCCGCCCCATGGAAGTACTGGAGCCGCAACAATCCCCGGTGCGCACCCTTCGGCCTGTGTTCGCCTTCGCGGCGATCGTTGTCGTGGCGTTCGCGCTGTTCGTCAGCCTGTTTCCGCTCGGCGCGGGCCGCCTTCTGCTCAAGGCACAGGACTGGGCCGCCCTCAACGTCGGCTGGTACTACCTGCTGGCCATGACCCTGTACCTGGTGTTCGTGGTGGGCGTGGCGCTGTCCAAGTACGGTGGCATCAAGCTGGGTGCCGACCATGACGAGCCGGAGTTCAGTTACCTCTCATGGGCCGGCATGCTGTTCGCCGCCGGCATCAGCATCACCCTGTTCTTCTTCTGCGTATCCGAACCGCTGACCCACTACCTGCAGCCGCCGCAGGGCGATCCGGCCGCAGGCGAGGCTGGCGCGCGCCAGGCCATGCAGCTGCTGTTCCTGCACTGGGGCCTGCACGGCTGGGGCGTGTTCGCGCTGGCGGCGATGGCGATGGCCTACTTCGCCTATCGCCACAACCTGCCACTGGCCCTGCGCTCGGCGCTGTACCCGCTGATCGGCAAGCGCATCAATGGCCCGATCGGCTACACCGTGGATGCGCTGGGCATCGTCGCCACCGTATTCGGCATCGGTGCCGACATGGGCTTCGGCGTGCTGCACCTCAATGCCGGGTTGGCGCACCTGTTCAACATCCCGCATTCCAACCTGGTGCAGATCATGCTGGTGGTGGCGATGATGGGTGCGGCAGTGGCCGTGGCGGTCTCCGGCGTGGAGAAGGGCGTGCGCTGGATGGCCAACATCAACATGCTGCTGGCGATCGCGCTGGTGCTGTTCATGCTGTTTGCCGGGCCGACGCAGTACCTGTTCAGCACCTTGATGCAGAACCTGGGCGACTACCTGGGCAGCGTGGTCGGCAAGAGTTTCGATGTGTACGCCTATGGCGGCCGACCGGAATGGCTGGGCGGCTGGACGGTGTTCTACTGGGCCTGGTGGATCGGCTGGGCACCGTTCGTCGGCCTGTTCATCGCGCGCATCTCACGTGGCCGCACCATCCGCGAATTCGTGTTCGGGGTGCTGCTGATCCCGCTCGGCTTCACCCTGGCCTGGCTGTCGATCTTCGGCAACAGCGCGCTGGACCAGGTGCTCCACCACGGCCAGCAGCAACTGGCGCAGCTGGCGGTGGATGACCCACCGACCGTGTTGTATGCACTGCTGGATGGCTACCCGTGGAGCCGCACGGTGATCGCGGTGACGGTGCTGGTGAGCTTCATCTTCTTCGTGACCTCCGCTGACTCGGGGGCGGTGGTGTTGTCCACGCTGTCCTCGCATGGCGGCGCACCCGAGGATGATGGTCCGCGTTGGCTGCGGGTGTTCTGGGGCACGGTGATCGCGGTGCTGACCGCGGGCCTGTTGCTGGCCGGCAGTATCGACGCACTGAAATCGGCGGTGGTGCTGGCGTCGTTGCCGTTCTCGGCGATCCTGTTGTTGATGATGTGGGGGCTGACCCGCGCCTTCAGTGACGAATCGCACCGCAAGCGCGCGCTGCAGTACCGGCCATCGCCGTTGATCGGAGACGATCGCCATCACCAGGGCTGGCGCCAGCGCCTGAGCCAGGCCATGCACTTCCCGGTGCGCGACCAGGTCTACCGCTTCATGGATGACACGGTGAAGCCGGCGATGGAGGCGGTGGCCGAGCAGCTGCGCGGGCAGGGCTGGGACGTGGCCACGCGCTTCGAGGCCGGCGACATGGAGTTGACGGTGAACCACGGCGAGCAGCAGGACTTCCTGTACCGGGTGATCCTGAGCGGCTACCTGACCCCGTCGTTTGCCGCGCAGCAGCTGCGCAACCAGCGCTACTACCGCGCCGAGGTGCACCTGTTCGAAGGCAGCCAGGATTACGACCTGGTGGGATACAGCCGAAAGCAGATCATCAACGACATCATCAGCCAGTACGAACGGCACCTGCAGTTCCTGCACCTGAGCCGGTGATGCGGTGGGTGCGGACCGTTGGTCCGCACCCCCTGTAGAGCCGAGCCCGCGCTCGGCTCCTCGGTGTCGGAAGAGCAGCCGAGCATGGCTCGGCTCTACAGTCGCAATCAGAACCTGTAACGAGCGCCCAGCGAGACGAACTGCCCGCGCAGGTTGTACTGGCTGATGTCGAAGCCGTTGGAGCCACCGGCCGGGTCGAACGGCGGGTCCTTGTCGGTCAGGTTCAGCACCGACAGCGACAGCGTGGTGTTGGCAATCCCTTCGTACGCCACGTACAGGTCCAGCTGGTGGTACGGCTTGACGCGGTCGCGCAGGCCCGGGTTGCTGGTCGCCGTCGCCACGCGCTGGTCGTAGCCGCTCACGTACTGCAGGCTCAGCGTGCTGCTCCAGTCACCGACCGCCCAGTTCAGCGACGTGGTGCCGCGGGTGCGCGGCAGCGCGCCGTGGCGGTTGTTGCCGGCCCCGTCATAGGGCGACTGGCCGGCCACCAGCGGCTGCTTGAAACTGAGCAGGTGGGTCCAGCTGCCGGCCACGGTGAAGTTGCCCCAGCCGTCGGTACGGAAGATGCGGCTGGCGTCCAGATCCAGGCCCGAGGTGGTCAGTTCGCCCTGGTTGGCGTACTGGTTGGTGATGAACTGGATGCGTCCCTGCGCATCACGTTGCACGCGACCGGGGAACAGCGTCGGGTTGTCGACGATGAACTGCGCGCTGTCCGGCTTGACCAGGTTGTCCTGCTCGATGCGGTACCAGTCCACGCCGATGCTGGTATCACCATCCGGCGACCACACTGCACCCACGTTGAAATTGCGCGAGCGCTCCGCCTTCAGATCCGGGTTGCCGGTGCGGATATTGGTCACGCCACGGCTGCCGCCCGGTTGCAGCGGATCCAGCGGATCGATCACCGAGCCGTAGCTGACGGTCTGGCCCGGCGCGATCTCCGGCAGCGAGGGGGCGCGGAAGCCACGCGAGAACGAACCACGCAGCAGCAGGCTGTCCAGCGGCTGCCAGCGCAATGCCACCTTCGGCGAGAACGCCTTGCCGAAGTCATCGTAGTGGTCGCCGCGGCCCGCAACCTGCAGTTCCAGCGTGCGGTGCAGCGGCACGCTCAGTTCGGCATAGGCGGCGCTGACCTGTCGTTCGCCATTGACCACGTTGATGGCCGGACGCAGTTCGGTGCCCGACAGCACCTGCGCACTGGTGCGCGCGTCCAGCGATTCCTTGCGGAACTCGGCACCCCAGGCGAAGCCGACCGCACCGGCCGGCATCTCCCACAGCGAGGTCGAGGCCTTCACATTCAACGCGTGCAGCTTGTACCAGCCGGGGCGCTTGGTCTGCAGGCGCAGTGCATCCAGCGCGCCCGGTGTGCTGGACGGGTTGAGGAAGTTGTAGCTGCCATCGCGCAGGATCTGCTCGAACGCATAGCGATTGACGAAGTTGTCGACGTACTCGCGCTGTGCACTCTGCGAGGTCAGCGCTGCCACTTCCCAGTCCCAGCGTTCGCCGCTGCCGCGCACGCCCGCCAGGGCACGGTAGAAAACCTGCGTGTTGTCCTTCAGGCGCGGGCCGAGGTCGAAGAAGGTGTACTCGAACGGCAGTGGCGTGCTGCCAGGGTTGTTGGGATGGCCGACCGGCAGCACCGCCGGCACGTCGATCAGCGTGCCGGTGGCCGGGTTGTAGGCGCGCAGGCCGGGGCCGACGGTCAGCGGCGCGCTGAAGATCTGGTCGGCCTCGTTGTGGCTGTACAGCACATCGGCGAAGGCCTCCACGCTGTCATTGAAGCGGTAGGTCGCGCTCAACGAGGCCTGCAGGCGCTCGGCGCCGGGTTGCAGGGTCTTGAATGGTTGTGCATTGAAGGCGCAGGCCTGGCCGGGCAGGGTGCTGCCGAAATCGCTGTAGGGACGCAGCTGGCTGCCATCCGGGCAGTTGGCGAACGGTTGCGGCGCGCGCGGGTTGGACAGCCAATTGCCACCGGCGGTGGACCAGCCGGCCAGGCGTCCGCCGGGCTTGTCGCGGAAATCGCCGCTGCGGGTATAGGCGCGCTGGTCGGCGTCGAGGCGATCACGCTTGAGCAGGTCCAGCCCGAACAGCACGTTCCAGCCCTGCTGCTCCAGGTCGCCGAAGCCGGCCAGCAGGTTGGCCTTGCGTTCGTCCAGGCCGCCCTGTGTGGCGGTACCGAAGCCGCCGCCCACTTCCACGCCCTGGAAGTTCTTGCGCAGGATGATGTTGATGACGCCGGCGATGGCGTCGGAGCCATACACCGCCGAGGCGCCGTCCTTCAGCACTTCGATGCGTTCCACCGCGCTGATCGGCAGCGCGTTGAGGTCGACGAAGGTGTCCTGGGTATTGAGTGCAAAGCCGAAGTTGGAGACTCGATAGCCGTTGACCAGCACCAGCGTGTTCTTCGGCGACAGGCCGCGCAGGCCGATCGACGCCGAGCCTGCGGCGAAGCTGCCGGTGTACTGCTCGTCGAAACTGTTGCCGGCATTGGCCGACAGGTTGCGCAGCACGTCGGTGAGGGTGGAGCGGCCGGTCTGCTCGATCTGTTCACGGCTGACGATCTGCACCGGGTTCGGCCCGGCGGTATCGCTGCGCTTGATGTTGGAGCCGGTCACCAGCACGGCGCCGAGGGTGGTGCTGTCCTTGCCGGCATCGGCGGTTTCAGCGGCGCTGGCAGTGCCAGCGGTGAGGCTCAGCGCGATGGCGCCGGCAAGCAGGTTCAGGGTGGTGCGGTACATGGAAGCGACAACGCCGAACGGGGGAGGAGCCGTCAGTACCGCATGCAGGTACATGCGCCTTCCAATGACGAAAGCGCATTCAGTTATACATCACAGGTTCTTAACGAAAGTCGGTGCCTCCGTTGGAGCAGACCCACTCGGTGGGTGCCGGACCGATCTTTGGTGGGTGCGGACCGTTGGTCCGCACGCCCCTGTAGAGCCGAGCCTACGCTCGGCTCCACACACTGGCCGGAAACAGCCGAGCATGGCTCGGCTCTACAGAAGGCAATGCCAGCCCATCAAGGCCGCAGCAGCACCTTGCCGTTGCGGCCCGAACCGGCCCCGGCCTTCGCCGCCTGGGCGATGTCGTCCAGCGCGAAGATCTGCTCCACCGGCAAGGTCAGTTCGCCGCTCGCCGCACGCTTCAGCAGTTCGCCAACCAGCCGGCGCTTGTCCTCCACGGCCATCGCCTGGCTGACCTTGCTGCCCCAGAAGCCCTTCACCGTGGCCTCCTTGTAGATCAGGCCGCCGGCCGGGATGCGCATCGGTTCGCCGCTCATCACCCCGAACGACACCAGCGTGCCGTGGTGGCCGAGCAGGTCGACCAGGTCACCGCTGGCGTCGCCGCCGATGGAATCCACGGCGGCCGCCGCCTGTGCTTCGCCGGTCGCTTCACGAACGCGATCCTTCCAGCCGTCCACCGAGGTGTCGAACACATGATCGATGCCCAGCGCCTGCAACTGCGCGACCGCATCGGCGTTGCGCACCAGGTTGGCCACATGCACGCCACGCGCCTTTGCCAACATGGCCAGCGACTTGCCGACCGCGCCGTTGGCGGTGTTCTGCACGATCCACTGGCCCGGCTCGACGTGCAGGAATTCCAGCAGCATCAGCGCGCTCAGCGGCATCGCGATCAACTGTGCGGCCATCTCGTCCGGAATCGCCTCCGGCATCGGAATGACCATGCGTGCCGGTGCAATGAACGCTTCGGCCCAGGTACCGTGTACCGAGGCTGCGGCGACGCGTTGGCCGATCTGCAGGCCGTCGACGCCGTCGCCCAGTGCGTCGACCACGCCCAATGCTTCGCTGCCGCCAATCGCCGGCAGCGTCGGCTTGTAGCCATACAGCCCGCGCACGGTCAGCAGGTCGTGATTGTGGATCGAGGCCAGCACGGTGCGGATGCGCACCTCGCCGGGACCAGGCTCGGGCAGGGCGGCATCGGCAATGGCGAGGACGTCGGCCGGGTTGCCGAAGGAGGAGTACTGGGCAGCGCGCATGGGCGGTGTTCCGGGGAAAGTGGATGTTGTACCGAACTGGGGACGCAGGGCATGTCGACAAGGCGTCGCTGCTGCAACACGGCATCCTGCGACTGATCGTCGCGACATGTGCTGATTACCGCATCTTGTGTTGACGGTTCGAGATGTCCCCACTATGTTGTGGCCGTCACTCCCGGTCAGCCGCCGCCGCCGGACATGCAGCAAACGTCCCGCGGCCCGCCCCTGAAGGCTTGCCGTGTCGACGCGGCCGCCATCGTGCGGACGCAGGTCGCCCCCACGGCCCGGATACCGGCCGCAGGCGCAGGCAGATGCCGACGACCTACGTTCCCGTGCCCTGGCAATCCACCCGTTCGCCCCGTGCGCCGGTATCGCGTTCAGGGCCGCCATGGCATCGACCGCCAACGCGCGTGCGAGCCTGGAGTTCCACCACCATGACCGACAGTACCTTCCGCGTGGCCGATCTGGCCGGCGCCGGCGACGCCTTGCGCGCCGGTGGCGAGCGCGTGCCGACCTGGATCACCAAGGAGGCCGGCAACCGCCGCCTGCCGTTCGAGGCCGAGCGCCTGCAGCGCAGCATCGACGCCGTGCATGCCGAGTTCCCGCAGCTGGACGTGAGCGACTATCGCCGCGTGGTGCAGGCGATGGTCGAGCGCAAACCGAGCATCAGCGCCGACGACCTGGTCGATCTGCTGATCCGTGAGGCCGAATCGCGCGTGGACCTGGTTGCACCCGAGTGGGAACAGTTTGCCGCGCGCATCTACCTGCGTCGCCTGTACAAGCGCGCCAGCCGCAACCGCTTCTACGATGTCGGCCTGAAGTACGGTTCGTATGTGGGCCTGCAGGAGAGCCTGGCTGACCGCGGCATCTACAGCAACGACATCCTGCGCTGCTATTCCAAGGAAGAGCTGCAGCAGGCCGGCGAGATGATCGACCCGGAACGCGACCGCCTGTTCGCGTACAACGGCCTGTACCTGCTGGCCACGCGCTACCTGGCCAGCGATCGCAGCCGCGAGGTCTACGAACTGCCGCAGGAGCGCTGGCTGACCATTGCGCTGTACCTGATGCAGGAGGAAAAGCCGCGCGAACGGCGCATGCAGCTGGTCGGTGAGGCGTACTGGGCGCTGTCCAACCTGTACATGACGGTGGCCACGCCGACCCTGGCCAACGCCGGCAAGGTCGGCGGCCAGCTGTCCAGCTGCTTCATCGACACGGTGGACGACAGCCTGCAGGGCATCTATGACTCCAACACCGATATCGCCCGCGTGTCCAAGCACGGTGGCGGCGTCGGCGCCTACCTGGGCTATGTGCGCAGCAGCGGCGCGCCGATACGGGGCGTGGCCAATTCCTCCGGCGGCGTGGTGCCGTGGATCAAGCAGCTCAACAACACCGCGGTGTCGGTCGACCAGCTTGGCCAGCGCAAGGGCGCGGTGGCGGTGTACCTGGACATCTGGCACCGCGATATCGAGGCCTTCCTGGATCTGCGCCTGAACAACGGCGACCAGCGCCTGCGCGCGCACGATGTGTTCACCTCGGTGTGCGTGCCCGACCTGTTCATGGAAGCGGTCGAGCGCCGCGCCGACTGGTACCTGTTCGACCCGCACGAGGTGAAGCAGGCCAAGGGCTGGTACCTGCAGGACTTCTACGATGAGACGCGCGGCGCGGGCAGCTTCCGCGACCGCTATGCCGAACTGGTGGCCGATGAGCGCATCAGCCGCCGAACGGTGAAGGCGATCGATCTGTTCAAGCGGATCATGCTCAGCCAGTTGGAGACCGGCAATCCGTTCCTGTTCTACCGCGACGAGGTCAACCGCCGGAACCCGAACAAGCACGCGGGCATGATCTATTCCAGCAATCTATGCACCGAGATCCTGCAGAACATGAGCCCGACGCGGATGATCCAGGAGATCGTCAGCGGCGACCAGATCGTCACCACGCGCCGCGCCGGTGACTTCGTGGTCTGCAACCTGTCCTCGATCAACCTCGGCCGGGCAATCAGTGCGCCGGACGACCTGCTGGCCACCGACGTGCTGGAGCGCCTGATCCCGATCCAGGTGCGCATGCTCGACAACGTGATTGACCTCAACGCGCTGCCGGTGCCGCAGGCCACCATCACCAACCGCAAGTACCGCGCCATCGGCCTGGGCACGTTCGGTTGGCACCACCTGCTGGCGCAGCAGGCGATCCAGTGGGAGTCACCGGATGCCGAGGATTTGGCCGACCGTCTCTACGAGCGCATCAACTTCCTGACCATCCAGGCCAGCGCGCAGCTGGCGAAGGAGAAGGGCAGCTACCCGATGTTCGCCGGCAGCGATTGGCACAACGGACGCTATTTCAGTGACCGCGGCTACAGCGGCGCCGCGTGGGACAGCCTGGCCCGCGAGGTTGCCACGCACGGCCTGCGTAACGGCTGGCTGCTGGCCGTCGCGCCGAACATGAGCACCGCGCAGATTGCCGGTTCCACCGCGTCGATCGACCCTATCTACAGCGCGTTCTACTACGAGGAAAAGAAGGACTTCCGGCGGCCGGTGGCGGCTCCGGGCCTGTCGCTGGAAACCTGGCCGTACTACGAGAAGGGGGCGTACAAGGTCGACCAGTTCGCCAGCGTGCGCCAGAACGCGCGCCGCCAGCGCCATGTCGACCAGTCGATCAGCTTCAACCTGTATGTGCCGAGCACGATCCGCGCTAGCACCCTGCTGGAGCTGCACCTGAGCGCCTGGCGCGAAGGCCTGAAGACCACCTACTACGTGCGCTCCAACGACATCGACATCAGCGATTGCGAGTGGTGCGCCAGCTGACCATCCACGGTAGCGCCGGGCCACGCCCGGCGAGCGCATCGCGCGGCCGTCGCACATTCCGCCGGGCATGGCCCGGCGCTACCCCCTGCAGGTAAGACCATGGCAACCCCCCTCGACCGCATCAAGATCCTCGAACCGCGCCATCCCAACCGCAGCACCGGCATCATCAACGGCCGTACCAGCGGCATCCTCAACTGGAACGATATCCCGTATCCGTCCTTCTATCGGGCCTACAAGGAGCTGTCGACCAACTTCTGGATTCCCGACGAGGTCGACATGAAGCTCGATGCCCGCCAGTACGGCGAGCTCAACGCACGTGAAAAGAACGCCTACGATTCGATCATCGGCCTGCTGGCCACGCTCGACTCACCGCAGACCCGTTTCATCTACAACGTCGCCGAGTACATCACCGACCCGGCCGCGCACGCCAATGCCGCGATCATCGGCCAGCAGGAAGTGATCCACAACGAGAGTTACAGCTATGTGCTGGCCTCGATCACCGACCTGCCGAACCAGAACCGCATCTTCGAGATCGCCCGCACCCACCCGACCATCATCAAGCGCAATGCGCCGATCATGGGGGCGTATGACGATTTCATGCGCGAGAAGACCGCCGAGACCCTGCTCAAGTCGTTGATCCAGTCCTCGATCCTGGAGGGCATCAATTTCTATTCCGGGTTCGCGTACTTCTACAACATGGTGCGGCAGAACCGCATGAACGGCACCGGCAAGATCATCAGCTTCATCAACCGCGACGAGCTGGCCCACACCAAGTTCATCAGCGAGGTGATCCGCGCCATCGTCGGCGAAAACCCGGAGCTGCAGACCAACGAGCTGACCGCCTACGTACACCAATCGTTCGAGCATGCCATCGAGCTGGAGACGCAGTGGTCGTCGGAGGTGCTGGATGGTATCGACGGCATCGACGTGGACGAGATGGTGCGCTACGTGAAGTACCGCGCCAACAAGATGGCCGGCATGCTCGGCATCGAGCGCCTGTACATCGACACCACCGACAACGTGATGCCGTGGATCAAGGCCTACGCCGACAACTTCACCGAGACCAAGACCGACTTCTTCGAGATGCGCAATGCAAGTTACAAGAAGACCAACGTCGGCAACGGCTTCGACGATCTCTGAGCCTGGCGCCGTGCTGAGCATCCTGGTGGTGGTCGCCTCCCTGAGCGGCAACACCCGCGAACTCGGCCGGCAGATTGCCGAACGCTGCCGCGTTGCCGGTCATGCGGTGTACTGGCAGGAGGCCGACGACCTGCGCCAGGCACCGCCGCTGGCGGCCGATGAGGCCGACCTGGTGCTGCTGGGCTGCTGGACCGACAACGCCGGCCGCACGCCGGCGGAGATGAAGGCATGGGTGGCCGGCATCGCCGAGCGCGGCGAGCGGCCACGGCAGCTGGCGGTGTTCGGCACCGGTGAAACGCAGTGGGGGCAGGAGTACTACTGCGGCGCCGTGCACCGGCTGATCCGCTATTTCCGCAGCGACTATCCGCCGCTCGAGATCGAGCAGATGCCGCATGGCGAGCGTCACGCCGCAGCCATCGACGCCTGGACCGATACGGTCCTGGCCCACTACTGGAGCAACACCGATGCAGATCATCGACGCCACCACGCCTGAGCAGTTCCAGCAGCTGCTGGCCGAACATCCGCGGGTGCTGGTGGATTTCCACAAGGACCAGTGCCCGGGCTGCCGGATGCTGGAGATGTCGTTGCATCGCGTGGCCAACAGCGTGGCGGGGCAGGGCACGACCCTGCTGCGCGTGCAGCTGGAGGTGCTGGGTGAGGCGTTCTTCAGGGAGCTGGGACTGCGGCAGACGCCGACGCTGTCCCTGTTCCGTGACGGTGATGAGCGCACGCGCCTGGCAGGGTTCCAGTCACCGCAGCAGATCGAGGCCGCGATCGCGTTGCATTTGTAGAGCCGAGCCCATGCTCGGCTGCCGTTCGCGCGGTGAGCGATGAGTCGAGCATGGCTCGACTCTACAAGGGCATCCACGCATGGCGTGGATCTACCGGGGCAGGGTCCGTGGTTTGGCGTCAGGCTCCGCTGAAGGTATCCACCAGCAGCTTCACGTTCAACACCACGATCACCAGCGCGATCACCCAGGCGATCGCGCCGAGCCAGCGCGGTGCCACCAGCGCACCCATCGTCACCTTGTCGGTCACGATCCGCACCAGCGGGATGATCGCAAACGGCAGCTGCATCGACAGCACCACCTGGCTCAGCACCAGCAGCTTCACCGCGCCCTGGTCGCCGAACAGCAGGATCACCACCACCACCGGAATGATCGCCAGTGCGCGCGTGATCAGCCGACGCAGCCACGGCGGCAGGCGCAGGTGCAGGAAGCCTTCCATCACGATCTGGCCGGCCAGCGTGGCGGTCACTGTCGAATTCAGGCCCGAGGCCAGCAGGGCAATCGCAAACAGTGTCGCCGCCGCGCCCACGCCCAGCATCGGCGCCAGCAGCTGGTGCGCCTGCTCGATGTCTTCCACATCGAAACGGCCATTGGCATGGAACACCGCCGCCGCCAGGATCAGGATGCTGGCGTTGATGAACAGTGCCAGCGTCAGCGCGAGGGTGCTGTCGGTCACCGCCCAGCGCAGCGCGCTGCGACGGCCCTCGTCGGTGCGCGGATAGGCGCGGGTCTGCACGATGGAAGAATGCAGGTACAGGTTATGCGGCATAACCGTGGCGCCGATGATGCCGATGGCGATGTACAGCGCGTGCGGATCAGTCACTACCTGCGCGCGCGGAATGAATCCGCCCAGCACGTCCATCACCGGCGGTGCGGCCAGCGCGATCTGCACCATGAAGCAGCCGAAGATCACCATCAGCAGCGCGATCACGAAGGCTTCCAGCGCACGGAAGCCGCGGTTCATCAGCAGCAGGACCAGCAGCGTATCCAGCGCGGTGATCACCGCGCCCCACAGCAGCGGCAGGTCGAACAGCAGCTTCAATGCGATCGCGGTGCCGATCACCTCGGCTAGGTCGCAGGCGATGATCGCTGCCTCGCACAGCGCCCACAGCGCCAGGTTCACCGGCTTCGGGTACCGCGCGCGGCAGGCCTGCGCCAGATCCATGCCGGTGGCGATGCCCAGCCGTGCCGACAGCGCCTGCAGGATCACCGCCATCAGGTTGGAGATGAGGATGACCGACAGCAGCAGGTAGCCGAAGCGCGAACCGCCGGCGAGGTCGGTGGCCCAGTTGCCTGGGTCCATGTAGCCGACCGAGATCATGTAGCCCGGGCCGAGGAAGGCCAGCAGGCGGAACCACCAGTGCCCCTTGTCGGGTACCGCCACCGAGGCATTGAGCGCGCCCAGGCTGGCCGGGGTGGAGGCCGAAGGGTCGTGGGGCGCCAGGGTGTTCATGGGTTCGAATATAGCTCCTGCTATAGTCATTAGCAATGTGAAACAATCGTCTTTATCGCGTTACTGGTCCAGAATTCAGTTTCAAACCCGGAGTAGACCGGAAGGACAGGCGCAGGCGTGGGCAAGACCGACGATTCGACATCGCTGAAAAGCACCCCCTTGATCGAGGCTGAGCGCCAGGTCGAGAGCTTCCGGCAAGTGCGCGAAGCGCACCGGATGGAGCTGGTGGAGGACTATGTCGAGCTGATCTCGGACCTGCTGGCCGACGGCGGCGAGGCCCGCCAGGTCGACATCGCCACCCGCCTGGGCGTGGCCCAGCCCACCGTGGCGAAGATGCTGCGGCGCCTGGCCCGCGATGGCTGGGTGGTGCAGCGACCGTATCGCGGCGTGTTCCTGACCCCGGAAGGCGAGGCGCTGGCCCATGCCAGCCGCCAGCGGCACCAGACCGTGGAGCGTTTCCTGCTGGCGCTGGGCGTGGACCCTGACACGGCACGGCGTGATGCGGAGGGTATCGAGCACCATGTGAGCGAGCAGACGCTGGCGCTGTTCGAGGCGTTCGTGCGCAAGGCCGAGGGCGAGGCGCCGTATCGGTAGCGCCGGGCCATGCCCGGCGGGCGCGTCGCCGTGTTCATGCCTTTCGCCGGGCATGGCCCGGCGCTACCGTGGTTGGATGGCGCCGTT
The DNA here is from genome assembly GCF_059372295.1 of Stenotrophomonas sp. YJH_SMC_33. NCBI lineage: Bacteria > Pseudomonadati > Pseudomonadota > Gammaproteobacteria > Lysobacterales > Lysobacteraceae > Stenotrophomonas > Stenotrophomonas sp. YJH_SMC_33. The sequence goes on from NZ_JCAFVJ010000007.1 coordinate 147,673, forward strand.
GGGGCAGCGCGCCTGTTCCTGCGCGCAGGCCCGTTTCGTCCATTCCTTCAACACCGCTTGCAGGCCTTCATAGCGCCGGCCTTGCCAGCCATTGGCCAGCACCGTGCCGTCGGCATCGATCAATACCAGATTCGGCGGTGCCAGCCCGGCCAATGCCTGCAGGGCCGGCATGCGCGCAGCGCGGCGCGGGTCAAGCACCGGCCACGGCATGTCCTGCGCGTGCATGTAGCGGCGCAGCGCGCTCTCGCTCTCATCCTGGCTGACGTACACCGCTTCGGTATCGGCGCCGGCTTGGCGCAGGGCATCACGCACGCTGCGCAGCGTGGGTACGAAGGCATGGCACGGTGCACACCAGTCGGCACCGAAGTACAGCGCCACCAGTTTCGGCGGCTGTGTCCATTGCATCGGTCGCAGCGAGCGCTGTTCCGGCCGCATCAGCGAGGCCGAGACCTGCGCGTGCAGGTCCGCAGCCATTGCGGGTGCGGCCAGCAGCACGGCACAGGCCAGCAACAACGCTCGCAGAGCTTCAGAACGCATAGCGCAGGTTGACGTACCACGAACGCGCGAAGCGCGGCCCGTAGACATAGTCGCTGTCACGCAGCGCGCCCACTTCCAGATCTTTCTGGCGCTGATCGAACACGTTCTTGACACCCGCGGCCACCGACACTTCCTGCTGCGCCTGCGCGCCCAGATGGCGGTGCCAGCGAGCACCAAGATCGGTGACCAGGAAGGAACGCGTACGGTGCAGCTCGCCCAACCGGTTGTTCAGCACCGACATCGGCCCGGTATGGCGCAGCGCGACGAAGGTTTCCCACGGCTCGGCGGGCATCCAGCTGAGCTGCGCCAGGCCGGTCCAGCGCGGGGTCTTCAGGTAGTCGCGGCTTTCGATGATGGTGTCGCCACCGTCGCCGGTGTCGTCGAAGATGCGCTGCGGTTCGCGGAAGCGCGAGCGGTACCACGAGGCACCGGCGGTCAGGCGCCACTGCGGCGACGGCTGCCAGCCGAGGTTGGTTTCCGCCCCCAGCACGTTGGAGCCGGAGGCGTTGTAGCGCAGCTGGCTCAGTTGTCCGTCATCGCCGCGCTGGATCTCGCCCAGCGCGAAGGTGTCGCGGATGCGTGCATAGGAGGCGGTAGCATCCCAGCTCCACACTGGATTGGCCGGGTCCGAGCGCCAGTCGAAGCCGAACAGGGTGGTCAACGCGCGCTCTTCCTTCAGGCCATCGGTGTTGCGCACGCGCACCTGCTCGCCACCCAGCGTATCGACGTGCACGTCCTCGACGAAGATCTCCGGTGCACGGAAGCCGGTGGCGATGCCGGCGCGCCATTTCAGGTTGGGCGTGGCCTGCCAGGCCAGGGCGATGCGCGGCGAGAACACCGCGCTGTCCAGTTCCGAGCTCTTGTCCACGCGTGCGCCCAGTACCAGGTCGACGTTGTCACGCAGGCTCCATTCGTCCTGGATGAAGGTGCCCAGGTTGTGGAAGGTTGCATCTTCCAGCACCGCCAGGCGCTGCCCGTCACCGGTGCGGTTGTCGTCGCGCAGCGCCTCGTGCTTGTACTGCACGCCGAAGGCCAGCGCGTGCGCGCCCAGCCGCCAGTTCAACTGGCTGTCGATGTAGTGCAGCGGGTTGTGGGTGCGGCCGTATTGGCGCCACGAACGCGAGGCCGCGCTGCCGGCCACGTTGGGATCCAGCTGCGACGGGTCATGGCCGGGTGCAGACGGATCGGTAACCACGTCGCCAAGACCGCCGTAGAAACTGTCGCGGTCGATGTCGGCGAAGGCGTAGGCCAGGCGGAAATCGACGTCGGCATTGACTTCCTGATCCCACGATACGCTGCCGCGCCGGTATTTCGTATCCAGCGATTCGGCGATGTTGGCCAGGTATTCGGGCTGATCCAGTCGATTGCCGCCACGCCGGGTTTCATCGGTCACCTGCAGGTCCAGGCGCAGCCGCGTGCCCGGCGTGGGCGCGTACCAGGCCTGCAGCCCGCCGACCTTGAGGTTCTTGCGGGTGATCTCGGTGTAGCCGTCACCGTTGTAGTCGATGCCACTGTTCCAGTTGCGCTGGGCAATCACTGAAAGCCCGGCGTCGGCATCTTTCGCCACCAGGTCGAGGCGCACGTCGGCATTCTTCTGCGGTGTGCCCTTCAGGACATCCACGCCGGCCTGCACATGGCCGCCGCTGCGCGCCGGCAGCGGCGGAATCAGGTTGATCACACCGGCCACCGCATCCGGGCCGTACAGCGCCGAGCCGCCGCCCTTGACCACTTCGACGCGGTCGACGAACCCGGCCGGGATCTGTTCCAGGCCGTACACGCTGCCCAGCGTGGACAACAGCGGGATGCCATCGAACAACAGCTGGTTGTAGGCACCGGGCAGGCCCAGCAGCTGCACTTCGCTGGTGTTGCAGTTCTGGCAGTTGCTTTCCACGCGCAGGCCGTTGATCAGCTCGGCGGCGCGCGAGAAGTCGGTGGCCGCGCGCAGCGCGATGTCTTCCTTGCGCAGCACTTCGGTGCGGATCGGGACATCGGATAGCAGGCGTTCGCTGCGGGTGGCGGTGCTGACCTTGACCTGCACGCGGTCCAGCTCGGTGGGCTTCGAGGTGGCGGCCAGTGCAGGCAGCGGCACGGTCAGGGCAATGGCGGCGGCCAGGGGCAGCCGATGGAAGAGGGGCGTGGCAACGGGCATGAGGGCGTCGTCCTTGGGAGAAGAAAGGCGGCGAGGGCGACCTGGCTGACGCATATGAAAGCGGTGGCTTATTAATATAGCAAGTGCTATATAACGAGGCTGAGGCAATTACGCTTTGGGTACCAGTCGAGTCAGATCATGCATGTGTTATAACATTACATAAAACGACCGCAACCCTGCCGGTGGTCATGTCCATAGGATGGAGTTGCCGTGTAGGCGCGGTCGGATCGTCAGCCGCGGCGGAATGCGGCGGGGGTCCGGGCGCCGACGATGATCATGCGGATCATCGTGGAGATCTGTTCGACCAGTTCCGGATCCTTCTCCGGCGGCAGGTCCATGGCGGTGGCACCCATCGCGAACACCAGCCGGGTGATGGCCTTGGCCACCAGTTCGGGGGCATGCAGCACGGCGCCGTCCAGTGCAGCCAGGCGCACCAGGTCGTGCTGCAGCTCTTCTTCGAAATAGTGCAGTTCGCGTTCGACCGCATGCTTGAAGTCGTCCGAGCCGACCGCGCCTTCGCGCAGCAGCACGTGCAGCAGCTTGTCGTCGGCGCGCAGCTGTTCCATGAAGGTCTCCACGGAAACGCGCACCACGCTGGTGGCGGTAGACGTGGCGCGCTGGCGGGCCTCGCCGATGATGGTGCGCAGCGAGCGGCCGGCGGCGTCGATCAGCGCCACGGCCAGTTCGTCCATGTCGCGGAACTGCCGGTAGAAGCTGTTCGGCGCAATGCCGGCCTCACGTGCCACTTCGCGCAGGCTGAGCGTGGACAGGCTGCGGTGCGGCCCGATCAGCTTCAGGGCGGCGGCCAGCAGATCCTCGCGGCTCACCGTACGGCGGGCCGGGCTGTTGGCATCTTCAGACGTCGACAAGGCAGTGGCGGCGGCCATGGGGGTTCCGGTGGGGCGAGGCTGAATCATACCCAATCCGGTTCAATATACACATGTATACACAGGTGTATGTGCGCCCGTATAGTGCGCCCATGAGCGCTGTCGTCCGTCCGTCCCTGTTCTCTCCGTACCGCTGGGTCTCGCCGTCGCTGTTCGATTTCTGGGCGGGCCAGCTCAATCCCCTGTGGACCCTGCGCGAGCCGGTGGCCCGACTGGTCCGGCGCGAGCCGGCCGGCGAGGGCGCGGCGACCCTGGTCCTGCGCACCAACCGGCACTGGGCCGGCATGCGCGCCGGCCAGCACGTCACCCTGGGCGTCGAGATTGAGGGGCGCCTGTGGCAGCGCAGCTACAGCCCTACCGCACTGGGTCGGCGCGAGCTGGCGATCACCGTCAAGGCGATCGATGGCGGCCGGGTCAGCCAGCATCTGGTAAACCATGCACAGCCGGGCGAACTGTTCCGCCTCGATGCCGCCTTCGGCGAGTTCCATATGCCGGCCGCGGCGCCGGTGCTGCTGCTGGCTGCCGGCAGTGGCATCACGCCGATGCGCAGCCTGTTGCGCGACGCCTGCCAGCGCCCGCTGGCAGCACCGGTGGACCTGTTCTATTGGGAGCGCACCGCCGCCCATCTGCAGTTCCGTGATGAACTGCAGGCGCTGGCCGCGGCGCATCCGAACCTGCGCGTACATCTGCTGACCACCCGCGAGGGTGAGGCGCCGGCCGCGCGCATCGATACCCATGATCTGCAGGTGGCCGGCGATGACACGCCGCTGGCGCAGCGCCATGTGTTGGCCTGCGGTCCGGATGGCTTCGTTGCCGCTGCGCGTGAACGCCTGGCGCACCAGGTGGCTGGCTTCCAGGCCGAAGCCTTCACCCCGCCGGCGCCGCTGCGCGATGCCAGCAGCGAAGGCGAGGTGTCGCTGACGCTTGCGCGCAGTGGCCGCCAGCTGAGCGTGCCGCGAGGCCGCTCGCTGCTGGAAAGCCTGGAAGCGCATGGCATCAAGCCCAAGCACGGTTGCCGCATGGGCATCTGCAACACCTGCACCTGTGATCGCGTCAGTGGCGCCACCCGCCACCTTCGCACCGGCGACCTGCAGTCCGAATCGGCACAGCCGGTGCGGATCTGCGTGAGCGCACCGACCACCGACCTGACTCTGGATCTCTGAGGACGCCTGCCATGACCCGCGCTACCGACCGTGCCCTGAGCACCGCCGAGATGCATGCCTTCGGTGAGGAACTCGATGCGATCCGCGACCGTGTGATCGGCAGCCTCGGCGCCTCCGATACCCGCTACATCCGCCGCGTGGCTGCCGCCGTGCGATGGTTCGGCGTGGGTGGCCGTGGCCTGCTGTTCCTGGCAGCATTCTCGCCGCTGTTCTGGATGCCGCTGCTGTGGCCGGCCGCGATCACTGGCACGCTGCTGCTGGCGTTGTCGAAGATCCTGGAGAACATGGAGCTGGGCCACAACGTCATGCACGGCCAGTTCGACTGGACCGGCGACCCCAAGCTCAATGGCAACACCTACGAGTGGGATATCGTTGCCACCGCCGACAACTGGCGCAAGACCCACAATTTCCGCCACCACACCTATACCAACGTGCGTGGCATGGACGATGACATCGGCTACGGCCTGCTGCGCATCTTCCCGGAACAGCGCTGGAAGCCGTTCTACCTGCTGCAGCCGATCATCGCGCCGATCTTCGCGCTGCTGTTCCAGTGGGGCGTGGCCGCGCAGGACCTGCGCCTGGGCCGTTGGCTGAAGGGCCGCATCAGTGGCCGTGCGATGTGGATGCAGACCCGCCCGGTGGCGCGGAAAATGGCCCGCCAGGTGCTGAAGGACTACGTGTTCTTCCCGCTGCTGGCCGGCCCGTTCTTCCTCACCGTGATGCTGGGCAACATGGTGGCCAACGGCCTGCGCAACATCTGGACCTACGTGATCATCTTCTGCGGCCACTTCACCGCCGAGTCGGAAACCTTCCCGAAGGAATGCCTGCGCAATGAATCGCGCGGTCACTGGTACCTGCGCCAGCTGCGCGGATCGTCCAACATCAGCGGCGGCTTCCTGATCAATGTGCTGTCGGGCAACCTCAGCCACCAGATCGAGCACCACTTCTACCCGGACCTGCCGGCCAACCGCTATGCGGCCATCGCCAAGGAAGTGAAGGAGATCTGCCGGCGCTACGGCCAGCATTACAACAACGGCTCGCTGCCGAAGCAGTTCGGCCAGGTGGTCTGGCGCATCCTGCGCCACGCTTTCCCGAGCAAGCCGCGCCGCCTGCCGATGCCGGACATCATGTCCGCACCGGCATCGGCCAACGCGGGCTGATCGACTCAGCCCGCCTTCGCCAGGGCCGCCTGTTCGCGGTCCAGGCGGCGCAGGAACACCTGCATTTCCTTGTGTGCCTGCTGGTCACCCTTGCTGCCGGCCACGCTCAAGCCGCGTTGCCATGCTTCGCGCGCCGCCTGCGGCTGGCCACTGGCCAGCCAGGCTTTGCCCAGCAGCTTCCACGCCGCGGAATACTGCGGATCAAGCACCACGCACCGGCCCAGATGGGTGGCCGCGCGCACCGGGTTGCCCGCATCCAGCCAACCCTTGCCCAGGCCGAAGCGCAGCAGCGCGCCGTCCTTGCCGTTGGCAAGCATGCATTCCAGGGCTTCGATGTTCATCCGCGCACCTCCACCAGCAGTTCGGTGGGGCCGGGCTGGAAGCGGCCACGATGGAACAGCAGCGGCGCGCCGCCGTTCTCGTGCACTTCGATGATGCGGCCAGCCAGCAGCAGATGATCACCCACCGGCCACTGTGCGTGGCGGGTACAGGTGAGGTGGGCGACCGCACCGGCGATGCGTGGTGGGGCATCCTCGTCATCATCCAGCAATGCCAGGCCGTCGAAGCGGTTGCGGACCTGCGGATCGGCAAAGCGCCGGGCCAGCGCTTCCTGGTCGGCCGCCAGCACGCTGATCGCAAAGCGGGTGGCGCGCTGGAAGGTGGACAGGCTCTGCGCATGCAACGCCAGGTTCCACAGCACCAGTGGCGGCTGCAATGACACCGGCACGAACGAATTGATGGTCAGGCCGATGGGTTTGCCCTGCGCATCGCGGGTGCAGACGATGGCCACGCCGGTAGGAAAGTGGCCGAGCAGCCGCCGCAGGGCCCGCGGCGGCATCTCGACCGACGGCACCGGGGCCGGGGCGGGGAAAACCCCCGCCCACGGCCCGGCGTACGGCAGCGTTTCGCCGCTCATGAGGCCCTGGCCTGGCGGTAGCGCCGGCCGACCTCGGCCCAGTTGATGATGTTGAAGAACGCACCGATGTAGTCCGGGCGACGGTTCTGGTAGTGCAGGTAGTAGGCGTGTTCCCAGACATCCAGTGCGAGGATCGGGGTGTTGCCCGACAGGCCTACGGCTGCACCCATCAGCGGGCTGTCCTGGTTGGCGCTGCTTTCCACCTGCAGGCGGCCATCGCGATCGCTGGTCAGCCAGGCCCAGCCGCTGCCGAAGCGGGTCTGCGCCGCCTTGGTGAAGGCCTCCTTGAAAGCATCGAAACCGCCGAGGTCACGGTCGATGACGGCGGCCAGTTCGTCATCGGGCGCACCACCGTTGGTGCTGAGCACGGTCCAGAACAGGCTGTGGTTGGCGTGGCCGCCGCCGTTGTTGCGGATGGCGCCGCGCTGCGCCTCGGGCACGGCATCGAGGTTGGCGATCAGCGCCTCGACCGGCTGCTCGGCGATGCCGGCCTGCTCGATGGCGGCGTTGAGGTTGTTGACGTAGGCCTGGTGGTGCTTGCTGTGGTGGATGTCCATCGTGCGCGCATCGAAATGCGGCTCAAGGGCGTCGTAGGCGTAGGGGAGCGGGGGAAGCGAGTACGACATCGAAGCAATCTCCGTGGGGAAGGCCAGAGGGCTGGCCGTGGGGAGACTGTTATCGCACCTCAACATTGGTTGAGGTCAAGGGGCGGGATTGAGGTGCGTGCGCGTTCATCGCTTTGATTCTTCCTGCAGGACAGCACGAGCGAAATGGTAGTGCCGGCCGCTGGCCGGCATGCCGGCAAGGTCGGGTTGCCGGCCAGCGGCCGGCACTACCAGAACCCGCTTTTCGAACCTCACCGGCGCGCTGAAGTGCTGCCCGCGCTCGCAGGAAACGGTCCGGTGGCGGGGGGGAGGGGCTGGCCGGGACCGTTGGCGCCATGGATGGCGCCATCGAGCCCCCAAGGATGGGATTACGGCGTGTCCCGGCCAGCCCCTTCCCCCGCCACAACCGGTATCAACAAAGGCGCCGGCAGGCGAACCAGCCGCCGGCGTTTTCATCAACTCAACTCAACCAATCCTTGCAGGCGCCATCCACCTGCTCCCCGCACGCCTGCTGCATCCGCTGCTGCAACCGCGCCAGCGTCTCCGCGCCCTGGTGCTTGCCGCTCCACGCCTTCAACTGCCCGGCCAAGCGCTCGAAGCGTTGGCGGGTGCGCTGGTGGTAGCCCGACGGCTGTGCCTCCAGCTCGGCGATCAGCGAGGCGGTCGCCTGCTCGATGCGTGGTGCATCGTCCGGTGCCAGCTTCAGCAGGCCTTCCACATACAGCACGCCCCACTGCACGCGGGTGGCCGGGCCCTGCGCACCGTCGTAGGCACGCTTCAACCACTCCAGCGCACCGGCGGTGTCGCCGCGCTGCTCGGCCAGTTCGGCCAGCTCGGGCATGTAGTAGTACGGCTGTTCGCTGCGCTTCAGTTCCGCCAGCAACAGCGACTCGGCGCCTGCGTCGTCGCCGACCTGGCGTAGTGCGTAGACCGCGCTGCTGATCGTGGCCTGGCGCGCATGCGCATCGGTGGCGGCAGCGTCGGCAGCAGCCACGCGCTGCTTGACCCGATCAACCAGGGCCGCGGGCAATGCGCCCTTCGGCTGCTGCTGGCGGGCCAGCGACACTTCGGTCAACGCACGCGACAATGCGTCGTCGGCGCGGTCGCCGCGCTCGGCGTCTGCCCGCTCCAATGCCACCAGCAGCTGCTGTCCCAGCGTGTTGCTGGTGGCCGGCCCGGCACTGGCCTGCTTGACCAGCTGCACGCCTGCATAGCCCAGCAACTCACGGTTGCGGCGGACTTCGGCGGGCTGCGCCAGCACGGCCTGCAGCAGCTCGCGTACTTCGGTGGGCGAGGCATCGGGCTTTTCGGCCGTTGCCAAGGCCAGCAGGGCGAAGCGGCGCTGCAGGGCAGCGTCGGGTGCGGCCTTGGACAACTGGCGCAGCACATCCTCGCTGCTGCGCTCGCCGGCCAGGCGGTTGGCGTCCACTTCCCAGCCGTAGTCGCCCAGCACCTGCCAGTCTTCTGCGGCCAGTCGGTCCGGCGTTGCCAACGCGGTGGCCAAGGTGGCGGCAACAGCACTGCGGCGGCCTGCGGCGACGGTCAGTGCCCGGGTCAGTTCGGTGGCATCATTGCCGCCGGCCACGCGGGTGATTTCGTTGCGCTTTGGGTCCAGCACGATCAGGGTCGGATAGCCGCGTACGCCGAAGCGCTCACCCCAGGCTTGCGCACCTTCCTCGTCGCCATCCAGGTAGACGGGAACGAATTTGCTGGTCAGCGCGATGAAGGCCGGGTCCTTGAACAGGCCCGCCTTGAGCTGGTTGCACGGTGGGCACCAGACGGCGCCCCAGTACAGCAGCACCGGCTTGCCGCTGTCGGCGGCCTCGGCGAAGGCATCATCGACATCGCCCTGGCGCCAGGCGATTGCCTTGGCCGGCGCGGGCACCTCGGCGGAGTTGGCGATGGAAACCGGGGCCGGGGTGCAGGCGCTCAACGCCGAAGCCAGCAGCAACATAGAAAGCGCGACGCGCATCGGCAGCATCTCGAAGGGCAGGGTGACAGGCCATTGTAGGAACGGCCGGGGAGCCTGCTGATTCAGTTTGCTCATGACGGGCGTGCCGCAGGGCATGACGCACGCCGGGTATTGGCCGGCGGATGCCTTCAGGCCGCTGCCCGCACCATCTGCTGATACACCAGCCCATTGAACTCGCCGACGTCGCCGTCCAGCACGAAGCCATAGCGCAGGTAGGTTGGCACTGCATTGAGTGAGGCGCGCACGGTCAGCACCGGCTCGCGCACCTGCGGGAGCACCGCGTCGAACAAAGCATGGCCGATGCCTTGGCCCTGGTAGCTGGGATCGACGAACAGCATCGCCAGGTGGCGGCCTTCCTTCAGTTCGATCACGCCGACGACGCGGCCGTCCTGCTCGGCCACCAGGATGTGGTTGTCGCCGTGTAGGCGCGCGCCGAACGCTTCGGCCGCGGCGACGCTGCCGAAGGTGGCGATGCCGGCCGCGCTGAGCGAAGGTGCGACCGCCGCAGTGAAGGCAGCCAGGCACACCGTGCTGATCGCGGGCAGGTCATCGACGTGGGCAGGGCGGATCGTCGGCATGCAGTGTTCTTCCGGTGGTGGGCGGCGCGTCATTGTTGCCGCAGGCCTTCACGCTAAGCTGGCGGCATGAGTGATTTCAATCCCGCGTACGCTGCCTTGTTTCCGCAGCAGGGTCTGAGCCTGGGCCTGATGACGCCCGTGGCGTCGCATGGGTTGGCCGATCCGCGTGAGGCGCGACGTATCGCGCGACTGGCCGATGACCTGGGCTTTGCCGCGTTGTGGACGCGCGACGTGCCGCTGATGGTGCCGCAGGGTCCGGACGCGACAACGAGCGCGTTGGACGACCCGTTCCTGTGGCTGGGCATGCTGGCTGCGGCGACCGAGCGCATCGTGGTCGGCAGCGCGGCCATCGTGCTGCCATTGCGCCATCCGCTGCAGGTGGCGAAGTCGGCCTTGAGCCTGGACCGGATCAGCGACGGCCGCTTCGTGCTGGGCCTCGGGTCTGGCGATCGGCCGGAAGAGTTCGCGGCATTCGGCGAATACCTGGAGGGCAGGGCGGCGACGTTCCGTGAGCGCTGGACCTTGTTGCGCGCGGCGTTGTCACCGGAGGCTGAAGAAAGGGTCGCGGTAGTGCAAGCCACCGGTGGCTTCGACGTACTGCCGGCCCCGGCCACGCGCATTCCGATGCTGGTGGTGGGCACTGCGCGGCAGAGCCTGCAGTGGATCGCACGCGAAGCCGAAGGCTGGGCCACCTATCACCGCGAAGAGGCCGCGCAGGAAGGGCGCATCGGCCTGTGGCAACAGGCGCAGGCGCAAGGCGCTGGGCCAGGCAAGCCGTTCGTGCAGTCGATGCTGCTGGATCTGCAGGCCGATCCGCACGCACCGCCCGAGCCGCTGCCACTGGGCCTGAAGGTCGGCCGCGACGGCTTGCGTGACTACCTGCTGCGCGTGCATGCGCAGGGCGTGGGGCACGTGATGTTCAACCTGGTCGACAACGGGAGGCCGATGGACGCGGTGCTGCGCGAAATTGGAGAGCAGGTGCTGCCGGATGTGCTTCGGTAGGTGTCCACCTTGGTGGACACGCCGTGTTGCTGATGACGGTGCGCCCGCCGGGCATGGCCCGGCGCTACCTGCCGCGGCGTGCATCTGCGTATCATTTGCATTTGATATCCCGATGCCGGAGTCCCTTGTGACCCAACGTTCCCCCATGCACCCGACCGGACGCCTGTTCGCAGCGGTCGCTTTCATCGAGGCCGTAACCTGGGCCGGCCTGCTCATCGGCATGTGGATGAAGTATGGCCCCATGACCAACGTGGCGCTGGTGAAGCTGTTCGGGCCCCTGCACGGCGTGGCCTTCCTGGTGTACGTGGCGGTCACGCTGTTTGCGGCGGTGCGCCTGCGCTGGCCGTGGTGGGCCAGTGCCTTGGCCCTGCTGGCGGCCATCCCGCCGTTGGTGACGCTGCCGCTGGAGTGGTGGTTCAAGCGCCGTGGCCTGCTGGGCCTGCGTGCAATGCGCTGAACCCACTGTTGCATGCTCATTCAAGAGAATGGGTATCAAATGCAAATACGAGCCGTTATCATTTGAGGGTGGCATCCGGTCCTGAGTGGGGCGGGTGCCGGGCGGGGCGTGCAGACGCGCCCGGCCAATCCTTTCCTGTTACGGCTGGTGTTTCATGCACGCACGTCCCGTCGTTCCCGGCTTGCCGGCGCTGGTGTTGGCTGCCCTGATCGGCACCATGGCGATGATGTCCTTCGTCGCTGTGATCGGTCCGGTGGTCCGCATGCTCGGGCTGTCCGAGTGGCATGCCGGACTGTCGGTCACCGCCGCGGGCGTGTTGTGGATGCTGGCCGCGCGCCCCTGGGGCCAGCTCAGCGACCGCATCGGCCGCAAACGCGTGCTGATGCTGGCGATGAGCGCCTACACCGTGGTCTATATCGCGCTGGCGGTGTTCATCGATGTCGCCCTGCAGGCAGTGCCGCCGGTGCTGGTGTCAGTGCTGGTGCTGGTCGGTGCGCGTGGCCTGATCGGCCTGTTCTACGCGGCTGTGCCTCCTACCGCAGCGGCGCTGATCGCCGACAGGGCACCCACCGGACAGCGTGCAAAATTCCTCGCCCGCCTGGGCAGTGCCAACGCGCTGGGCATGGTGCTCGGCCCGGCCGCCGCGGGCTGGCTGGCCTATACGAACCTGTCGCTGGCGCTGTACGTGGCCGCGCTGCTTCCGTTGCTGGCACTGGCATTGCTGGCCTGGCGCCTGCCGGCTACACCGCCCGTGGTGGGCGCGTCCGCACAGCGCCGCACGCCGATGAGCCGCCTCGACGCGCGCCTGTGCCTGCCGCAGCTGGCAGCGTTCATCGCCATGGTCTCGGTGACCATCGCGCAGGTCACGGTCGGCTTCTTCGCAATTGATCGCCTGGGTCTGGATGCGGCGACCGGCGCGCGCATGGCCGGCATTGCACTCACCGCCGTTGGCGTCGGCCTGATCCTGGCGCAGGCGCTGGTGATGAAGCTGGAGGTGCATCCACGTCGCTGGATCGTCCTCGGCGCTCTCATTTCCGGCATCGGCTTCACTTCGGTGGCGGGCGTGCAGCAGGCCTGGCAATTGCCTGCGGCGTATGCGCTGGCTGCGTTCGGCATGGGCTTCGTATTCCCCTCGTTCCAGGCGCTGGCCGCCGATGCGGTAGAGGCGCACGAGCAGGGCGCCGCCGCAGGCACCGTGGCGGCCGCGCAAGGGCTGGGCATGGTGGCCGGGCCGATGCTCGGCACGCTGTTGTATCGCGGCGGGCCAAGCCTGCCTTACCTGCTGGTGGGCGCGCTGCTGCTGTTGCTGTGCGCGCTGGCTGCAGCGCATCGGATGAAGGAGACCCCATGAACGATTCCCTGATGCAGGGCGCGTGGCCGGAGGCTGCGCCAGCACCACAGCAGAGCACCGACGACGCGTCGCTGTTCCTGCTGCAGCATGCCGGCCAGCACGTGCACGCCCGCGGTTGCCGCGCCACGTTGCCAGCCGGTGCACTGGCGACGTTGGCAGAACGCGTTTCGGCGTTCTTTGCCCAGCAGCGTGGCGGCCCGGGCCTGCTGGTTGGCGCGGTGCCGTTCGAGCCGCGTGCCGACGATGCGCTGTACCAGCCCGAGCGCCTGCTGCCGGCGCTGGCACTGCAGCCGCAGGCCGCACCGCCGCTGGACGGCGCCCTGCGGGCCGAACCTGTGCCGCAGGACTATGCCGCTGCAGTCGCTGCGGCAGTGCAGGCCTTGCGTGCGCCCGAGCAGAACCTGCACAAGGTGGTGCTGGCGCGCAGCCTGCTGGCACGCACCCGCCAGGCGCTTTCTCCGGACGTGCTGCTGGCACGCCTGGGCGCGGATCCGTCGGTGGCGACCTACGCGGTGCCGCTTCCGGTGGAGCTGGGCCAGGCGCCGGCCTGGCTGGTGGGCGCGACGCCGGAACTGCTGCTGCGCAAGCGAGGCGCCGAACTGTTGTCGCATCCGCTGGCCGGTTCCGCGCGGCGCAGTGCCGATGCCGCCGAGGACGAGCATGCGGCGCAGGCGCTGCTGGCCTCGACCAAGGACCACGACGAGCACCGCCACGTGGTCGAAGCCATCGTCGAAGGCCTGGCACCGTACTGCAGCCACATCGATGCACAGCCGCGCCCGGTGCTGCATGCCACCGCCAGCATGTGGCACCTCGGCACCCGCATCCACGCCACGCTGAAGGATCCGCAGACGTCAGCCGCCGAACTGCTGGCGCAGCTGCACCCTACGCCGGCGGTCTGCGGTACGCCGCGGTTGGCGGCGCTGCAGCGCATCCGCGAGCTGGAACCGGTGCCGCGTGGCTTCTATGCCGGCGCCGTGGGTTGGTTGGACGCGCAGGGTGACGGCGACTGGTACGTGGCGATCCGCTGCGCGCGCCTGCAGGGCACGCAGCTGCGCCTGTATGCCGGTGCCGGCATCGTCGCCGAGTCACACCCCGAGGCCGAGGTGGCCGAAACCGCAGCGAAGTTCGCTGCCCTGTTGAACGCGCTGGGTGTCCATGAATCCGCGCCCGCCATCGAGCCTGCCGCATGAGTACCTCCACTGACGCTTCCCGCCTGCCGCTGCAGCAGGTGTGGCCCGACACGCTGGTGGCGCGCTATCGCGAAGCCGGTCACTGGCGTGGCGAGACCTTCCCGGGTTTCCTGCGCGAGCGTGCAGAACGCTATGCCGATGACATCGCGGTGGTCGCCGGCGACGTCCGCCTGAGCTATGCACAGCTGTGGCACGAGGCCGGGCGGATCGGCGCCGGCCTGTTGGCGCTGGGCCTGCAGCCAGGGGGGCGGGTGCTGGTGCAGCTGGGCAACACGGCAGGCTTCATCGCCACGGTCTGCGGCCTGTTCCGTGCCGGGCTGGTGCCGGTGTATGCGTTGCCGGCGCACCGCATCACCGAGCTGGTGCACTTCGCCAACAAGGCCGAAGCCAGTGCCTACATCACCAGCGCACTGCACGATGGCTTCGATCATCGCGGGTTGGCAAGGGCGCTGCAGGCCGAAGTGCCGGCGGTTCGCCATGTGGTGATCGACGGCGATGCGGCGGAGTTCATCGCGCTGGAGGCACTGCAGGGCGATCGCAGCCAGCTGCCGTCCGATCCGGACCCGCAGTCGGTGGCGTTCCTGCAGATTTCCGGAGGCAGCACTGGGCTGTCCAAGCTGATTCCACGCACGCACGACGACTACATCTATTCGTTCCGTGCCAGCAATCAAATCTGCGGCATCGACCGCGACAGCGTCTATCTGGTCGCGCTGCCGGCCGCGCACAATTTCCCGATGAGCTCGCCCGGTTTCTTCGGCGCGTTGTACGCCGGCGCCCGCGTGGTGCTCAGCCCGGGCCCCGGCCCGGATGCGGCCTTCCCGCTGATCGCACGGGAGCGGGTGACCTGCTGTGGGCTGGTGCCGCCGCTGGCGTTGCTGTGGGCGCAGGCCGCCGCCACCAGCAGGCATGACCTGTCCAGCCTGCGGGTACTGCAGGTGGGCGGCGCCAAACTGGTGCCGGAAGCCGCACGACGGGTGATCGACGGCCTTGGCTGCACGCTGCAGCAGGTGTTCGGCATGGCCGAAGGCCTGGTCAACTACACACGGCTGGATGACCCGGAGGAACTGATCGTCGCCTGCCAGGGCCGGCCGATCAGTCCGGATGATGAAGTGCGCGTGGTCGATGACCATGACCAGCCGGTGGCCGAAGGCGAGGTAGGGCATCTGCTCACCCGTGGCCCGTACACCATCCGCGGCTACCACAACGATGCGGTGGCCAATGCGCGCTCGTTCACCGACGACGGCTTCTATCGTACCGGCGACCGTGTGCAGCAGCTGCCCGGTGGCTACCTGGTGGTACAGGGGCGTGCGGGTGACCACATCAACCGGGCGGGCGAGAAGATCTCTGCCGAAGAGATCGAAGATCATCTGCTGGCGCACCCCGGCGTATTTGACGCCGCCGTGGTCTCCATTCCCGATGAGTATCTGGGCGAGCGCAGCTGTGCGTTCGTGATCGCGCAGGGCGAGCCGCTCAAGGCCCCGGCACTGAAGGCCTGGATGCGCGGGCGCGGCCTGGCGGCGTTCAAGGTGCCCGACCAGGTCGTGTTCGTCGACAGTTTCGATACCACCGCGGTCGGCAAGATCAGCCGCCGCGAACTGCGCGCGCAGCTGCGTGCGCGTCATCTGCAACAGACAGGAGGAACGCGCTGATGGCGCTGCCCCGTATCACCGATTACCCCTTGCCGACTGCCGCTGAACTGCCGCAGGCGCGTGGCCCCTGGCGCCCCCGGCGCGATCGTGTCGCGCTGCTGGTGCACGACATGCAGCGTTACTTCCTGGCCGCATTCGACGCCGGCAAGGCGCCGCTGCGGCCGGCCGTGGACAACATCGCACGCCTGCTGGCGCATTGCCGCGCGCACGGCATTCCGGTGTTCTACACCGCTCAGCATGGCGACCAGGACCGCCGTGACCGTGGCCTTCAGGCTGACCTGTGGGGGCCGGGCATGCGCCGCAGCGCCGATCACGAACCCATCATCGAAGCACTGGCACCGCAGCCAGGGGAGCACGTGCTGGTGAAGCACCGCTACAGCGCGTTCCAGCGCAGCAACCTTGAAACGCTGATGCGGGTGCGCGGCCGTGACCAGCTGCTGGTGACGGGCGTGTACGCCCATATCGGCTGCACCGCGACCGTGGTCGAGGCCTTCCAGCGTGACATCGAGGCCTTCATCGCCGCCGATGCGGTGGCGGACTTCTCGCGTGCCGATCACGATCAGGCGCTGCACTGGATCGCGCGCACCTGTGGTGTGCCGATGACCACCGATCAGCTGCTGGAGGTGCTGTGATGGCTGCCATGGGTGAGGCGCTGGATCTGGAGCGGATGCGCGCCGACGTAGCGCGCGTGCTGGAGTGCACGCCGGCCGAGATCGGTGACGACGACAACCTGATCGACCTGGACCTGGATTCAATGCGCATGCTCGGCCTGGTCCTGGCCTGGGGCAACACCGGCCTTCCGCTCGAGTTCTCGCAGTTGGCCGAGCACACCACGCTGCGCCAGTGGTGGGGTGTGGTGCAGCAACTGCAGGCCGCGCAGAACGCATGAACGCCGCAGCGCTGGCCACGCCGGTGGCGTTGACCGAGGCCCAGGCCGGGCTGTGGTTCGCACAGCGGCTGGCACCGGACAATCCGTCATTCAATACCGCGCACGCGGTATGGATCGACGGCCCGCTGGACGTGGCCGCGTTCGTCGCAGCCGCAGACCAGGCTGCCTGCGAGGCCGAGGCCTTCGCATTGCGCTTTGCCGAAGGTGCCGATGGCCAGCCGCTGCAGTGGCATGACACGGCACACGTGCCGTTGCTTTCGGTGCGCGATGTTTCTACCGAGGCGGATCCCGCCGCTGCGGCACGCAACCTGATGCACGCCGACCGGCTGAGCCCGGTCGATCCCACCCGGGACCGGATCAGCCAGCAGGTGCTGCTTGAACTGGGCGGGCAGCGTTGGGTCTGGTACCTGCGCGTGCATCACCTGGCGGCCGATGGTTACGGCATGGCGCTGTTCACTGATCGCGTGTGCGCGTTGTATGCCGGTCGTACGGGTGAGCCTCTGCCGGGGCTGGCGGGGGTGCTGGCCGACGATGCTGCTTATCGTGCCGACCCGCGCCGCACGCAGGCCGGGCAATGGTGGCGCGAGCACATGCAGGGTGCACCGGCGGGCATGGGCCTGGCCGGTACGCTCGCGGCCAGTGACGACGCGCTGCGCTGGGTGCAGCCGCTCGATGCGGCATTCCGTGAGCAGTTGCTGCAGGCATCGGTACGTTGGTTGCAGCCCTGGCCAGACGTGCTGGCCGCGTTGTCGGCCGAGTACCTGCGGCGGATGAGCGCGGCCGATGAAGTGGTGCTGGGCGTGCCCTACATGGGCCGGCTCGGCAACGCGTCGGCACGGGTACCGGCGATGGTGATGAATGTGTTGCCGCTGCGCGTGGCCGCCGGCGAGGGCAGCGTCGAATCCTTTACCCGCAGCCTGGGCCGGCAGCTCAGCCAAGGGCGCAAGCACGGCCGTTACCGAGGCGAGCAACTGCGCCGGGATCTGGGCCTGGTGGGCGCGCAGCAGCGCCTGCACGGTCCCATGGTGAATGTGCAGCCGTTCTACAAGCCGCTGGCGCTGACGGGCGTGCAGGCGACGCTGGAGGTGCTCTGCACCGGGCCGGTGGATGACCTGACGCTGGGCTTCCGTGGCGATGGCCAGCGTCTGCTGGATCTGGAGATCGAGGCCAATCCCGCGCTGTACAGTCGCGAGGATGTCGAGGCACACGCGGCACGGTTGCTGCATTTCGTGTCGGCGGCACTGCAGGCTGACGATATCGCAGCCGTGCCTCTGGCAACGCCCGAGGAGGCGCAGCAGGTGCTGCAGGAATTCAATGCCACCGCGCACGCGCTTCCTGAGACCACACTGGTTGAACTGCTGCAGCAGGGCATGGATCGGGACCCGCACGCGCCTGCGCTGGTGTTCGGCGACACTACGCTGGACTACGTAGCGCTGGAAGCGCGCAGTTTCGCGCTGGCGGCACAGCTGCGGGCGATGGATGTCGGCCCGGGCAGCGTGGTGGCGGTGGCATTGCCGCGCTCGCTGGAGCTGGTGACCGCGCTGGTCGCGGTGCTGCGCGCAGGCGCGGCCTACCTGCCGTTGGACCTTGCTCATCCGGACGAGCGCCTGGCGCGTATTCTCGCCTCGGCACAGCCGGTGTGCGTACTGGCTGCGGCGGACGTATCGGCGCGCGTGGCCGGCGTACCGGTGCTCGCGCCGGAGCAGTGGACTGCGCTGAGTTTTGCCGCACCGTGGGCCGATCCGGCACCTGACGATGCGGCCTACGTGATCTATACCTCCGGCTCGACCGGCGAGCCCAAGGGCGTGGTCATCGAACACCGTGCCATCGTCAACCGCCTGCTGTGGATGCGCGAGCACTACGACATCCGCGCCGATGACCGCGTGCTGCAGAAGACCCCGGCCACCTTCGACGTCTCGGTCTGGGAGTTCTTCCTGCCGCTGCTGTGCGGGGCCACGCTGGTGGTCGCCGGGCCGGACGCGCATCGCGATCCCACTGAACTGGCGCGGCTGATCCGCGAGCATGGCATCACCACGGCGCATTTCGTGCCATCGATGTTGGATGCCTTCCTCGCTGCACCGGCCTCCGAAGGGCTGCAGCTGCGACGGGTGTTCACCAGTGGCGAGGCGCTGGATGCTTCGTCCCGCGACCGCTTCCACGCGCGTGTGCACGCCGAGCTGCACAACCTGTATGGCCCGACCGAAGCTGCGGTGGACGTCAGCTACTGGCCGGCGTCGGCGCAGGATCGTTCGCGGCCGGTGCCGATCGGGTTCCCGGTCTGGAACACCCGCCTGTACGTGCTGGACGCGCGGATGCAGCCGGTGCCGGTCGGTGTGGCCGGTGACCTTTATCTGGGCGGTGTGCAGCTGGCGCGCGGCTATCTCGGTCGCGAGGACCTGACCGCCGAGCGCTTCCTCGCCGATCCGTTCCTGCCTGGCGAACGCATCTATCGCACCGGCGACGTGGCGCGCTGGCGCGCCGATGGCGCGGTCGAGTACCTGGGCCGCAGCGACCATCAGGTGAAACTGCGCGGCCTGCGCATCGAGCTGGGCGAGATCGAGGCGGCACTGCGCGAGCTGCCTGGCATGGAGCGCGTGGAAGTACTGCTGCGCCAGGACGCGCCCGGCGATGCCCGGCTGGTGGCCTATGTGCCAAGCGCGCTTGCCGACCCCGTCATGCTGCGCAGCCACCTGGCCACGCGCGTGCCGGATTACATGGTGCCTTCGGCGTTTGTCGGCGTGGACTACTGGCCGGTGACCGCCAACGGCAAGCTCGACCGCAACGCATTGCCGAAGCCACCGCAACTTGAAGTTGCCGGCTTGGCGCCGCGCACGCCGTTGGAAGAGGAGCTGGCGTTGCTGTTCGCACAGGCGCTTGGGCGTGAGGCGCCGGTGGTGGTGGATGCGGACTTCTTCAGTCTCGGCGGTGACTCGCTGTCGGCGGTGCACCTGCTGCTGGCCATCGAGCAGCGCTGGCGCTGTGATCTGGGTCTGGGTGCCTTGTTTGCCCAGCCCACCGTGGCCGCGCTGGCAGTTCGCATTGCCGAGCCGCCCGCGCTGGCCGATCACGCACTGGGGCCGGTAATCGCGCTGGCCGCGACCGAAGCGGCCGGGTCCACGCCGCTGTTCGTGCTGCACCCGGCCGGTGGCATCGCCTGGAACTACCGCACCCTGGCCCGGGCACTGCAACCAGCCCGCCCGGTGTATGGCCTGCAGTCGCCGGCACTGGACGCGCGGCTGCCACTGCCGAGCAGCATCGAGGCGATGGCCAACGATTACGTACAGCGCGTGGTCGCACTACAGCCGAAGGGGCCGGTGCATCTGCTGGGCTGGTCGGTGGGCGGCATCCTGGCCCAGGCGATGGCGGTGCGGCTGCATGAGATCGGCCGCGACGTCGGAGAGCTGGTGCTGCTGGACGCCTATCCCAGCGAGTGCTGGCGGGCCGAGCCGGAACCCGATGCCATCGCTGCATTGCGGGCACTGCTGGCGATTGCCGGTCATGACCCGGATGCGCATCCGGAACTGGACAGCCGGGAACGCATTCTCGCGTTCCTGCGACGTGGTGGCAGTGCACTCGGCAGCTTGCCGGATGTGGTGCTCGATGGCGTGGTGCGCGCCGTGACCGGCACCAATCGACTGATCCGTGAACATATCCACCGGCCGTTCGATGGCACGCTGGTGCATGTGCGTGCGGGCCGGGATCACCAGGCGCGGCCACAGTTGCAGTCGGCGTTGTGGCGGGCACACGCGCGCAGGGTGCAGTCGTTGGAACTGCCGTTTCTGCATGCAGAACTGACCGGCCGCGATGCGGTGGCGCAGCTGGCGCCGTGGTTGTCGGCGCGGTTGCGCCAATGGGACGAGCAGCAGGAGATTGCAACATGCAGTTGACCGGTTTTGAAGGCCGCGTGGCGTTGGTGACCGGTGCTGCCGGCGGCATCGGCAAGGCACTGGTACGGTTTCTGGCCGTGGCCGGTTGCACCGTGGTGGCGACCGATCGCGACGCGCCGCGCGTGTCAGATACCCGGGTGACGTCGTTTGCACTCGATGTAACCGACAGCGCCGCGGTGGACGCCCTGGTGGACCAGGTCGAGTCCAGCATCGGACCGATCATGTTGGCCGCCAGCGTGGCCGGCGTACTACATGTGGGCGGTGTCACCGAGACGGGCGACGACGACTGGCGCCGTGTATTCGCGGTCAATGCCGATGGCGTGTTCCATGTCGGTCGTGCGCTGGCGCGGGTGATGTCACCGCGCCGGCAGGGCGCAATCGTTACCGTCAGCTCGAATGCGGCTGGCGTGCCGCGGCACGGCATGGCGGCGTATGCCGCGTCCAAGGCCGCCGCCACGATGTTCACCCGCTGCCTCGGGCTGGAGCTGGCGCCGTTGGGCATCCGCTGCAACATCGTCGCCCCGGGGTCCACGCTGACCCCGATGCAGACCGGCATGTGGCAGGACGAGCACGGCGCCGAACGGGTGATCGTCGGCAGCCTTGAGACCTACAAGGCCGGCATTCCACTGCGCAAACTCGCTACGCCGGAAGACATCGCGCAGTCGGTGATGTTCCTGCTCTCCGAGCAGGCCGGGCACGTAGCGATGAGCGACCTGTACGTGGACGGTGGCGCCACCCTGCGCGGCTGAGCCCCGACGGCCGCGGGCCGGCAGTGGTAGTGCCGGCCGCTGGCCGGCAACCCACAGCCCCGGTAGTGCCGGCCGCTGGCCGGCAACCTCATTCACCTTCAGACATCTCCCAACCACTGTCGAGCCATGGCCCGACAGCCAACGCGCAGTGATCGACCCACCATGGGGCATGAGCAGCCATCGCCTTCGCCTGGGCCGTCACTCGATCATCGGCCAGGTCTACGTTCTGACAACCACGACACACCAGCGCAGCCGGCTCCTTGAAAGCGAAGCTGCAGCAGCATGTGTAATCGACCAGTTCCACTACATCGAACAGCGCGGGCTCGTACGGTCACACGCATGGGTCGTCATGCCGGATCACGTCCACTGGATGTTCGAGCTACGTGCAGCTGACCTTCCCGACATCGCGCGCCGGATGAAATCGTCAAGCGCCCTTTCCCTGAATCGCCTGGCGGGCCGTCGATGTACGGTGTGGCAGCCCGGCTACTTCGATCATGCAGTGAGGACCGAAGAGTCGCTGGCGCGGCAGGCGCTGTACATCCTGGGGAATCCGGTACGCGCCGGTCTTGCTGGGCAGATTGGCGAGTATCCGTATGCGTGGTCGGCCTGGGGGTGATGCCGGCCAGCGGCCGACACTACCACAGCGCAGATCCCGTTCCGGTGCACAGAGCATCCGTAAGGGTAGTGCCGGCCGCTGGCCGGCAACCGCAGGAACCCGCGAGGAGATGCGTAGCTGCCGGCCAGCGGCCGGCGCTGCCATTCAGTGTTCAGCGCGGCCATTCGCTGTTCAGCGGCGCTTGCGCGCGCTTTGGGCGTGGTCGGCCTGGATGTGATGCCGGCCAGCGGCCGGCACTACCAATCAATGTTCGGCACGGCCATTCGTTGTTCAGCGCCGCGTGCGCGCTTCGGCCGTGGTCAGCCTGGATGTGATGCCGGCCAGCGGCCGGCACTACCACAGCAGAACCGAAGCGCCGCGCAGATTTCGTTTCGGCGCGCAGATCACCCGCGATGGTAGTGCCGGCCGCTGGCCAGCAACGACATGACCCGCGCGGAGGTGCGTAGCTGCCGGCCAGCGGCCGGCACTACCAATCAATGGTCAGCGCGGCTTGCGTGTCCGTTTCGGCTTTGCGGTCTCACCGCCGCTGGCGGCGCCATCCTGCAGCGCCTGCAGCCAGGACAAGGTGTCCACATAGTCGATGAAGTGGCGCAGGTAGCCGGGGCTGGTGGCCTGCATCGTGTCCAGCATGCGCTGCACCAGCACCGCCGAGTTCAGCGGGCCGCCGTCAGCCGGGGCCTCGGCGCGCAGCGAGCGGCGCACCTGCAGTTCGCTGCGCAGCTCCGACCATTCGCGCTGCACCTGTTGCAGCATCGGCACCTGCGGGTAGTGCGGCAGCGAGCGCGACCCCGCATCGAGGTCACGCACCAATGCGCGCAGGCCCTCCAGCGCTGGCGGCTTACTTGGCATCCGGGCCCTTGGGCTTGGGAATCGGCGCGATCTCCACGCGACGGTTGCGTGCGCGGCCTTCCTCATTGGCATTTGAACTGACCGGCTGCTCGCTGCCGAACGCGGCGGCGAACACGGCGTCGGCCGGTACGCCATCGGCGATCAGGGTGCGGGTCACGGTCAGCGAGCGCTGCGCGGACAGCTCCCAGTTGTCGGCAAAGCGGCGGTTGCCTTCGCGCACGGGCGCATCGTCGGTGAAGCCGCTGACCATCAGGATCTCCTCGCGGCTGCCCAGGTAGGCGGCCAGCGGTGCCGCCAGGCTGCGCAGCAGCTCCTGGCCTTCCGGCTGCAATTGGTCGGAATTCAGTGCGAACAGCACGCTGCCGCTGATGCCGATGCGGCCGTCGACCAGCGTCACGCGACCGGCAGCCAGCGGGCCAGCCAGTGCCTGTTCGAGCGTCTGCAGGCGCTTGGCTTCGGCCTGGCGCTGCTTCACTTCCTGGTCCAGCCGCTGCGACAGTTCCAGCTGCACGGCAACTACGCCGACCAGGATCAGCACGAATGCACCCAGCAGCACCGACATCAGGTCGCCAAAGGCGGCCCAGATCGGGGCGTGCGATCCGCCATCGACCTCCAGTTCGTCGCTCATGCGCTGCCGGCCTTGCCGCGGCGCGTGGCCAGCTGCTGCAGTTCTTCCATCACTTGCTTCTGCGACAGCAGGCTGAGGTCGACCACCTCGCGCGCCTGCGCCACGTAGTAAGCCAGCTGCTCATCGCTGCGGGCCAGTGAGGCATCCAGTGCGCCGCCAATCTGTTCCAGGCGGCCGGAAAGCGCGGTGGCGGCACTGCCGAACTGCGCGACTGCTTCACCAAAGGTGCTGGCCAACTGGCCCACTTCACCAGCGCTGCCGTGGAGCGCTGCGGCGATGCCGTCCAGCTTCCCGGTCTCGGCGGCGATATGGTCGGTAAAGCGATTGCCAACGCGCTCCAGCAGCTCGGCCGATCCGCCAACCAGCGCGTCCACCGCGGTGCGCTGTTCGTGCGAGGCATGGTTGATCGCATCGAGCAGGGTCTGCACGGTGGCCAGCAGGCGACCGCGTTCTTCCAGCATTGCGTTGTCACGCACCAGGCTTTCAGAGAGCGTGCTGCGCAGTTCGTTGATGACGTCGGCAGCAGCTTTCGGTGCCGCCGCCGCGGTCTGCAGCAGGGTGGACACTTCAGCCAGCGTGGCGCTGGCCTGCGCGCGACCGTTCTCGCCGATCTGCTGCGCGGTCGCCGCTAGCGTGTCGCAGACCTGTTGCTGCTGCGCAGCCAGGCGCTCGCCATTGGCCTGCAGGCGCTCGGCCAGCTCGGTGGAAACGTGCTGCAGGGCATCGCTCCAGCGCTGCAGGCGCTGTTCGTCACCGGCCTGCAGCTGCGCCTGCAGGGTGGCGTGGGCCTGCTGCAGTTCGGCGCTGACCGCGTCCCAGCGCGCCTGGCGCTGCTGCTCGCGAGTGTCCAGGCTGGCCTGCAGTTCGGCGTGTGCGGTTGCGGCGGCAGCCTGGGCGGCCTGCCACTGCTGCGAGCGCTGCGCTTCATGATCCTGCAGCAGTGACTGGTTGGCGCTGTGCTGCTGTTCCAGTGCCTGCAGCAGCGCCTGCGCACGCGCATCCAGATGTTCGCTGGCGGCGATCAACGCCTGCTGCTGGCGCTCGGCAAGCGCGCTGTTGAGGGCCTGCTGCTGCTCGGCGGCGGCACGCAAGGCGTCTGCATTGCTCTGTGCATCGGCCTGCAGGCGCTCGCCGATACGCGCGACGAGTGCTTCGGCGTGCGTGCCCTGGCCATCGCTGAAGGCCTGCAGGTGCTGGCGCAGATCACTCACCAGCGCCTGCTGCGCCTGGGTCTGTTCACTCACCACCTTGGCCCAGCTGGCTTCGGTGGCGACCCGGCTGCGTTCGAAACCATCGCTCAGGCCCGCCAGCTGCTGTTGCACGGCCCGTTCAACACGGGCATGCAACGCTTCGCCATGGTGAGCCAGACCGGCCAGGGTGGTTTCAGCCATCGGCTGCAGCGCGCCACCGATGGCCGCGGCACTGGCTTCGGCACCTTCGCGCAGCGACTGCTGCAGCGACAGGGCCAGGCGTTCCTGCAGGGCCTGGCTCTGGGTCAGGAACTCGGCTTGGCCGGCCAGCAGGCGCTCATTGGCGGCCGCACTGTGCTGTTCAAAGGTGCTGGTCATCGCCTGCAGGCGGTCGACCAGCGCCGGCAGCGCTGCGGACTGTGCCTGCAGCAGGCGCAGCGATTCGGCGCGCTGCCAGGCCTGCGAATACGGGTGCAGGTCGCCGGCAATGGCGCGGTCCAGCTGCTGCACGGCCAGCAGGCGGTCACGACGCAGCAGCGCCGCCAGCAGGCCGAGCATGGCCGAGCTGGCCACGCCCGCGATCGAGGTACCGAAGGCCACCGCCAGGCCCTGCACCGGCGAGGCCAGCGAGCCGCGGATGGCGGCCATGTCGGTGGCGCTTTGCAGGGCCAGGCCGGTGCCACGCAGCGTGTCCATCATGCCCAGCAGGGTACCGAGCATGCCCAGCAGCACCAGCAGGCCGACCAGGTACGGGGTCAGCACCGGTGCGGGCAGGGCGGTGCGCTCGCCTTCCACGCGCAGGCGCACGGCGTTGCGCAGGCCTACCGGCACGCGCTCCAGCCATGGGGCGAGGCTTTCCTTCGCGCTGGACAGGTCATTCAGTGCGGCGCGCAGGCCGTTGCTGGCCTGGCGGTAGCGGTACAGCTCCACGCCACCGGCGATGTAGCAGGCCGCGATGATCGCCGCCACCGCTGCACCCAGCGGATGCACCGAAACATAGCCAATGCCGATCCAGCACACGGCCAGCAGGCCGACAAGGAAAACAACGACATGGAAAGCAGTTCTGGACATGGTGTTCCGGTCAGTGGGAGCGCAGGGCGTCTTGCAGCCCTTCGATCGGGTGGAAGCGCAGCTGCAGCTCGGCGAGCAGCAGGGTGCGCATGTCATGGCGGAAGGCCGCGCGCCAGCCGGGCTGGCCGTGCACGCGGTCGAAACGGGCGCCGAGCACTGCCGGCGCCGTGGCCAGCAGGCTGTGCTCGCGCGGGGTGAGGGTCTGTTCCATCACTGCATCGACCTCGGCCAGCCGCGCCAGCTCCGGCGAGACCTGTACCAGCTGGTCGCGCAGGCGGCCGCGCAGGCGCCCGGTGGCGGTCTGGATGGCCTGCTGCAACACCCGGTAGCGCTGGCGCAGCGAGGCGAAGTTGGGTGCGGCAGCGGCCTCGGCCAGGTCCAGCAGGCGCTCGGCCTCGGCGTCCTCACTGATCGAGGCGCGCAGGCTGGCGTGCGCCTGGGCGCAGTCGGCCAGCACATCCTCGACCGCTTCGACGGCTTCACCGGGCTCGGGCAGGCGTCCTCCGAGCGCCCCGGACAGGGCCACGGCACGGCTCCAGTCCACCCACTGGCCGAGGCGATCGGTCAGGGCGGGACTGCTGGCCGGCATCGCGCCGTCGCTGAGACGGGCGAGCAGGCGGAGGAACTCCGGTCCACCCAGGACCGGCTGCGCTGCGTTCGCCATCAAGGGGTGAGGGGCCAAAAACCGTTGATTTTACAACCAGATGACCCCGGCTGGATGAAGGCGGGGCCTGGGGGGCGGTACCCGCAGGCGCGACAAGGCTTAGAATGTCCGGCTGCATCCACCCGTTCGATCCTTGGAGTACCCCCATGACTGTTGCGCAGTTCTACCCGATCGGCACCCCCGGACAGCCCTGGGGCGACGCGGAACGCGCACAGTGGCGGGCCCGCCAGCAGCGCCAGCGCAGCTACCATGATGACGTGGTGGCTGCCCTTGAGCGCCTGGACGACAGCGTTTTCGACGTGATCCAGTACGGCCAGCTGGACTATGCGCCGGACCATTACCCGCTGTTCGCCGTGGTCAACCACGACTGGAACCCGGCGCTGCCGACCGCGCTGATCACCGGTGGCGTGCATGGCTACGAGACCAGCGGCGTGCACGGTGCCCTGCAGTTCCTGGAGCAGCAGGCGGAGCGTTACCTGGGCCGGCTGAACCTGATCGTCGCGCCCTGCGTCAGCCCGTGGGGCTACGAGCGCATCCAGCGCTGGAACCCGGATGCGATCGACCCGAACCGCAGCTTCCGTGACGGCGGCCAGATCGAGGAAGCCGCCGCGCTGATGCGCTGGGTGGCCGAGCGCAAGCCGAACCTGCTGGTGCATCTGGACCTGCACGAGACCACCGACAGCGACCTGAACGAGTTCGATCCGGCGCGCTGCGCCCGCGACGGCAAGCCGTTCGAGCGCGACACCATTCCCGATGGCTTCTACGTGATCGGCAACAGTGAAGATCCGCAGGCCGAGTTCCAGAAGGCACTGATCGCCGCAGTGGCGCCCATCACCCACATCGCCCCGGCCGACGCCGAAGGCAATCTGGTCGGCCTGCCGTTGCAGTCGCCGGGCGTGGTCTGGGGCGAATCCCGTTCGATCGGCGCCTGCGCTGGCTTCACCGATGCTCGCTTTGCCACCACCACCGAGGTCTACCCGGACAGCCCGCGCACCAATCCGCAGGAATGCAACGACGCCCAGGTGGCGGCGGTGTGTGCGGGCCTGGATTTCGCCCTGGCCAACTAAGATCCGGCAGCGCCGCCCTCACCACATCGGGCCGGGGGGCGCGCCCTTGCGCCAGCAGACCAGCACAAGCGCGACTACGATTGTCCAAGTGTAGATCTGGAAGGCAACAGGGTTGCGAAAGGGTGAGAACAGGAACGGACCGCCGAGCAGAAGCGCAAAGGCGATCGCATAGACCACCCAGCCCTGCCACGCGCAGGGCAGTCCCCAGCCCCATCCGTGACTGCGCGCTGTAAACCAGTACTTTCTGTCGGCCATATCCTTTGCCCTGTTGCCAGTAGACCGGTGCCGGAAATGCGCCAAGCGGCCGATCAGGAGCAGCACTCTGCCGGGACCTTAGCAGCGCCCGCCAGGTGCATCAAGATGATCAACGTCATCAAGGTGATAACCCCCCGCGCCCAGCGGTGCCGCGAACCCATCCGAAGGCGACGCCTCGCCAGCAGCCCAGAGCATCGCGTCGCCGCAGCTGCGGACTTCTGACGAGGCTCAGCCTGGCCCAGCAACGCCGGGTCCTCGCTGGCAGCGCGGCAACAGGCGCGCTGACAACCGCGGGCCCGGTAGTCCTCTGGGCCGTCCCTGTGCGGCAACCGGCGAACACATCCAGATCGCGCTGGTATACCGTGCTGCTGACCCCGAACAGGCCCAGCAACGAGTGGAAGACGTTGTCATGGCTGTACGCGCGGTGCAGCGCATTCCCACGCATGCAGGCCAGGTCCAGGCCTGCGTTGCGGCTGAATTCCGCTGAGAACCACATCACCATCGGCACCTGGGTCTGCTCGCGCGGGGCGATGAAGTAGGGCGTGCCGTGCAGGTACATCCCGCGTTCGCCCAGCGACTCGCCATGGTCGGACACATAGATCAGTGCGACATCACGCTGGTCCGCATAGCCCTGCAGCAGGTCGATGGCCTTGCCCAGCAGGTGGTCGGTGTGGACCAGAGTGTTGTCGTAGGTGTTGACCAGCGCCTCGTTGCTGCAATGCTGGATCTGATTGCTGTCGCAGGTCGGGCTGAAAGCCCGCGACGCTGCGGGATACCGTTCAAAGTAGGTCGGCCCATGACTGCCGAGCTGATGCAGCACGATCAGGGCGTCGCCGTTGATGGCATCGATGCGTGCGCCCAACTGGTGCAGCAGCACGTCGTCGTAGCAGGTGCCGTCGGCGTTGACGCACTGGCCGGCCACCTTCAGCGCAGGCATGTCCTCGGTCGGTACGCGTTCGCACACGCCCTTGCAGCCGCCGTTGTTGTTGTTGCGCCAGAGCACGCTGATGCCGGTGCGCTGCAGGATGTCGAGCACGTTCTCCTCGGTTGCGGCGCGCACGTCGTCGTACTGGCCTCGGGTCATCTGCGAGAACATGCACGGCACCGAGATGGCCGTGGCGGTCCCGCATGAGGAGACATCATTGAAGCTGATGACGCCTTCCTTGCGCGAGAGCCGGGGATTGGTCGCGCGTGGGTAGCCGTTGAGCTGGAAGTTCTGTGATCGCGCGGTCTCGCCGACGACCAGGATCACCAGCTTCGGGCGCGGGCCCGGCGCGCGCTGTGCGTCCATGCCAATCGCGCGCAGCGGTTGCTGGCGGGTGCTGTAGAGACCTTTCAGATAACCGTGGGTATGCCGCACCACGTTCAACGGCAGCACCTGGTCGCGGATGTGGCGGTTGTTGCGCAGCAGTGAGGAATAGTCCTTGTAGAACGCGAAGCCGATTGCCAGCAGTACCAGCAATGACGCCAGAACGCTGACTGGCCACACCAGCAGCGAACGTATCGAACCGGCCCCGCTGGTGGTGCGCACCAGGGCCAGCCCGGCAGCGGGCAGCACGCCCAGCGCCAGCAGGGTCAACAGCAGTGGCAGCGACAGATAGGCGTTCAGTTCGGCCTGGTTGGTCTCGAACACGTTCTGCACCATGCTGCGATCGATCAGCACGTTGTAGTGCAGCATGAAGTAGCTGCAGGCGGCGCTGACGACAACGAGCAGCACCAGCAGCGGCCTGCGCAGGAACGGCAGTGCCAGCAGTGGCGTCAGCATCAGGTTGAACAGGCAGAAAAGCACCAGCGGCAGGCTGGCCAGGAACAGCACGCTGCGCAGGCTGTTGAGGTCGATCAGCCCCCACAGCGTCTTCCAGAGGGCGATGTTTCCAATCGTGGTGAAGAAAAACGCTGCGGCCCAGACCAGGATGATCGGATGGGGCCGTGGAAAACGGAGGCATTGGCGCACGAGCAGGTTCCGCGGAACAGGAGTGCGCGCAGTATCGAAACGGCTTTATCAGGAAGTTGTCAGCCTTGCCGGGCTAGCCCAGCAGGATCACGCCCCACACTGCGCCGACCATCAACAACGCGGTGGTCTGCGCGGCGCTGCCCATGTCCTTGGCGTTCTTGGACAGCGGATGCTGCTCCAGCGAAATGCGATCAACCACGGCTTCGATCGCCGAGTTGAGCAGTTCCACCACCAGGCTGATGAAGCAGACCGCCAACACCAATGCGCGCTCGACCGCGCTGATGTCCAGTACGAACGCTGCAGTGATCAACAGCGCGTGCAGGAGCAGCAGCTGGCGAAAAGCAGCCTCGCCACGAAAGGTAGCGATGAATCCGTCTCGCGAATGGATCAGGGTGTGGAAGATGCGGCCCAGGCCGGTCTTGCCATGCGGGTACTTGCCGCTGTCCTTGGGGTGCTGCATGCCGTTTCCGCCGTGAAGTGAGCAATCCCCAGCATGTGCACGCGCGTGTCAGGAAACCGTCAGGCGGGCCATTCCAGGCTGAACCGGCATCCCTGCTGCGAGGAGTGCACCGTCATCCTCCAGCCCAGGTGCTCGACGATGCGCTGCACGATGGACAGCCCCAGTCCCTCGCCATTGTGCAGGCTGCCGGGCACGAAGCGCTGGAACTGCTGTGGGTCGATACTGGAGGGCAGGCCGGGTCCGGTGTCGGCGACGGTGAGTGCGGTGTCGTGGAGGGTGATCCTCACTTCGCCCCTTTCGGTGTACTGGCAGGCGTTGCGCAGCAGGTTCCAGATCACGCTGTGCGCCAGATCTGCGTTGGTGTCCAGCACGGCGTCATGCCGGGCATCAAACGCAACGATCACCGGCTTGCCGGAAATCCACGGTTGGCAGCGCTCCATGCAGGATTCGATCAATGGGCGCAGGGCCACCTTGTTGCGCGGCACGGAGCCGGGGGTACGTGAGAGCAGCAGCAGGCAGGACAGCTGGCGCTGCATCTCCTGGGTAGTGCGCAGGATACGCTCCGCGCTGGGGACCAGGTGGCTGTCGGACGGAAGCTGGCAGGCAAGGGTTTCCGCAGCGCCGCCGATGATGGCCAAGGGCGTGCGCAGCTCATGGCTGGCATCGCCGCTGAAGCATTGCTCGCGATGCAGGAACCGTTCGAGCTCATCACTGTGCCGGGCGAAGGCACGGGCGAGTACACCGATCTCGTCGCGGGCGTCCTGACAGGGAAAGGGCTTCCGCCCGCTCTGCACGGCATCGGCCAACTGCGTGATGGGCGCGATGACGTGCGATGCCACCCTGCGACCGATCAGGAAGGCGCCGAGCACGCAGATCGAAATGACCACCGCGGCAAAGGCATTGATCAGGTGTTCCAGGTAGCCATAGGGTGCAGCGTCCTGCAGCAGGTAGTAGCGC
This sequence comes from Stenotrophomonas sp. YJH_SMC_33, assembly GCF_059372295.1. NCBI lineage: Bacteria > Pseudomonadati > Pseudomonadota > Gammaproteobacteria > Lysobacterales > Lysobacteraceae > Stenotrophomonas > Stenotrophomonas sp. YJH_SMC_33. Next base: position 178,525 of record NZ_JCAFVJ010000007.1, read on the forward strand.
TGGCCGCCACTGTCGAACACACGCAGGTGCCACTCGTCGGGTCCTGCTTCGCCGTGGTAGCCCAGGCCGTACTGGCGCAGCACCATCGGCACGCTATGGCTGTCGTACAGCTGGCTGCCCGGGGGCAGGGCGGGGCGCTCGCCACGGGCCAGCGCTGCCTGCAGCTTGTGCACGGCACTGTCCTGGGTCCGGGCGATGACCGCGGCCCTGACCTGGTCGTAGTCCACCTGTTCGGCCAGGACGATGAAGCCCATCGCGCCGGCCATCAGCAGCACGAACGAAATCGTGATGCGGGTACGCAGGGCCAGGCGGCGGTAGAGAGCGGCAGGGGTCACGCCGGCATGCGCCAGCCGACGCTGTGCACCGTGGCGATCAACGTGGTGTCGAAGCTGCGGTCCACCTGCAGGCGCAGCTCATGGATGTGGGTACGCAGCGCGCCGCTGTCCGGTGGCTCGTCGCCCCAGACCAGGTATTCCATCTCCTGCTTGCGCACCACGGCCGGGGCCGCGCGTACCAGGCACATCAGCAGTTTGTGCGACGTAGGCGTCAGCGCGATGCAGCGCCCCTGTCGCCAGGCCTGCGGCGAGCGCGTATCTACCTGCAAGTCCTTCCACGCCAGTACGCTGTCGACCTGACGGCCCTGGGCGCGTCGCACCAGGGCCTTGATCCGCGCATCCAGTTCCTTCAGCGAGAACGGTTTGACCAGGTAGTCATCGGCGCCGAGAGCGAGGCCCTGCACGCGGTCCTCGACCGGATCGCGCGCGGTCAGCATCAGGATCGGCACCGGGTTCTGGAATTCCCGGCGCAGCTTTCGGCACAGCGTCATGCCATCCAGGCGCGGGAGCATCAGGTCCAGCAGGATGGCGTCGTAGTCGTGCTGCGTGGCCCGGCGCAGGCCGCTGGCACCGTCGCGGGCGTCGTCCAGCACGTAGCCGATAGGCTCAAAGAAAGCGTACAGGTTGGCTACGAGCTCGGGGTTGTCTTCGATGATCAGCAGGCGGGTCATGGCGTGCGTCCTTGCGCGTGGCCGAACTGTGCCCGATCCCTGACTGATTGCCAATGCGCATGCTGAATGGTTCGCGGCCTGGGTTCGGCCGCGTCAAGCGACGTTCAATCGGCCGGCATCTTCGGAAACGAACTGCCAGCCGATATCTTCCGGTCTGTCCGAAAAGAACAGGCTCATGTAGGTCGGCTTGTCCTTGTTGATCAACGAGGTGCGGAACGATTCGACCACCTGTTCGATGGCATTCACATCAGCCGATGATGGGCGCTGGCTTGCATGGGCCGGCAGGCCTGCGGCGAGGCACGCAGCGAGAAGCGCGTTCTGGATTCCGGTGGTTCGCATCGTTCATGACGGCCTTCGTAGGGTGGAAGCGCCGCCGGGGCCACGGCTACAGGGCCCCAGCGCGCTCCGCATTCAACGATGCAGCGCGTCGATGATCAAGCCGGTCGCGATCTCCACCAACAGGTACTCGGTGTCGGACTGGCGCACCCAGCGCTGGCCGCGACCCGGATTGCGCAGGTCATAACGCGCGTAATCGTCCACCCAGTAGCGGCGGTCCACTTCGGCCCAGGGCAGGCGGTCGCCACGACGCCAGGCCTTCTTCTGCCAGCCGGGCGGCGGCGCATCACGGTTGTGCGGGCCGCCGGCATGCGGCGGCGGGCCGTTGCCGCGGGCGTGATGCGGCGGGTCAGCGAAGGCGGGGGCCGCAGCCAACGCGGTGGCGGTGGTCAAAGCGATGGCAAGCAAACGTGTGGTCTTCATGGAAGTGCCTCCGTCATGGCCGCAGCATGCGGCGCCGTGGCGGGAATATAGGGCAGTCAGTGTGAATGAATACGGGTTTGGGCGGCACTTTTCTGAACAGACGGCGCGGCCTGCAGCCGCTGCCAGGCAACGGGTCACTGGACCCCGCCCGGGGCTGAATCTGTTGCAGCCCAGCCTCCACCCAACGACAGGAAAAGATCCATCTGCCGGTCAATGCGCTCCGCGCGCGAGACGGCCAATGCGGACTCCGCATCTGCCAGCGCGGCCTGGGCCGAAAGCAGGTCGAGAAAATCGATCCTGCCGAAACGGTAGAGCTGCTGCGCCTGCCCGGCGGCCCGCGCTGCATCCCCACGCGCCTGCGCCAGGCTGCGCTCGCGTTCAAGTTCCTGCGTGCAGGCAGAAAGCGCGGTCTCGGTCTGGCGCAGTGCCTGCAGCACGACGCCGTCAAAGGACGCGAGCGCGGTATCTGCATTGGCACCTGCCGCTGCGACGCGGGCCTTGGCCACGCGGCGGTTGGGCCAGTGCCATGACAGCGCGGGACCGATGCTCGCACCGAAGCCGTCGGCCGACAGCAGATGCGCCGGTGTGCCGGCCACGCCCGAAGAGGCGCCCAAGGTGATCTGCGGATAGAGACCCGCCGTCTCGACACCGATCATTGCAGTCGCGGCGGCCAGGCTGCGTTCGGCTGCGCGTACGTCGGGGCGCCGCTGGAGCAGCTGCCAACCATCACCGGCCGGCAGCGCCTGCCCCAGCTCCGGGGGGCCTGGGCAGGCTTCGGCCTCCCTGGGATAGTCCGCCGGGAGCCTGCCCATCAATGCGGCCAGTTCGAACAGTGCGGCCTGGCGTTCCGCCAGCAGGTGCGGTATCCCCGCCGCGCTGCGGTTGACGGCGGCACCGGCACGGCTGACATCGAAGTCCGTTCCGCGCCCTCCGGCAGCCAGGCGTCGGGTTGCCTCCAGGGTGGCGCGCTGCACCGCCAGCACCTGCCGGGTTGCAGCGAGCGTGTGATTTCGGGTGCACACCTGGAGATAGGCCCGGGTGACGGCCGCAGCGACGACCACGCGGACCTGGTCCCGCGCCGCAGCGACGGCCTCGGCGTCCGCGTTGGCGGCTTCGATGCCGCGGCGGATACCGCCTGCAAGATCCAGTGGATAGGAGAGGTGAAGGCCCAGCGCGTACGACTGCGGCGCGGCCGACGCTTGGGTGTAGCCACCGGCATGGATGAGCGTGCCCGACGCATCCACGTCGGCCTGTACGGCACCGCGCGCGCGGTACTCCAGCACGGTAGCGCTGGCGCGCCGGAGGTTGGCATCGGCAGCGCGCAGGTCGGTGTTGGCCGCCAGTGCTTCGCGCACGTAGCCGTCAAGCTGGGGGTCGCCATACAGTTCCCACCACCGATCCGGTGGCGCGTCGTGGCTGAACGATGCCTCGCTGCCCGAGACGAACGCCCGGGCCGCCCGGGGGGAGGCTGCGACGGCATTCGCAGGCAGGTGATAGTCGGGGCCGGAGACGCAGGCCGTCATGGGCAGCAGCAGGGCAAGCAGCCCACCGCGTAGTGTTCGCACGCTCACTTGCAGGCTCCCGCTGCCGAGGGTGTGATGGTCACACTCGCAGTGCGACCCACGATCAGGCGGGTATCCGATGGCGCATCATCGATGCGGATGCGTACCGGGATGCGCTGCGCCAGCCTCACCCAGGTGTAAGTTGGCGCCACGGCGGGCAGCAGGTTGTGTGTGCTTGAGCGCTGATCGTCGGCAATGCCGGCGGCGATGGTATCCACGTGCCCGCGGACGTCGTGGTTGTCGCCCATCAGCCGGGCCACGGCGGCATCGCCCTCGGTGATGCAGGCCAGTTTGGTTTCCTCGAAGTAGCCCTCGATGCGCAGGCTGCCGGTGTCGATCAGCGCCAGCGCCTGTGCCCCCGGCTGCAGGTAGTCGCCCGCGTGCAGGTCGAGGTTGGTGATGATGCCATCGGTGGTTGCGCGCACCTCGGTGCGTTGCACGTTGAGCTGGGCAACGCGCTGTTCGGCCCGTGCCTGCGCCAGCGCGGCCAGCTCGGTATCGACCTTGGCGGCGTTGCGTTCGCGGGTTTCCGAAGCGACCAGGTTGCCAAGTGCGTTGTCCCGCGCCGATTCGCGGCGAGCCAGCGCCAGCGTGGCATGCGCGCTCCTGACCGCCGCGTCTGCCTTCTCCAGCGTGGCGGCGAAGCGTGGCTGATCGAGCACCAGCAGCAGCTGGCCGGCACTGACCCGCTGGTTGTCGTGCACGAGCACCTGGGTGACCAGCCCCCCCATGTCTGACGCAACGCGCACCACATCGGCGCGCACCCGTCCATCACGCGTCCACGGGCGTGTTTCGTAGCGATGCCAGATGGCCAGTGCAGCGACGACGGCAATTGCGAACACTACCAGGGTTGCGCTCCAGCGCCCGATGACAGCAAGCAGGTCTTTCATTTCATTTCTCGAGCAGGGGCGAGAGCTGGATCATCAGCTCCGCCAGGATCACGAACAGGGACAGGCCCACCAGTGGCCACGCGGCGAACAACCGGTACAGACCGAGGCTGGCGAGGAAACGTGAGGTCAGTACCGACAGCGCCAACGCGGCGATGGCCACGGCGAGCAGGCCGGGAATGAGCACGCCATCAATGGAAAGATCAGAGAGCATGCGGTCAGTGCCGATGGGTGAGCGGTGAGGCCAGCAGGTCGCGGCGCAACCCGCTGAGCAGGTGCAGCAGATACCCTCGATCGGCCGCGGCGATGGCTGTTGCGGCCTCGCGCATGCAGTCCAACAACTTCAGAAGATGGGCATCGACACTGCGTGGCGCGTGGGCGCGAACCCCGAAATGTGCAGCGATGCGTTCGACCAGCGGCGCATGAAGCGTCCGAACCTGCGGGTTGTGCAGCCGCTTTTCCAGCGCGCGGAGTTGGCTGGATGCACGTGCCGCACGCACGTCCGCAAACAATGCCCGCAGGTCGTGCGCGGCGCTGGAACGGCCCTGCAGCCTGGGAGCGAGCAGCCCGATTCGATCCAGCATGCGGCTGAGCCAGGCGCGGGTCACATCACCTCGTCCGGCGGCGTGTCGTGCGATATCCCGACGGATCGAATGCTCCAACCGTGCGCGGTTGCGGCCCGCGTCGGCGGTCTGGAACAGCTGCATGCTGCACAGTGCCACCGTCGTACCCACGAACAGCGCAACGCTGTTGTTGAGTGCGCCGACGATGTTGACCGAATTGGTCGCGCCCAGGCCTGCGATGATCGGGAAGGTCAGTACCACGCCCAGGGCGGCCATGATGAAGGGCGGCCGGGCCAGGAACGATCCGCACAGCAGCAGCACCGGCGCGAGCGCGGTAATCAGGCCGGTGATATCGGACAACGCGGGGAAGATCAGCAGACCGTAGAGCAGGCCGACGACCACACCGATGCACGATCCCACCAGGTAGCGCATGACATGCGGCGCCGGCGCTTCGATCGTGCCGAACAGCACGCACGCCGTGCCGATGATGGACACCGCCGTGGCGCCCTCCGACCAGCCGGTAGCGATCCATAGAACGCAGCTCAGCAGGATGCCGACGAACGCGCCCAGCGCGCTGCGCAGGGCAAGCCGATGATCCCGGTGAAGTACCGCACCCTGCACATGTCGTGCAAGGCGGGCAGGTACATGCCGGCGCCAGTCGGGCCGGGCAGTGTGCAGCTCCGCTTGCAGTACGCGGCAATCGGCGTGGGCGAGGTCGAGCTCGGTCTGTTGCGCGGCGAGGCCGGCCTGCAGCAGATCGCGCCAGCCCGTTGCATCCATCGCGCCGGCCTGTGGTGAACGCAGCCGGTCGATGGAATCTTCCACCGCGCTGGACAGCATCAGCACGTCCAGCATCCGGTCATGCAGGGCACGCAGGATCTGCACCTGGGCCACGCCGTGGGCGCTGTCGAAGGGCAGGTGGATCGACAGCACATGCAGCTCGAGCAGGTCGGCGGCCACTTTCGAGCGGTCCGTCGCCAGCACCGTGTCCGATGCGCCGGCGCGCATGTCCCGTGTCCATCGTTCCGCGTCATCCAGCACGGCAGCGACCCGTGCGTGCACGCGCATCGAGACCCGGCGCGGCAGCACCAGCGCGTGTATCAGCGTTGCGGCCAGGATGCCGATGGCAATTTCCTGCACCCGCGTGATGGCAATGGTGAACACGTCTCCCGGCACCATCACCGCAGGAAAGCCGATCAGGCTGGTGGTATAGCCGGCCAGCAGGAACGCATAGGCACGCGGCGTGCGGTCGAGCATTGCCAGATACAGGCAAAGCGACATCCAGGTGGCGAGCGCGGCGCTCAGCACCAGGGGTGCATTGGCGAAGCGTGGCACCAGCGCGACGGTGGCGACAGCCCCGCCCACGGTACCGAGCAGGCGAAACAGGCCGCGGCTCAGTGTTGCCCCGGAAAGGGGCTGCGACACCAGATAGACCGTGCCGATCACCCAGAACGGGCGATTCAGGCCGATCCGCAGGGAGACATACAGCCCCAGCGACGCGGCGAGCAGGCATTTGAGCGAGAAGAGCACCGCCTCCTGATCGGTCCTGAGGGCAGGGCTTTTCAACCGGGCGAATGCCTGGAACACGTGGGGACGGGCAGGAGTGGGGGAGTGCATGCGGCTCATGCTAGTGATCGGCCGCACTGGCGAATTTCGCTACAATGACAATCAATCGCTAAAACCGGTCAATGTGAGAATGGCTCGCATTTCGCTCCCCGGCTTTGACCTGGACCCGGACGAGACCGATCGCCCGGCGGTTGCCAGCCGCCTGCAGGTGGCCGAGCACGACGCGGAAATTCCGGTGCATGAGCATCGAAAGGGCCAGCTCATTCTTGCGCTGCATGGGGCGGTGACCTGCGAAGTGGCCAATGCGCTGTGGATCGTGCCGCCCCAGTGTGGCGTCTGGATTCCGGGCGGCATGCCGCACAGCAACCGCGCCACCGCCAACGCGCGCCTGTGCTATCTATTCGTCGAGCCCGGCATCGTCGACCTGCCGGCGCAGTGCGTGACGCTGGCCATCTCGCCGATGCTGCGCGAGATGATCCTGCACCTGGCCGACGCGCCGCTGGACTATCCGCATGGCAGCCACACCGACCGGCTGGCGCGGGTGTTGCTGGACGAGCTGGTACAGATGCCGGCTGAGCATCTGTCGCTGCCGGTCAGCCATCACCCGAAGGTGCGTGTGCTGGCTGCGGCGCTGTCGGCGGATCCGGCAGACCGCAGCACCATCGGCCAGTGGGCCGTGCGCCTGGCCCTGGGCGAGCGCACGTTGACCCGGCTCATCGAACGGGAAACGGGACTGTCTTTCGGGCGCTGGCGGCAGCAACTGCACCTGCTCATCGCCATTCGGGAACTCGCCGCCGGTGCACCCGTACAACGCGTTTCCGAGACGCTGGGCTATGAGTCGGTGACGGCCTTCATCACGATGTTCAAGAAAGCGCTTGGCCTTTCCCCGGCGCGGTACTTTGCGGTGCGCCTGCGTGGGCAGTAGCCGGGAACAGCGGGGGAAGCCGCTGCCTGGAACAGCTACTTCAAAGTGCCTGAGACAGATTGAATCGCGGCCACCACCGCAGCAGGATCCTCGCGCTGGAGGGTGTGGCCGGTTGCCAGGTAGCGGTGCGAGCCGCGCGTGAAGCCCGGGAAGAGCAGGCTATGCCTACAACGGTTTCGGTGATCTGACCGGGCAAGTCAGCCCGGACAGTGGCGCCAGCAGCTTCACCGTGGACGCCGCCGGCAATCGCAAGACGGCTACCGATGCGCTTGGCGTCACCGCCACCTATCACTACGACGCACTCAACCGCCTAATCGGCATCGCCTACCCGGACCCCAATCTGGACGTGGGCTACAGCTATGACGTGGCGCCAGCAGCCTGCGCCGCAGACGAGCGCTTTGCCAAGGGGCGCCTGGGGCAGGTGCTGCACGCCAATGGCAGCACCCAGTACTGCCATGATCGCTTCGGCCAGGTCACCCGCAAGGTACAGACCGTCAACGGCGTTGCCAGCACGCTGCGCTACGCCTATAGCAAGTCGGGCCGCCTGACTGCGTTGACCTACCCCGACGGCAGCGTGGCCGACTACGTCCGCGATACCCAGGGCCGCATCAGCCAGATCGGCCTGACCCGCCCCGGCCAGGCCCGCCAGATCGTGGTGAACAACCTGAGCTACGCGGCTTTCGGCCCGGCGACCGGTTGGGCCTACGGCAACGGCCGCCAGCTGCAGCGTCCGTTGGATCTGGATTATCGCCCGCAGGCGGTGCATGACCCGGCTGCAGGCGGCCTGTCGCTGGGCTATGGCTATGATCCGGTCGGCTCGATCACTGAGCTGAAGAATGGCGCAGGCTCGACGGTGCTGGCCAAGTACGCCTACGACACGCTGGGTCGCCTGACGCAGACCCAGGACGGGACGACAGGCACCCCGATCGAAACCTATGCGTATGACGCCACCGGCAATCGCACCGCGCTGACCACCTCGGCAGGCACCGCCAGCTACACCTATCCCGCAACCAGCCATCGGCTGATTGCGGTGGATGCCGAGGCGCGCAACCATGACGCGGTGGGCAACACCACCAGCATCGGCGGCAAGACGTTCACCTACAACGATGCCAACCGCATGAACGCAGTGAAGCAGGGCGATGCTGTACTGGAAAGCTACGCCTACAACCATCGCGGTGAGCGCGCACTGCGTACCCCGGCCGGTGGCGCAGCGCAGATCACCTTGTACGACGAAGCAGGGCAGTGGCTGGGCAACTACTCGGCCACGGGCCAGGCGCAGCAGCAGGCCATCTGGCTGGACAACTACCCGGTGGCGTTGATCAACATGCCGGCCACCGGCGTGCCGGAACTGGCCTACGTGCAGCCGGATCACCTGGGCACACCGCGCGTGGTGATCGATCCGGTACGGAATGTCGCGATCTGGGAGTGGAGCAACAAGAGCGAGGTGTTCGGCAACCAGATTCCGAGTGCCGATCCAGATGGCGATGGTGTGGTGTTCGAGCTGGCGTTGCGCTTCCCGGGCCAGCAGGCCACGGATGCGAGCGGGTGGTTCTACAACTATAGTGGTTCGATCAAAACACCAAGGGCGACTCCACCGCTGACTCCGCTGCGGATCAGCTGGCAAACCGCCTCGGACGATCATCTGGACAAATGAGCCGTACGCGGAGTTGCTCGCAGATGTGCGGGAGCTATCGACCCGGTGGAAACTTCCCTTGCTGATGACTCGGATGCCTCAGATGTACGCCCCCAAGCTGCTCCCAATCGTGACGCTGTCAATCGCACTTTCTGGTTGCATGGAAGTTGCCAGCACCGAGTATGCAGACCGCAATCAAGCCGTCTCAAGGCAAGCAATCGGTGAATCGAAATGGTTGCCTTCATGGTTGCCTGAGGACGCAGTCAACATACGCGAGTCGCACGACATGGACACAAATGAGTCGTGGCTGGTTTTCCGCCTGACCAGCGGGGCTCTTACTTTGCCCGAAGAATGTAGGCTGGTGAGCAGGCCGGAGATGTCCGACGCGCGAGTCATGCGGAGATTTCCTCAGTTTGCCCGCAACGCGTGGTCGCGAGCGTCAAGCTATGGCGGCAAGTTCTATCTGTGTCCGGAGGGAAATGTTGGCCGCTGGGTCATGCGCGATGAAGAGCTGGGCCTTGTTTACAGCGGAATAAAATTATAGTTGGCTGGGCGGTCTCACCCAGTAAGCGAAATGCGTGAGTGGCACGTGGCGGTCTCCTTTCCCGGTGCCTGATTCGGCACTTTCCGGCCGAGCGTCGTGTGGGTTCGGGTATGTGTCAAATCGACCTTGCCACTGGTCCGTGTTCACGAATGGGAGGGCCGTGTAAGAAGATCGGATGGTCCGGCAAGCTTTAAGCACCCTGGCGTTCGGCAGGAAGATTGCTGGGCCGCGGTGACGACTGTGCGGGAGGACCTATGGGATATCGGCTCCATGCTCTATTGTGGCTGCAGCGCAGGCGGTGGATGGAGGCGAATGGAAATGAAGGAAAGCCTGAGAGAAAGAGAGGCGCTGTCGCCAACTGGCTTCTATGACCGATACTATGCGGACAGTGGCCTGGATCAGGAAACCGTAGTGGAGCTGCTGGAGCATGTTGCAGACGAGCTTCGTTTGCCCTCTGGGAAGCTCCGTCCTGGAGATCGATTTTCGAAGGAACTGTCGCCTGGTGAAGCTCATGGTTGGGACTCGGGGTATGGGGTGTTGATATTCGAGCTCCAATCGCTCGCAAAAGAACGTGGTATTGCAGTCGATCGGCGGGTGGATTCGCTCGACGACTATATTCGTATCATGGCGGGTATCTATTGATGAGATTGATGCGTCCCTGAATGGCTATCGGCGTGAGACGTCGCAGTGCGTACTGAGGATTCGGGGATGCCAAAGGTGAGGTGTGCCGCAGCTGTCATGGCCGGTCTGGTTCTGGCCGGCTGTGCAACATTGGGTGGCGATATGATCGTGCGCGTCTCGGGAAGCGTGCCGCCAGGTCAGGGTGACGTTCGCGCTCTGGATTGTGAGCTGAGCATGCTCGGGGAGGGCGAAGGTGTAGTTTCGTCGAAACCGGTTGGAAGCACATTCTCGGTCCCCATGATGGTCGTTGCAGGGCCGGAACCCCAGAGCTACCAATTCGCCGTTGAATGCAGGGACGGCCGGAGGTTCGCATCCAAGCGGGTGCTGATCAGTAGTCGGCGCTCCTATGCTCGGCATCTCAACCTTGGGGAGCTTCAGGAGTGGTGAGAGAGAGGAAGGGGCGGACGAGGTCGCACCACCGTGGTATGCATCTGGTGGATTCCAGTAGATGAACCAAGATTTCAACTCCCTCGAATGGTGTGACGCCACGTTGCTGGCCATCAACATTGACAGGAGCAAACCTGGCGTATGCGACGAGGTAAGGGTCCACGTGCGCTGGCCGGACGGCCGGCAGGCAACCGTCTACTTCTCGGAAGCCTACGGGTGCTCGGCGCTCATGAACTTCGGCGTACTGGGGGAGGAGGGAATAGAGTTCGCCAGGGTCGATGACGAGGAGCCGGGGCTTGCTCATCTTCTTGATCGTTGGAAGGCGGTCGGCGATCCGTTGTCCGGCCTGAAATGTTTCCGTATCGAGACCACCTCGACCGGAAGCGTAATTCTCATCTACGCCAGGACATGGCGGATCGAGCATCTGCCGATGGCGGGTGCAGTGCCCTGAAGGACATTCCGTGCCCAGATTCCTCACCCCCGACAAGGTCTCCCTCATCCGGCGGAAGGCGCCTGAGAAGACCGAGCGGAGATGTCCTTGGGGTCATGATTTTTGGCCCTGCGGCGACGTTGGCTGCCACACTCTGCAAATTGGGGCCTTGATGATGAGGATCCTGACAGCACTACTTCTGATTGGAGTCGGACTTGGATTCTCTGGCGGCGCATGGGCTGTAGGAAAGCGGCCCTTCAAGATGATCCAGTTCTGCGTGCATGACCAGGAGGGCGTGAATCGGTTCAAGCAGACCCTCAGCTCTATCGCCAAGGACGAAGGAATGCAGTACTTCGATGGCAGCGCTGAATTGGATCGCCAGCTTGCCAGGGCAAAGGTGGACGTGAAGCGCCCTGTCGTCTACGTCGGAGTGAAGCGGGAAGATGGCTCAGGACTGGAGGCGGGGAACCTCGGATTGGATCGTTTCGAGATAGCCATCGGCTTCTCTGAAGGGAAGATGCCCGCCGAGGCACGGTCATTTTCTTTCCGCGTCGAACGCACCTTGGCCGAGCGCTGGAATGTACTCGCGATTCCCTCGGCGAAGGGCGCTACGCCGCTGGCATGTCGGGTGGAAGGCGGTTCTCGCTGAAGGGCGTTGCACATGACATTCACCCTTCGGGCTGCAAGCGCCCCACCGCCTGCGCGCACAACGACTGGCAGGCCATGACCAACCCCTCCATCACCCGGTCGCCCACGTACTGCCCGGGTTCGCCATTCTGCCGGGTGCGCTCCGCCGCCAGCAGCATTTCCAGCACCACCCGCAACCCGCTCAGCGCGCAATCGGCATCGGCGAGGGCCAGGCAGCGACCGGGCAGCTGGTGACGCTCCGGCCAGGGTTGCCCGTCGGCCGCCGCACCGGAGCCGATGCGGTGGAGGTTGGCAATGAAGGTGTTCCTGTCTACTGCGGGCGCAGCTTGTGGCGAACCGTCGTCGCCGGCGGTGCCGCGGTAGGCGTGCAGATGCGGGAAGTCCGATTCATTCATGGCAAGGCTCCGTGCAGGGCAATCGGTAGCCGCCACCCATAAAAGTGGCGGACGGTACGTGGTTCGAACACCGGGTTGATGTCAGTCCGGCGGGCCCGAAGGCCCCCACGCACCGCCCGCCATAGCCGGCAGACTGATTGCCAGCCGGCGCCACGCTGAGGTGGCGCCGGCTGGCAAGCGCATACATCAACATCAACTCGGGTGTTCGAAGCCCGGCCACCCTTTTCCGGTGGCACGCCATCTGAGCCCCTGGCGCTGTGCAATGCCAATCAGAAGAGTTGTAAACATCACTCGATTGGAGACGCTTTCGGCATTCTCCCATGCTGTTAAGCACTGCCAGCGCTGGCTGGCGCGGCGGTCCGCCCGCACCGTGCAATCTGCGACAGATGTCGAGGTTGGGGGGCGTTAGGGAACAAGGGGGGGAGGGGCGATGACGACAGGCTCTGCGGGGAGCGACCTGTGTCGAGCTCGGCCCGCGTCTACAGGTGCCAAAGCGTGACGTGCGACTCGGGTTGACGTTCCCAGCCACCAAGCGCAGGCTTGCTCAGCACGTTTCCTAAACAGAAGGAGACTTATGACCGCCACCGCTTCGCTGCACCCCACCCCCGACACCCAAGGCCGTTCCCGCCTGTGGAGTGTGTTCTGGCTGCAGGGCGTCATTCCCAGCAACATTCTGTGGGCGGTGGCCCTCTGGGCGCTGGCCAACCAGCGCACCACGCTGCTGCTGGGGGTATTTGCCGTGCTGCTGCTCTATACCGGCTGGATCATCCCGGCGGTCTGGCGGGCGGCGCCCACCGCGCACAACCCCAACCTGGGCGTGGCGGCGCGCGGGCTGACCGTGGCCTGGGGGCTGAACACCGTGCTGGTGATCTTCTTCCTGACCCTGCAGCTGGTGGCTCAATAGAACTGAACGGGCTCGCCGCCACGGTCGAAGGCGGCGAAGCGGCCGATCTGACCGTCATGGATGGCGTTGACCATCAGCCGCAACGGGCGCGCGGCTTCGTCGCTGTTCGGCGCGAAACCGCCACGGCCATCCAGCGCCGCTACGAACACCAGGTCCCAGTCGATGCCGGTGGTGGTCGATTCGGCCGCCAGCGCCTGGAAGCTGGGCACCTCGGCCGGCAGCTTGTCCACGCACAGCACCGGCGACAGGGTGCCGCCCTCGCGGCGGTCATGACGGTCGCGCTGGTCGCTGGTGGGCGATTCGGGCAGCTCGGCGCGCACGAATACGAACAGCAGGCGTTGCGGTTCAGCCTGCTCGCCGGCGGCGTGCAGCAGTTGCTGGAAATCGTTCATCATCATGAGGGTTGTCACACGCCCGCTGCACGGAAAGCCGCATGCTGCCACAACGCCTGCCGCGCGGGGCCGAACGCGATTGATTTAAGTCATGCCGATGGAACTGAAGGCCGCGTACTCTGGCAATCGTTCCAGCAGGCGAGGGTATCCGGGCCGTTCCGGGCACAGGCAAGACGGTGGAGCAACAAGGTGGACCAGCCATGAGCCAACTCACCGACGGTTTCGGACGCAGCTTTCCGTACCTGCGCCTGTCGCTGACCGAAGCCTGCAACTTCCGGTGCAGCTACTGCCTGCCCGACGGTTACCAGGCCGATGGCCGCCCGCGCTTCCTGCAGGTGGAGGAGATCGGCCGCCTGGTGCGGGCCTTTGCGGCGCTGGGGATGAGCAAGATCCGCCTGACCGGCGGTGAGCCCAGCCTGCGCAAGGACCTGGACGAGATCATCGCCACCGTGGCGGCGGTGCCGGGCATCCGCAAGGTGGCCATCACTACCAACGGCACGCTGCTGCCGCGGCGCCTGCCGGGCTGGCACCGGGCAGGCCTGACTGCGCTGAACGTGAGCATGGACAGCCTGCAGCGCGAACGCTTCAAGACCATCACCGGCCATGACCGCCTGCCGGAGATCCAGCAGGGCCTGGCCCTGGCGCAGGCGTTGGGCCTGCCGGCGATCAAGCTCAACGCGGTGCTGCTGCGTGGCCTGAACGACGACGAGCTGCCGCAGTGGATGGACTACCTGCGCGACCGCCCCTTCAGCGTGCGCTTCATCGAGCTGATGCGCACCGGCGACAACGAAGCTTATTTCCAGCGCCACCACCTGCGCGCCGATCGGGTGATCGAGCAGCTGCTGGTCGCGGGCTGGCACGAGCGCCCGCGCGCGGCCGATGCCGGCCCGGCGCGCGAGTTCGGCCACCCCGACCATCGCGGCAGCATCGGCATCATCGCGCCGTATTCGCGTGACTTCTGCAAGGGCTGCAACCGCCTGCGGGTGACCGCCAGGGGCGACCTGCGGCTGTGCCTGTTTGGCGAGTTCGGCGTGCCGCTACGCCCGCTGCTGCAGCGCGACGATGACCATGACGCGCTGCTGGCACGCATCACCACCCAGCTTGGCCTGAAAGCGGCCGGGCATGGACTGCACCAGGGCCAGACCGGGCTGACCCCGCACCTGGCCTCCATCGGAGGATGAGCAACACGATGAGTGGGGAATTGAATGCGGCCTTCCATATGGCCGATGTCCGTGACAAGCGCATCACCCGCCGCCGTGCGGTGGCGGTGGGCGAGTTGCATGCCGGTCCGGTGGCGTATCCGCTGATCGTCGAGCGCCGCCTGCCCAAGGGTGATGCGCTGGTGATGGCCGAGATTGCCGGCCTGCAGGGCGCCAAGATGGCGTCGATGCTGATGCCGCTATGCCATCCGCTGCCGCTGGAACTGGTGCAGGTGTTCTGCGCGGCGGTGCCGGAGCGGCAGGCGATCCGCGTGTGGTGCGAGTGCGCCAGCGAGGCGCGCACCGGTGTGGAGATGGAGGCGCTGGCCGGCGTCAACGCCGCGCTGCTGACCCTGTACGACCTGAGCAAGCCGGTGGAACCGGCGCTGCGCATCGAAGGTATCCGCCTGCTGTTCAAGGAAGGCGGCAAGCGCGGTGTCTGGTTGCACCCGGATGGCATGGACGAGGCCGAGCGTGAGAGGTTCAAGCCGCGTGCGCCGAAGGGGCTGCAGGGGGCGGCCTGCGCGGTGATCACGCTGAGCGATCGCGCCAGCGAAGGCACCTATGAGGATATCTCTGGCCCAACCCTGGTGACCGGGCTGAAGAAGCTGGGGGGCGAGGTGGTAGCCGCCGAGGTACTGCCCGATGGCATCGAGCCGTTGGCGGGCCGCCTGCAGGCCTTGGCCGCCGAGGGCGTGCGCCTGTGCCTGTGTACCGGCGGGACCGGGCTGGGCCCGCGAGACCTGACCCCGGAGGCGTTGCGTTCCTTGAACGCGCGGCCGGTGCATGGCCTGGCGCAGATGGTGCGTGCACTGAGTGCACAGCACACGCCGATGGCCTGGCTGAGCCGCGCCGAGGTGGTGCAGCTGGGCAACATGCTGGTGTTTGCATTGCCGGGCAGCCCGAAGGCGGCGGCGCAGTGCCTGGACATCCTGGCGCCGGTACTGGGCCACGCACTGGCAATGGTCGAGGGTGGTGGCCACTGATGATTGCCTATAGCGAAGCCTTGCAGAACCTGCTGGACGCGGCCATGCCGCTGCCGGCTGAACATCTGCCGCTGCATGAGGCCGGCGGCCGCACTCTGGCCAGTGACATCATCAGTGGGCAGTCGTTGCCGCCGTTCGACAATTCGGCGATGGACGGCTTCGCGCTGCGCGCCGACGGCGCGACGTTCGAGGCCGGTACCGAATTCGGGGTGCAGGGCTGGCAGGCGGCCGGCGATGCTGGCGCCGAAGGCGGCGAGGGTGCCTGGGAAGTCATGACCGGTGCGCGCATGCCGGCCGGGTTGGATACGGTGGTACCGGTCGAGAACGTGGAGATCCTCGCCAGCGAGGACGGCCGCCCGACCCGCATTGCCCTGAAGGCATTGGTGAAGCCGGGCCAGAACGTGCGCCTGCGCGGCGAGGATGTAAGCGACGGCGAGCGCGTGCTGCGGGCCGGGCAGGTGCTGGATATCAACGCGCGCACCCTGCTGCATGCGATCGGCGTGGGCGAGGTGGCGGTGGTGGCAAGGCCAAGGGCCGCGGTGATCGCCACCGGCAAGGAGCTGGTGACCGAGGCGGCGCAGACGCTGGCGTCCGGGCAGATTCGTGACAGCAACCGGCCGTACCTGGTTGGCCGCCTGCAGGCCGCCGGTGCCGAGGTGGTCTGGCAGGGCACGGTGGGCGACGACGTGGCCGCCTTCAATGCCGTGCTGGATGAAGCGCTGGACGCGGGTGCGCAGCTGTTGATCAGCACCGGCGCGGTGTCGGCCGGCCGCTACGATTTCGTTCCCGACGCGCTGCGCGGCCGGGGTGCGCGCATCGTGTTCCACAAGGTGGCGATCCGCCCCGGCAAGCCGTTGCTGTTCGCGGTGCTGCCCAATGGCGCGCTGTATTTCGGCCTGCCGGGCAACCCGGTCTCCGCTGCCGTGGGCCAGCGCTTCTTCGTCGAGCCGGTGCTGCGCCGCCTGCTGGGGCTGGCACCAGAGCCGGTGCTGACGTTGCCGCTGCAGGCCGACGTGCGCACGCCGCCGGGCCTGCGCTTCCACGCGCGGGCGCGGGTGGAAGTGGACGCGCAGGGTCGCCTGAGTGCGCGCGTGCTGTCCGGGCAGGAATCATTCCGTTTGATGTCCATGCTGCAGGCCAACGCCTGGGTGGTGTTGGAGTCCGAGGGAGACCTGGCCAGCGCGGGCACCTATGTGCGGGTGCAGGGCTGGGGTCACCACGAACCGGTGCAGCTGGTGAGCCAGGAGTCATGATGAAACAGGTAAATCTGCAGTTGTTCGGTGCGTTCTCCGATCTGGATGCCAGCCGCGAGATTGCCGTGGAGGTGGCCGGTGGCACCGTGGCCGATCTGCGCCAGGCGCTGCGCGAGCTGCTGCCACTGCGTTGGCCGGGTTTCCGTGCCGGCCTGCTGGATTACTCGGCATTCGCCGATCAGCAACGCGTGCTGCGCGACCACGAGGCGCTGCCCGACGATGGCCGGGTGGCGATCCTGCCGCCGGTGAGCGGGGGCTGAGCGATGAGCGAGACGATCATTGCCAAGGTGGTGGACCGCGCGCAGGCGGCGATCGATCCGGCCGAGGGCATCGCGGCGGTCTCCGATCCGGGCTTCGGTGGCATCGATGTGTTCATCGGCAAGGTGCGCGATGTAAACATCGGCCGGCCGGTGACCGGGATCACCTACGACCTGTTCGAGCCGCTGGTGTTGAACGAGTTCAAGCGGTTGGCCGCCGAGGTCGAGGCGACGTTTGGCCCGAAGCTGAAGCTGTATGTGGCCCATGCCAAGGGCCGGTTGGGCATTGGTGATGTGGCGGTGGTGGTGGCCGCCGGCAGCCCGCACCGTGACGAGGCATTCCGGGCCTGCCGGCAATTGATCGAGGTGGTCAAGCACCAGTGCCCGATCTGGAAGCAGGAACATTACGAAGACGGCGACAGCGCGTGGAGCGAGGGCTGCAGCCTCTGCCACGCGGACAGTGAACCTGCACATGCCCATGACCATGCGCACGATCATCAACATTGATGCCGGCGCAGCCACGCATGGCGTGGCTCTACTGCGATGAGCATCACCGGCATCGTGCTGGCCGGTGGGCTGTCCACCCGGATGGGCCGCGACAAGGCGCTGCTGCCGTGGCAGGGGCGCACGCTGCTGGAACACATGCGGGGCCTGTTGATGCAGGCTGGCGCACGCGAGGTCTGGGTCAGCGGAAATTACCCGGCGTTCGGCGGCATACCGGACCGCGTGGCACGTTGCGGGCCGCTGGGCGGGCTCTACAGCGTGGCGACGCGCATGCCCGATGGCCCGGCCTGGGTGGTGCCGGTGGATACACCGCTGCTGCCGCCGCGATTGCTACAGCAATTGCGTGACGGCCATCGCGGTCCATGCACGATCTTTGCGGGCCACCCCCTGCCCATGCTGGTGGATATAGACGATGCTTGCCGCAACGTACTTGGATCGATGCTGGATGACCCGGACGGCCCGCGCTCGCTGCAGGCCCTGCAGCGCCGTCTTGGCGTGAATTCCGTGGCCCTGGCGCCGATTGACGAGGCCGGGCTGGTCAACTGCAATACCCCCGAACAATGGGAGGATGTTGCGTCATGAAAGTGCAGTTGCAGGACCAATCGGTACGGCTTCGCCTGGACGAGGCCGAACTGGCGCGCCTGCTGGCCGGTGAATCGGTCGAGAACATGACCCGCTTCGGCGGTATCGAGGGTTGGGGCATGGCGGTGTCGCTGCATGGCGGCGAGCGGCCGGTGCTGCTCGATGGTGGCACCTTCTGCCGCCTGGTGCTGCCGCGCCCGGCGGTTGAGGCCTTGGCGGCGCGGCTGCCGTGCCGGGATGGCCTGCCATTCGACATTGCCTTGGAAGATGGCAGCCGGCTTCAGCTGCAGTTCGATGTGGACGTGCGCGACAGCGTGCGCCAGCGCGGAGTCACGCGCCGCAATACCGCTTCATCGGTTTGACATTTGTCAGGGGCAGGGTGAAAACCGGCCCCTGATTGATCCAGATCAACCCCGTCGTAGTTGCCGCACGGCCTAATGGCTGCACGACGACGGGTCACAACTTGAAAGCAATACCCACGTCATTCCACAGCCTTGGAGCCATGTATGACCGTCGGTAGCGATCCTGTTGTCCGCAGCACTGCCCGTCCGGGTCGCGTCATCAGCGACTGGACGCCGGAGGACCCCGGCTATTGGGAGCGCACCGGCAAGCGGGTTGCCACCCGCAACCTGGTCATCTCGATCCCCTCGCTGCTGCTGGCCTTCTCGGTCTGGGTGCTGTTCTCGGCGGTGTCGATCAGCCTGCCGAAGATCGGCTTCAACTTCAGCACCGACCAGCTGTTCTGGCTGGTGGCGCTGCCCAGCCTGTCCGGCGCGACCCTGCGCATCTTCTATTCGTTCATGATCCCGATCTTCGGCGGCCGCCGCTGGACCGCGCTGTCGACCGCCTCGCTGCTGGCGCCGACGCTCTGGCTCGGCTTTGCGGTGCAGGACCCGGCCACGCCGTACTGGGTGTTCGTGGCCATCGCGATCCTGTGCGGCTTCGGTGGCGCGAACTTCTCATCGTCGATGTCCAACATCTCCTTCTTCTATCCCAAGCAGAAGCAGGGCCTGGCGCTGGGCCTGAACGCTGGCCTGGGCAATGTGGGCGTGTCGGTGGCGCAGGCGGTGATCCCGCTAGTCATCACCGTAGGCGTGTTCGGTGCGCTGGGTGGTGCACCGCAGCCCACGGTGGAGGGTGGGGCATCACTGTTCCTGCAGAACGCCGGCTTCATCTGGGTGCCGGCCATCGCGCTGTGCGCCATCGCGGCCTGGTTCGGCATGAACGACCTGACCAGCGCCCGCTCGTCGTTCTCCGAGCAGGCGGTGATCTTCCGCCGCAAGCACAACTGGCTGATGTGCTGGTTGTACATCGGTACCTTCGGTTCCTACATCGGTTTCTCGGCCGGCTTCCCGATGCTGGTGAAGAGCCAGTTCCCGGACGTGAACCCGCTGGCCTACGCCTTCATCGGCCCGCTGCTGGGCGCACTGATGCGCTCGGTGGGTGGCAGCATGGCCGACCGCTGGGGTGGCGCACGCCTGACCTTCTGGGTATTCGCGCTGATGATCGCCGCGGTGTTCGGTGTGTTGCACTTCCTGCCCAGCGATGGCCAGGGCGGCAACTTCCATGGCTTCCTGCTCAGCTTCATGGCGCTGTTCGTGCTCAGTGGCATCGGCAACGGCACGACCTTCCGCATGATCCCGGTGATCTTCCGCACGCTGCATGAGCGCTGGTCGGCCAACGACAACGCCGAGGGCAAGGCTACCGCCGCGCACCAGGCCAGCATCGAGTCGGCTGCGGTGGTCGGCTTTTCCGGTGCGATCGGCGCCTACGGCGGCTTCTTCATTCCCAAGAGCTACGGCTCGTCCATTACGTTGACCGGCAGCCCCGACATGGCGCTGTACGGATTCGTTGTTTTCTATGTCACCTGCCTGGCGGTGACCTGGTGGTGGTACTACCGGCGCGGTGCCGAGACACCCTGCTGACGACATGAAAACGCACCGCAGCCAGATGACACACACAGCCACGATGCCGATGTCCGCAAAGGGAGATCCCCGATGAGTTATTTCCTCGATCGCTTGCAGTTCTTCAAGCGTGACCCCCAGACCTTTGCCGATGGCCATGGATTTGCCAAGAGCGAGGGCCGCGACTGGGAAAACAGTTACCGCGCCCGCTGGCAGTACGACAAGATCGTGCGGTCCACCCATGGGGTGAACTGCACCGGCTCCTGCAGCTGGAAGATCTACGTCAAGAACGGCCTGGTCACCTGGGAAACCCAGCAGACCGATTACCCGCGCACGCGTCCGGACCTGCCCAACCATGAACCGCGTGGCTGCCCGCGTGGCGCCAGCTACTCCTGGTACCTGTACAGCGCCAACCGGCTGAAGTACCCGCTGATCCGCGGCACGCTGCTGCGCCTGTGGCGCGAAGCGCGCAGGAGCAAGGCCCCGGTCGATGCCTGGGCCAGCATTGTTGAAGACAAGGAGAAGGCGCGTTCGTACAAGACCCGCCGCGGCATGGGCGGCTTCGTGCGCCTGCAGTGGGAAGAGGCCAACGAGATCATCGCCGCTTCCAATCTGTACACGGTGAAGCAGTACGGCCCGGACCGCGTGGTCGGCTTCTCGCCGATTCCGGCGATGTCGATGGTGTCCTACGCCGCCGGCGCGCGTTACCTGTCGCTGCTGGGCGGCGCCTGCCTGTCGTTCTACGACTGGTACTGCGATCTGCCGCCGGCCTCGCCGCAGATCTGGGGCGAGCAGACCGACGTGCCCGAATCGGCCGACTGGTACAACAGCCGCTACATCATCGCCTGGGGCTCGAACGTGCCGCAGACGCGTACGCCCGATGCGCACTTCTTCACCGAAGCGCGCTACAACGGCACCAAGACGGTGGCGATCTGCCCGGACTATTCCGAGCTGGCCAAGCTGACCGACCACTGGCTGCACCCCAAGCAGGGCACCGACGCTGCGCTGGCGTTTGCGTTCGGCCATGTGATCCTGCGTGAGTTCCATGTCGATTCGCCCTCGCAGTATTTCCAGGACTACTGCCGCCAGTACTCGGACATGCCGATGCTGGTGCGCCTGGAGCGCCGCGACGATGGCCGCCTGGTGGCGGGCCGCTTCCTGCGCGCCAGTGAGCTGGGCGGGCTGGGTGAAGCCAACAACCCGGACTGGAAGACCCTGGCCTACGACGAGAACAGCGGCCAGATCGTGGTGCCCAATGGCTCGATCGGTTTCCGCTGGGGTGAAAAGGGCCGCTGGAACATCGAAGAGAAGGCCAGCAATGGCGCCGACACGCGCCTGCGCCTGAGCTTGTCCGACGCCAACGACGGCATCGAGGCGGTGAGCTTCCCGTACTTCGGTGGCATTGAAAGCGACGGCTGGACCGCCGCACCGGCCGAAGACGTACTGGACCGCAACATTCCGGTGCGCCGCCTGGCCACGGTCGACGGCGGCGAGACGCTGGTGGCCACGGTCTACGATCTGCTGCTGGCCCAGTACGGCGTGGACCGTGGCTTTGGCGGCGGCAACGTGGCATCGAGCTTCGATGACAGGGTGCCGGGCACGCCGGCGTGGCAGGAGCGCATCACCGGCGTGTCGCGCGCCGAGGTGATCGAGATCGCCCGCGAGTTCGCGCGTACCGCCGACAAGACCCACGGCCGCTCGATGATCATCGTCGGCGCGGGCATGAACCACTGGTTCCACAACGACATGAACTACCGCGGCCTGATCAACATGCTGATCATGTGTGGTTGCGTGGGCCAGACCGGCGGCGGCTGGGCGCATTACGTGGGCCAGGAGAAGCTGCGCCCGCAGACCGGCTGGCAGCCGCTCGCGTTCGGCCTGGACTGGAGCAAGCCGCCGCGCCACATGAACGGCACCTCGTTCTTCTATTTCAACACCGGGCAGTGGCGTTACGAGAAGCTGCGGGTGGACGAGCTGCTGTCGCCGCTGGCCGATGCCCGCAAGTACAGCGGCAGCCTGGCCGACCTGAACCTGCGCGCGGTGCGCATGGGCTGGCTGCCGAGCACCCCGCAGCTGGACCGCAACCCGCTGCAGCTGGTACGCGAGGCCGAAGCGGCCGGCGTGGCCCCGGCGGACTACGCGCTGGGCAAGTTCAAGGATGGCTCGCTGGACTTCGCCTTCGCCGACCCGGACGCCAGCCAGAACCACCCGCGCATGATGTTCATCTGGCGCTCGAACCTGCTCGGTTCCTCGGGCAAGGGCCACGAGTACATGCTGCGGCACCTGCTGGGTACGCGCCACGGGCTGCAGGGCAAGGACCTGGGCGAAATGGGCGCAGTGAAGCCGCAGGAGGTGAAGTGGCGCGACGACGCGCCGGAAGGCAAGCTGGACCTGCTGGTCACGCTCGACTTCCGCATGTGCACCACCGCGCTGTACTCGGACATCGTGCTGCCGACGGCAACCTGGTACGAGAAGGACGACCTCAACACCTCGGACATGCACCCGTTCATCCACCCGCTGTCCAAGGCGGTGGACCCTGCGTGGGAATCGCGCAGCGACTGGGACATCTTCAAGGAGGTGGCCCGCACCGTGAGCGAGATGGCGCCGGGCGTGCTGGGCGTGGAGAAGGACCTGGTGCTGATGCCGACCCTGCACGACACCCCCAACGAGCTGGGCATGCCGTTCGGCGTAGCCGACTGGAAGAAGGGCGAGTGCGAGGCCATTCCGGGCCAGACCATGCCGTCGATGACGGTGGTGGAGCGTGACTACCCGAACCTGTACCGCAAGTTCACCTCGCTCGGCCCACTGCTGGACACGCAGGGCAACGGCGGCAAGGGCATGAGCTGGGACACGAAGCACGAGGTCGAGTTCCTCGGCAAGTTGAACCACACCGTGCACGAAGAAGGCATAAGCCAGGGGCGCCCGGCCATCTCGACCGCGATCGACGCGGCCGAAGTAATCCTGCACCTGGCGCCGGAAACCAACGGCCATGTGGCGGTGAAGGCCTGGGAATCGCTGGGCGCCTTCACCGGTCGCGAGCATACGCATCTGGCGGTGGGCAAGGAGCACGAGGCGATCCGCTTCCGTGACATCCAGGCGCAGCCGCGCAAGATCATCTCTTCGCCGATCTGGTCGGGACTGGAAGACGACAACGTCAGCTACAACGCCGGCTATACCAACGTGCACGAGCTGATTCCGTGGCGCACGGTGACCGGTCGCCAGCAGTTCTACCAGGACCACGAATGGATGATCGACTTCGGCGAGGCCTTCATGAGCTATCGCCCGCCCGTCAACACGCGCACGGTGGAGCCGCTGCTGAACCAGCGCCCGAACGGCAACAAGGAGATCGTGCTGAACTGGATCACCCCGCACCAGAAGTGGGGCATCCACAGCACCTACAGCGACAACCTGATCATGCAGACGCTGTCGCGCGGTGGTCCGATCGTGTGGATCAGCGAGGACGACGCGCGCAGTGCCGGCATCGTCGACAACGACTGGATCGAGCTGTTCAACGTCAACGGTGCGATCGCCGCGCGTGCGGTGGTCAGCCAGCGCGTGATGCCGGGCATGGCGATGATGTACCACGCGCAGGAGCGCATCATCAACGTCCCGGGCTCGGAGATTTCCGGCACCCGCGGCGGCATCCACAACTCGGTGACCCGCATCGTGCTCAAGCCGACCCACATGATCGGCGGCTACGCGCAGCTGGCCTATGGCTTCAACTACTACGGCACCTGCGGAACCAACCGCGACGAGTTCGTGATCGTGCGAAAGATGGACAAGATCGATTGGCTGGACGATGAGGCAGTACCTGCAGCTGTAAAGGAGGTGGTGTGATGAAGGTCCGTGCACAGATCGCGATGGTGCTGAACCTGGACAAGTGCATCGGCTGCCATACCTGCTCGATCACCTGCAAGAACGTCTGGACCTCGCGCGAGGGCGTCGAGTACGCCTGGTTCAACAACGTGGAAACCAAGCCCGGCATCGGCTACCCGAAGGAATGGGAGAACCAGGACAAGTGGAACGGCGGCTGGGTGCGCAGCCGCGCCGGCAAGCTGGTGCCACGCGCAGGTGGCCGCTGGCGCATGCTGGCCAAGATCTTCGCCAACCCGGACCTGCCGCAGATCGACGACTACTACGAGCCGTTCGATTTCGACTACCAGAACCTGCACACCGCCAAGGACAGCCAGCACCAGCCCACCGCACGCCCGCGTTCGCTGATCAGTGGCGAGCGCATGCAGAAGATCGAGTGGGGCCCGAACTGGGAGGAGATCCTCGGTTCGGAGTTCAGCAAGCGCTCACGCGACTACAACTTCGACCAGGTGCAGAAGGAGATCTACGGCGCCTTCGAAAAGACCTTCATGATGTACCTGCCGCGCCTGTGCGAGCACTGCCTGAACCCGGCGTGCGTCTCGGCGTGCCCCTCGGGCGCGATCTACAAGCGCGAGGAAGACGGCATCGTGCTGATCGACCAGGACAAGTGCCGCGGCTGGCGCATGTGCGTGTCGGCGTGCCCGTACAAGAAGATCTACTACAACTGGAAGAGCGGCAAGTCGGAGAAGTGCATCTTCTGCTACCCGCGCATCGAGATGGGTGAGCCAACCGTGTGCTCGGAAACCTGCGTGGGCCGCATCCGCTACCTGGGCGTGATGCTGTACGACGCCGACCGCATCGCCGAGGCCGCTTCGGTAGCCGCCGAGAAGGACCTGTACCAGGCCCACCTGGACATCTTCCTGGACCCGAACGATCCGGCAGTGATCGCCGCCGCGCGCAAGGAAGGCATCCCGGACAGCTGGCTGGATGCGGCCAAGCAGTCGCCGGTGTACAAGCTGGCGATCGACTGGAAGCTGGCGCTGCCGCTGCACCCGGAATACCGCACGCTGCCGATGGTCTGGTATGTGCCGCCGCTGTCGCCGATCCAGTCCGCCGCCGAGCGTGGCCGCGTGGGCATGAGCGGCGAGCTGCCGGACGTGGCGTCGCTGCGCATCCCGATGCGCTATTTGGCCAACCTGCTGACGGCCGGTGACGAGGCGCCGGTGGTACGCGCGCTGGAGCGGCTGATGGCGATGCGTGCCTGGCGCCGGGCCAAGAACGTGGACGGCGTGGAAGACACCGCCGTGCTGGAACAGACCGGGCTGAGCATCGCCCAGGTGGAAGAGATGTACCGCTATCTGGCCATTGCCAACTACGAGGACCGTTTCGTGATTCCGACCGGCCACCGCGAGTACGCCAACGACGCCTTCGGTGAGCGCGGCGGCTGCGGCTTCACCTTCGGAAACGGCTGCAATGGTGACAGCCCGGCGGACCTGTTCGGGCAGCGCAAGACCACCACCTTCGTGGTGGACAAGGGCCCGAACCAGCGCCGCAAGGAGGTGGTGTGATGAGCGTGCTCAAGCTGGTCGGGGTGTTGCTGGACTACCCCCGCGAGGAACTGTGGGAGCACGGCGAGGAGCTGCTCGCCGCCTGTGACGACCCGGCGCTGAACCCCGCCCGCCGCCAGCAGCTGCGCAGCTTCGTGCAGCAGCTGCTGGCCACCGATGCGCTGGATGCACAGGCGGCGTGGCTGGCCAGTTTCGACCGCGGCCGTTCGATGAGCCTGTTGCTTTTCGAACACATCCATGGCGAGTCGCGCGACCGCGGCCAGGCCATGGTCGATCTGGTCGAAACCTACCGCCGCAACGGCTTCGAACTGGATGCCCGTGAGCTGCCGGATTACCTGCCGTTGCTGCTGGAGTTCCTGGCCCACCGCCCCGGTAGCGAGGCCCGCGAGTGGCTGCACCACATCGGCCATATCGCCGGGATGCTGGCCGCGCGTGCCGCCGAGCGTGAGCTGCCGCACCGGGTGCTGTTCGAGATCCTGGTCGAAGCCGGTGACGGCAAGGCCGATCTGCAGGCGCTGCGCCAGCGTGCCAGCGAGGAAGTCCGCGACGATACCGCCGAGGCCATGGACCGCTTGTGGGAGGAGGAGGCGGTGCGCTTCGGCGCCGAAGCCCCTGCCGAAGACTGCAAGCCGCCCGTGCGTTCGCCGGCCCGTCCTTCGCATCGTGAGGTCCAGCCATGAGTTACTCCCTGCATCAATTCGCCTTCCAGTACTACCCGTACATCGCCGTGGCAGTGCTGCTGATCGGCAGCTGGGCCCGCTATGACAAGGCCATGTACACCTGGCGCACCGGCTCCAGTCAGATGCTGTCGGACAAGGGCATGCGGCTCGGCAGCAACTGCTTCCACATCGGCATCCTGGCCATCCTCGGCGGCCACCTGGTCGGGCTGCTGACGCCGCACGCGGTGTACGAGCACTTCATCACCTCCTCGCAGAAGCAGATGCTGGCGATGGTGGTCGGTGGTGTGTTCGGCGCACTGTGCTTCATCGGCATCAGCATCCTGCTGGTACGCCGCCTGTTCAATGCGCGTGTTCGGGCTACCGGCAGCTTCGGTGACACCCTGGTGCTGGTGCTGCTGTTCGCGCAGCTGTGCCTGGGCCTGTACAGCATCCGCGTCTCGTCCGGTCACCTGGACGGCGGGGTGATGGTGCAGCTGGCCGAGTGGGCGCAGCACATCGTGACCTTCCGTGCCGGTGCCGCTGATTACATCGAGGGCGTCAGCTGGGTCTACAAGATGCATATCTTCCTGGGCCTGACCCTGTTCCTGATCGCGCCGTTCACCCGCCTGGTGCACGTATGGAGCATTCCGATCAGTTACCTGTGGCGGCCCTACCAGGTGGTGCGCCGCCGTCAGGCCACGCTGCGCTATGGGCCGCGGGAGTAAACCATGCGCAGCCTGCCGAAATTCCTGCCGATTACCGTGATCGACTCCGCGGCACCGGTTCCCGCCGAGGCGCATTCGCACCACCATGACGCGGCGGCGCAGGGGCCGCGTTCGCTCGGGCAGCCGGCACCGTGCCGGCTGTTCGTGGACGAGACCGCGATCAGCGAGGCCGACATCGCCCGCGAGATGCAGCACCACCGGGCGATGCGCCCGGAACAGTCACGTGCCGAAGCGGCACGTGCACTGGTGGTGCGCGAACTGCTGCGCCTGGAAGCGCAGCGGCTGGGCCTGCAGGCGCCGGAGGGTAACCGGGTAAGTGACGAGGAAGTGCTGATCCAGCAGCTGCTGGAAGACGCGATCGAAGACCGCGTGCCGACCGATGAAGACTGCCGGCGCTACTTCGAGCAGAACCCGGAGCGCTTCCGCTCCCCCGACCGTGTGCGCCTGCGCCATATCCTGCTGGCCGCACCGGCCGACGACGTGGCCGGGCGCTTCGCTGCACGCACCGAGGGCGAGCGGCTGGTCGGACTGCTGAAGGAGTCGCCGCACCTGTTCGCCGATTTCGCCCTGCGTCATTCACGCTGCCCGTCCAGCAGCGAAGGCGGTGACCTGGGCTGGCTGCAACGTGGGCAGACCACGCCGGAGTTCGACCGACAGGTGTTCCGCCTGCGCGAAGGCCTGGCCGGTTTCCCGGTGGAATCGCGCTGGGGCTACCACGTGGTCTGCGTCGATGCCCGCGAGGAAGGCCAGCCGCAGCCGTTCGAGGCCGTGCTGCCGCAGCTGCGTGACTACCTGGAGTTGCAGGTGCGGCAGCGCGAGGTGCAGGCCTACCTGCTGCAGTTGCAGGAACGCTACCCAGTGCGCGGGCTGGATGAGATCGAAGCCGAAGCGGATATCGGCTGAACCCCTTTGAACGAGGAAAATTCATGAACCAGGCCCTTGCCCCCGCCAGTGCCGGGCAGCAGCAACGTGCGCTGTGGCTGAGCACGTTCGCCTTCACCGTGTGCTTTGCGGTGTGGATGATCTTCTCGATCATTGGTATCCAGATCAGTCAACAGCTCGGCTTGAATGACACCCAGTTCGGCCTGTTGATCGCCACGCCGGTGCTGACCGGCTCGGTCAGCCGCGTCTTCCTCGGTATCTGGTCCGACCAGTTCGGTGGCCGCAAGGTGATGGTGCTGGTGATGCTGTGTGGTGCAGTCGCTACTTGGATGCTGACCTACGCACAGACCTACAGCCAGTTCCTGGTTGCCGCGCTGTGCGTGGGTATCGCCGGCGGCAACTTCTCGGTGGGCGTGGCCTACGTCTCGAAGTGGTTCCCGGCCAGCAAGCAGGGCACTGCGCTGGGCATCTTCGGTGCGGGCAACATCGGTTCGGCGGTGACCAAGCTGCTGGCGCCGCTGGTGATGGTGGCGGCCGGTTGGACCATGGTTGCCAAGGTCTGGGCCGTCGCGCTGGCGGTCACTGCGGTGCTGTTCTTCCTCTTCAGCAAGGAAGACCCGTCTCTGGAACAGCGCCGCCGCGAAGGCGTGAAGCCGGTGCCGTTCGCCGAGCAGATGGCACCACTGAAGAACCTGCAGGTATGGCGGTTCTCGCTGTACTACTTCTTCGTCTTCGGCGGCTTCGTGGCGCTGGCGTTGTGGCTGCCGCACTACCTGGTTGGCGCCTATGGCATGGACGTGGGCCACGCCGGCATGCTGGCGGCGTGCTATTCGATCCCGGCCAGCCTGTTCCGCGTGGTCGGTGGCTGGATGTCGGACCGGATGGGCGCGCGCCGGGTGATGTACTGGACCTTCGGCGTGTCGGCCATCTGCACCTTCCTGCTGGCCTACCCGGATACCGAGTATGTGGTGAAGGGTATCCACGGCCCGCTCCATTTCCATCTGGCCATCGGCGTGGTGATGTTCACCGTGCTGGTGTTCGTGCTGGGCTTCTTCATGTCGCTGGGCAAGGCCGCGGTCTACAAGCACATTCCGGTGTATTACCCCAGGCATGTGGGCGCGGTGGGCGGCGTGGTCGGCATGATCGGCGGCCTGGGTGGCTTCGTCCTGCCGATCGTGTTTGGCGCGTTGAACGATGCGGTGGGCATCTGGAGCAGCTGCTTCATGCTGCTGTTCGTGCTGGTGGCGGCTGCACTGGCGTGGATGCATTTCGCGATCCGCCGCATGGAACGTCGCCACTTCCCGCAGATCGACCGCGAAACCGACCTGCCCGAAGCCATCGACGCGGCCGCCGCCGAGCGGGTGCGCGGCGGGTGAAGGGTGCTGCCGGCCAGCGGCCGGCACTACCAGGACGATACGCGGCGGGTGAAGGGGTGATGCCGACCAGCGGCCGGCACGACCGAGTGGTGGGTGAAAGGGTAGTACCGGCCGCTGGCCGGCAGGAACCATCAGATGCGCCACGCTTGATTTCAATCAGGGCCACGCGAAGAGGAACGCCCGAAGATGTCTGCCATGAGCTTCCACGTTGACGAGAGCGGGGACACTGCGCTGCAGGCGGCATTGCTGCGGCAGCCACGGCACGTGCTGTTTCCGCCGGCTGACCAGTTCAGTACCGGCTTTGGCGAAAGCGGGTGGCGCGCCGCCGTGCGCGCCAGCAACGAGCACCTGATCCCGCGTGGTTTGACGCTAGGCTTCCAGGCGGGTCGTGGCGGGCGCGACGTGCCACCGCAGGCGTATCTGGACACCCTGCTGCTGGCGCTGCGCCTGCAGGCCGGCGCGCTGGCTGAAGATCGCGAGGTGGTGGCAATGGTGCTGCAGTTGGGGCTGGCCGAGACGCTGCCGCCACCACAGCTGGGCCAGCTGCTGGATGCCGTGCCGCAGTACTTGCGCACCGTGGCGCGGCCACAGGTGGAGGTGCGGCTGGACGCGGGCAGCGCGCTGGCGCCGGCACAACTGCGTGCGGTGGGCTGCACCCGCCTGAACGTGATCGATCGCGCCGATGCACCCGGGCCGACGCTGCTGGCGCATGCGCGACAGGTGGGCTTTACCGCGCGCTACTACCAGTTGCGGGTGCCCGGCAGCGCGGATACCGGCTTCATCGAACGACTGCATGAGGTGCTGGCCGAAGCGCCCGAGCGCATCCTGCTGCCGGCGCCTTGCGCGCTGCCAGAGCATCCCTCGGCGGCACGATGGCTGCAGAGTTGGCGCCTGCTGCGCGCAGCCGGCTACGAACCGATCGGTGGTGACCACTACCAGCGCGGCGACCTGCCGATCCCGCATGGCCCGGGCGATGGCCAGCGTCATTGTGACCTGGCCGGCGTGCCACGCCGCGACCGCAGCGATTTCATCGGGCTTGGCCTGTCCGCCTGCAGCCAGATCGGCGAGGTGTTCTACCGCCTGGAGGACGAACTGGGCGAATGGCGTGCGCGGCTGCAGGCCGGGCATATGGGTGTGTCTGCCGGATTGATCCTGTCCGAAGACGAGCGACTGGCGGCCGAGGTGGCGCAGAGTATCGCCTGCGATCACGCGCTCGATGCGGTTGCCTTCGAATGGCGCAACGATGAACCGTTCGAAGAATGCTTCGCCGGGCAGCTGCCAGCATTGGCACCGTTGCTGGCGCGCGGCTGGGCGCACTGGGATGCGCGCGTGCTGCGGCTGGCCGAAGAAGGGCGCCTGCTGTGGCGTATGATGGCCGCATGCTTCCGGCCGGCGGCCGCCATCGCTTGAGTCTTGCCCAGATGTCTTCGAATCCGCCTTCGCACGGCCGCCTTGGACAGGCCACCCCGAACCCCGCCGCCGCCGATGACGGCGACGCGCTGCACTTCTGCAGCACCTGCGCGTTTTCCGACGCCTGCATGTCGCAGGGCTACGACAAGACCGCACTGGGCGATCTGCACGTGCTGGTCGACCACGTCGGTCCGTTCCATGCGGGTGACTACATCTTCCGCGCTGGCGAGTCGTTTGATTCGATTGCTGCGGTGCGCGCCGGCATGGTCAAGACCTTCGTCGACGACAGCCAGGGCAACGAGCAGGTGCTGGGCTTCAGCCTGCCGGGCGAAGTGATCGGCCTGAATGCGATCCACGGTTCGCGCTTCCCCTGCAATGCGGTGGCGCTGGATACGGTGCATCTGTGCCGCATCTCGTTCCCAAAGCTGAGCTCGCTGGCCACGCGCATGCCCGGGCTGCAGGCCAAGCTGTTCAGCCTGCTCAGTGCGGAGATCGGCAAGGTCGCCACGCTGGCCGCCAACCACCGTACCGAAGAGCGCATGGCCGCATTCCTGCTGGACATGTCCGAGCGCTACGCGCGGCGCGGTTTTTCTGCCACGCGCTTCAACCTGACGATGGCGCGTACCGAGATCGCCAACTACCTGCGGATGGCGCCGGAAACCGCCAGCCGCGTGCTGCGCCGCCTGAGCGATGATGGGATCATCGCGGTGAAGCAGCGTGAGATCCTGCTGCTGCAGCCCGAGCGCCTGGCCGCGCTGGCGGTGGCCGACGAATCCGATCCGAACTGAACCTGGCCGGGAGCCGACGATGAAGCGAGCTGGACTGTTGTTGCTGGGCCTGCTGGCCACGGTGCCGGCCTGGGCGGCCACGCTGACCGTTTCGGCGGCATCGAGCCTGACCGAGAGCTTCCGCGAACTGGGCAATGCCTATGAGAAGGCACACCCGGGCACCAAGATTGATTTCAACTTCGCCGCGTCCGGCGTGTTGCTGCAACAGATCAGCCGCGGTGCGCCGGTGGATGTGTTCGCCTCGGCCGACGAAACCACGATGGACCAGGCCCAGCAGCAGAACCTGCTGGCGGCCGGTACTCGCGAGGTGTTCGCGGTGAATGCGCTGTGGGTGGTGGTGCCACCGCAGGCCAAGGCCTCGCCGCGTACCTTGAAGGACCTGGCCGGTGCCGGTGTGCAGCGCATCGCACTGGGCAACCCGGACAGCGTGCCGGTCGGCCGCTATGCCAAGGGTGCGCTGGAAGCGGCGGGCCTGTGGCCGTCGGTGCATGGCAGGATCATCACGACGCAGAACGTGCGCCAGTCGCTGGATTACGTGGCGCGCGGTGAAGTGGATGCCGGCTTCGTCTATGCCACCGATGCACAGGCAATGCCCGACCGGGTGCGCCGTGCCTTCGCGGTGCCGGTGCCCGGGCGCATCGCCTATCCGCTGGCGGTGACCAAGGCCAGTACGCAGCCGGTGGAGGCCAGGCGCTTCGCTGCCTTCGTGCGTTCGCCGCAGGGCCAGGCGATTCTGGCCAAACACGGATTCGGCAAGCCCTGACGCATGGATCTAGACTGGAGCGCGCTGGGGTTGTCGCTGAAGGTGGCCGGCTGGGCGACCGCGATCAATCTGGTGCTGGGCGTGGCGCTGGGCGCGTTGCTGGCCCGCCGTCGCTTCCCCGGGCGCGAGCTGCTGGATTCGCTGCTGACCCTGCCGATGGTGCTGCCACCGACGGTGCTGGGCTACTACCTGCTGGTGTTGATCGGTCGCAATGGTCCGATCGGTGCGTGGCTGCAGTCGTGGTTCGGCATCAACCTGGTGTTCACCTGGCAGGCGGCCGTGATTGCTGCGGCGGTGGCCTCGCTGCCGCTGGTGTTCAAGCCGGCACGCGCGGCGTTCGAGGAAGTGGACGGGCAGCTGGAGCAGGCCGCACGCACGCTGGGTGTGTCCGAAGTGGCGGTGTTTTTCCGCATCACGCTGCCACTGGCGTGGCGCGGCATCCTCGCCGGCCTGCTGCTGGCGTTTGCGCGCGCGATGGGCGAGTTCGGCGCGACGCTGATGGTGGCCGGAAGCATTCCGGGCCGGACGCAGACGTTGTCGATCGCCATCTACGAGGCGGTACAGGCCGGCCAGGACGGCAAGGCCAATGCGCTGGTGATCCTGACCTCGGTGGTCTGCATCCTGATCCTGTTGCTGGCCGCGCGGCTGGTGGGCGGGCGTCGCCGGGAGCTGCGCGATGTGGCTTGACCTGCAGGTACAGCGCCGCCTGCAGGCGGCCGGCCAGGATTTCGTGTTGGACGTATCGCTGCAGTGCACGCAGCGGCAGGTGGTGTTGTTCGGGCCTTCGGGCGCGGGCAAGAGCCTGACCTTGAAGGCGGTGGCCGGGCTGCTGCGGCCGGGCCAGGGTCATGTGCGCGTGCAGGGGCAGACCCTGTTCGATGCGGCCACCGGCGTGGATCTGCCGCCGCAGCGCCGCCGGCTGGGCTATGTGTTCCAGGACTACGCGCTGTTCCCACACCTGAGCGTGCGCCAGAACGTGGCGTTCGGGCTGCAGAAGGGCTGGTTGAATCCGGGGCTCGGCCAGCGTTTCGATGCGGTGGAGCAGTGGTTGCACGCCTTCCGCATCGACACGGTGGGCGATCTGCTGCCCTCGCAGGTCTCCGGTGGCCAGCGCCAGCGCACTGCATTGGCGCGCGCCCTGGTGACGCAGCCGCAGGCGCTGCTGCTGGATGAGCCGTTCTCCGCACTGGACCATGACCTGCGCCAGCACCTGCGTCAGGAGCTGGAAACGGTGCTGGACCGGACCGGCATCCCGTTGCTGTTGATCAGCCATGACCCGCAGGATGTGGCCATGTTCGGCCAGCAGGTCGCGCGCGTGGTGGACGGCCGCATTGTAGGCAATTGACCCGTGATGGACGCACCGGCGATGGTTGGTCACATCTGATGGTAGTGCCGGCCGCTGGCCGGCAACCGTGGCATCCGGAGCAGCCGGCCAGCGGCCGGCTCTACCGGTTCAAGGTCCGTGCGGTCCGGTGGCCATGGATCAGTACAGCTCACAGTGCGTGCGGCCTTCACCGCGCAGCGCGTCCCAGCGCCCTTCGCCAGCGATGTCATCGATGGCCTCGCGCACCGCGCCTTCCAGGTGGCGCTTGTTGCCGCACAGGTATAGATGCCCGCCGCGGCCCAGCACATCGCGCACTTCGCTGGCGCGCTGCCGCAGTACATGCTGCACATAGACCTTTTCGGTGCCATCGCGCGAGAACGCGGTATGCAGGCCGGCCAGCACGCCCCGGGTATGCCAGTCCTGCAGCTGGCCGCGGTACAGGTAGTCGTGCTTGCTGTGCTTCTCGCCAAACACCAGGTGCACCTCGCGTTCGCAGCCGTTGGCCTGCAGTTCCTGCATCAGGCCCAGCAGCGGTGCGATGCCGGTGCCGGTGCCGACCAGCAGCAGCGGCGTCTGGCCGGTATCGGGCAGGTGGAAGCCAGGGTTGGAACGGCAGTACACACGGGCGTGGTCGCCACCGTGCAGCAGGCTGCCGGTAGCGGTGCCGAAGCGCTCGCGGCCGCGCAGGGTGTAATGCACTTCGCGCACGCACAGGCTCAGCTGGTCGTCGCGCGGGTGCGAGGCGATTGAATAGGCACGCGGCAGCCGCGCTGACAGCAGTTCACGCAGCCGGGGCAGCGGCATACTGTCCGGGGTGGCGTGGTCCTGCAGCACGTCCAGCAGGTCCAGGCCGTGCAGGTAGGCGTCCAGCTCGCGCTTCTGGCTGACCTTCAGCAGGCCCTTCAGCGTTTCGCTGCCACCGAGCCGGGCCAGCTCGCGCAGCACGCTCTTGCTCAGCAGGCGCAGCTCGCGGTCGCGCAGGGCGGCCACGGCCGTGGTATCGCCGTACCAGCGGGCCAATGCGTGCAGCAGGGTTGGGTCGTTCTCCGGCACCACGTGCAGGGTGTCGCCCGCGCGATAGACCATGCCACTGCCGGCAATGTCCAGCTGCAGGTGCCACGCGGCCGGGTCGCTGCTGTTCAAGCGGCGGCGTTCGAGGATGCGCGCGGCAAAGGCGTTGTCTTCACCATAGGCGGTGACCTGCAGGTGCAGGTCTTGGCCAGCGCTGAGGTCGCCACCCAGCACCTGGCTTAGCACCGGCTGCCATTGCTGGAAGAACTGCTCGTAGCCCAGGTCGGCATCCACCCGGTGCAGCAGCGGCTGCGCCTGGCGCTCGCTCAGCGCGGCATCCAGCGCCTTGGTGAAGCCGCAGAAGCTCGGGTAGCCGGTGTCACCGAGCCCAAACACGGCATAGCGCAGGCCGCTCAGCGTCGTGGTCTGGCGCAGGGTTTCGAAGAACCGCTCGCCATTGGCCGGCGGTTCGCCATCGCCGAACGAGCTGGAAATCGCCAGCAGCACGTCGCCTTGGCCGAGACTGGCCACGTCGATGTCGTTGAACGGAAGCACCTGCGGCGCATGCGGCTGCAGGTCCGCGCCCAGACGCTGGGCCAGGGCGCGGGCGTTGCCCGACTCGGACGCGAAACCCACCAGCAGGCGGCTGAAGGGCGTACTGGTCGGGAGAGCGTTCACGCGGCCTCGTAGAAGTCGTCGAACTTTTCCTTGCTGAACTCGACCAGGTCGTAGTTCTGCATCAGGTCGTTCACCACGCGGCGGATGCTGATGTAGGAGGTGATGTTGCCGTCGGCGTCGAACAGCGGCTGCACGGTAGTGTCGACCACGTAGAGCACGCCGCCCTTGCCGAGGTTGGGCACGATCCCGGTCCAGGTCTTGCCGGCCTTGATGGTGTCCCACATGTCCTTGTAGACGGCCTTGGGCACATCCGGATGGCGCACGATGCTGTGCGGCTGGCCGATCAGCTCTTCGCGGGCGAAGCCGGTGAGCGTGCAGAACAGGTCATTGGCGTAGGTGATGTTGCCCTGCAGGTCGGTGGTGGAGATCACCATGACGTTCTGCAGCGCATTCACGAGCTGGTCGTTGTCGGGGGAGTAGTTCATCGCGGGGGTCCTTGTAGAGGCCGGCAGCGCCGGTGTGTTCGGGTCCTGCATAGGAATACGCCCGCGTGGCGGCGGGCGATTTGACATTGGTCAAGCGCGTGGCGCGAAGGCCTGCGACCGGGTGTCGCAGGGAGAATCTCTGTAAAGCCGAGCCCACTTCGGCTCGAGCGCCAACGGGACTGCCCGCAGCCGAGCGTGGGCTCGGCTCTACAGGAGAGGCACGGGCGGCTGGCGGGCGTACCTCATGCGTACTGAGCTCATGACGCCTTGTCACAAAGAAATCGCCATGGCTTCACGGTTGATTGATCGCATGGAGGGCTATTGTCGTCCTGAGCCTCTCGCTGGCGTCCCCCACGTCCTGCGTCGACTTCCTTCCCAGCACCAGCGCCCGTCCGGGCGCCGCTGGCGTCTGTCTGCCTGAAGCAACCGAGATCATCCCCATGGCCCGCGCCACCCAGTCCGCTTCACCCGTTGCGATCGCTCCGGTCACGCCCGTGCCGATCGGTACCCGCCGCGGCCATTCGCAACCGCTGGAGCTGCCGGAACTGGTGCAGCGGGTGTTGTTCGTTGCCACCGAGATGGCGGACTTCGTCAAGGCCGGTGGCCTGGGCGACGTAGCTGCGGCCCTGCCGCGTGCGGTGCGCGGTGCGTGTGATTCGCGCGTGCTGCTGCCCGGCTACCCGGAGGTACTGCAGCGCCTGCCACAGCTGCAGCGGGTGGGGCACGTCAGCGCGCGGGCCGGCTTGCCAGCGTGCACGATCGGCATGGCGGTGCAGGCCGACGGCCTTCCGATCTACGTCTTGCTGTCGGCGGAGCTGTACGAGCGTGAGGGCTCGCCCTACGTGGACGGGCAGGGACAGGAGTGGAAGGACAACGCGGTTCGATTCGCCACGCTTTCGCATGCGGCTGCGGAGATTGCGGCCGGGCGTGCCGGGCTGGACTGGTCGCCGCAGCTGCTGCACCTGAATGATTGGCCGGTGGCCATGGCGGCCGCCTACGTGCGTTGGGACCGGACGGCCGTGCCGACCCTGCTGACGATCCACAACCTGGCTTACCAGGGGCTGTTTCCGTACGCGCTTGCACCCGTGCTGGGCGTGCCGGCCGAACACCTGGATGAACTGCACTTCCACGGGCAGATGTCGTTCCTGCAGGGCGGGATCACCAACGCCACGCGCCTGAACACGGTCAGCCTGCGCTACGCGCAGCAGATCACCGCCCCGGATGACGGCTGCGGGCTGCATGATCTGTTGGCGCGTCGCGCGGCCGGCGGGCACCTGAGTGGAATCGTCAACGGCATCGACGCCAGCTGGGACCCGCGCCGCGATATCCATCTCAAGGCCCACTTCGGCATTGGTGAGTGGACCGGGCGCGCCACCAACGCGCATGCGGTGCGCAAGGCGTTCGGCCTGGCGCCGTCGACCGGCCCGCTGTTCGCGGTGGTCTCGCGGCTGGTGCACCAGAAGGGCCTGGACATTACCTGCGACGTGGCACCCCAGATCGTGGCGGCCGGCGGCCAGCTGGTCATCATCGGCGGTGGCGAGCCGCAGGTGGAAGCCCAGGTGCAGGCGCTGGCCCGCCGCTACCCGGGGCGGGTGGGCGCGTTCATCGGGTTCGAGGAAGCGCTGGCCCGCCAGATGTTTGCCGGCGCCGATTTCCTGCTGATGCCTTCACGCTTCGAACCCTGCGGGCTGAGCCAGATGTACGCGCAGCGCTTCGGCTGCCTGCCCATCGCACACGCGACCGGCGGGCTGGTGGATACGGTGGAGGATGGCGTGACCGGATTCCTGTTCCACGGCGCCAATGCCGATGGCCTGCGCCGCTGCGTGGAACGGGCGATGCGCACCTTCCGCCTGCCGGGCCTGCTGCAGGCCATGCGCCGCGCCGCCATGCTGCGGCCGGGTGGCTGGGATGCGGCCGGTCGCGCGTATCTGGCCCTGTACCAGCAGACCTGCCAGGTGGCCGCATGAGCCACGACAGCCTGCATCTGGCCGCCCTGGAGGATGAAGCGATCACGGAGACGGGATTGGATCAGCGTATCGCCCCGGCGCTGGAGGACCTCGTCCACGCGCGCCCGGCCGATGCATTTGCCTGGCTGGGCCCGCATCGCCAGCCAGAAGGCGGACGCCAGCTGCGCGTGCTGGTGCCGCACGCGCCGCGCGTCGAGGTGATTGCAGACGATGGGCAACGCTGGGACCTGTCTCCTGGCCCGTTGCCCGGCCTGTTCGAGGGCGCGGCCGGTGACGCGGCGATACCGCTGCTTGCCCTGCATTTCGAACAGGGCGTGGAGCAGGTGCATGATGCCTATGCGTTCGGTCCACTGTTGGACGAAGCACTGCTGCAGCGGTTCCATGCCGGTGATGCCGATGCGGCGCGGCAGCTGGGGGCGGTGCCGATGCAGGTGCAGGGCATCGCGGGCGTGCGCTTCGCGGTGTGGGCACCCAATGCCCAGCGGGTCGCGGTGGTTGGCGATTTCAATGGATGGGATGGCCGACGCCATCCGATGCGGCTGCGTCACACCGCCGGCGTGTGGGAACTGTTCCTGCCGGGCGTGCAGGCCGGTGCCCGCTACAAATTCCGCATCGTCGGCGCCGACGGCCGGGTGATGCCCGACAAGTTCGATCCGATGGCGCGCTGGGCCGAGCTGCCACCGGCCACCGCTTCGCGGGTGCCTTCGGCGGCGCCGATGCAGTGGCACGATGACGCCTGGTTGGAGGCCCGGCGCCAGGCCGGAACCTGCGCACCGCTGTCCATCTACGAAGTTCATGCCGGCTCCTGGCAGCGCAGCGACGAGGGCGCGCCGCTGGACTGGGACGCCCTGGCCGACCGGTTGATTCCCTACGTGGCCGGGCTGGGCTTCACCCACATCGAGCTGCTGCCGGTCAGCGAGCATCCCTTTGGCGGCTCCTGGGGCTATCAGCCGCTGGGGATCTACGCGCCGACGGCACGCCATGGCACGCCGCAGGCCTTCGCACGCTTCGTGGACCGCTGCCACCAGGCCGGCGTGGGAGTGATCGTGGACTGGGTGAGCGCGCACTTCCCGAACGATGCGCATGGCCTGGCCGGGTTCGATGGCACCGCGCTGTACGAGCATGCCGACCCGCGCGAAGGCGTGCACGCCGACTGGGACACGCTGATCTACAACTACGGCCGCAACGAAGTGGCTGCCTACCTGATCGGCAGTGCCTTGGAGTGGGTGGAGCGGTTCCATATCGACGGTCTGCGCGTGGATGCTGTGGCGTCGATGCTGTACCGGGATTACAGCCGTGCCGAGGGGGAGTGGATACCCAACGAGCAGGGCGGGCGCGAGAACCTGCAGGCGGTCGCGTTCCTGCGGCGGATGAACCAGGCGCTGCGTGAGCGTTTCCCGGATGTGCTGGTGATCGCCGAGGAATCCACCGCGTGGCCGGGGGTGACCGCGCCGGTGGAGGAGGGCGGGCTTGGCTTCACCCACAAATGGAACATGGGCTGGATGCACGACACCCTGCAGTACCTGGGACGCGATCCAGTCCATCGCCAGCATCACCACAGCGAGATCAGCTTCGGCCTGGTCTACGCCTTCTCCGAACGGTTCGTGTTGCCGCTGTCGCATGACGAGGTGGTGCATGGCAAGGGAGCGCTGCTGGCCAAGATGACGGGCGAGCCGGCGCAGCGGCTGGCCCAGCTCCGCGCGTACTACGGTTTCATGTGGGCGCACCCGGGCAGCAAACTGCTGTTCATGGGCGGCGAGTTCGGCCAGGGCCACGAGTGGTCGCACGATGCGGTACTGGACTGGGCACAGGCGGCCAGCAGTGAGGGCCAGGGCCTGTCGCGCCTGGTGCGAGACCTCAACGGCGTGCTCCGCGCCGAACCTGCGTTGCATCGCGACGAGCGTGACGAGCGGGGTTTCGATTGGAGCGTGGCCGATGACAACCGCAACAGCGTCTACGCCTTCATCCGCCGGGATCCGGCCGGTAGCGGCCGCACCCTGCTGGTGGTGAGCAACTTCACTCCGGTACGTCGCGACGGCTACCGGGTCGGCGTGCCGCACCCGGGGCGTTGGAGCGAACGGCTCAACACCGACAGCGCGTATTACGGTGGCGGCAATGCGGGAAACCTCGGTGCAGTGCATACCGAGTCGAGGCCGATGCACGGCCACGCGCAGTCGCTGCGGCTCACGCTGCCGCCGCTTTCCACGCTGTACCTGCAGGTTGATGCATGACGGCAGTAACGCCGCGCCTGGGCGCATGGCCTGTGGCTGGTGACAGGGTGGAGTTCCGTGTGTGGGCACCGGACGCCAGGATGGTGGCGCTGTGCCTGCGCGGCACGCAACAGCCGATGCAACGTGACCCGGACGGCTGCCACTGGCTGCGGACACCGGCATCGCATGGCGACCGCTACCGTTTTCGCCTTCCTTCCGGCCAGGACGTGCCCGACCCGGCCTCGCGCTGGCAGCCGGACGGCATCGACGGAGACAGCGCGGTCGTGCTGGACACGGCCATGGCGCAACCCGCTCGGCGCGGGCATGCCTGGCAGGATCTGGTGATCTATGAAGCACACATCGAGGCCGGCGGCGGCTTCGCGGCGTTGACCGCGCAGCTGCCGATGCTGGCCGCGCTGGGCATCACCGCCATTGAACTGATGCCGGTCGCGCAGTTTCCCGGCCAGCGCAACTGGGGCTACGACGGCGTGTTCCCGTATGCGCCGGCCCATGCCTATGGCGGGCCGGCAGCGCTGAGGGCCTTCATCGAAGCGGCGCACGATGCAGGGCTGTCGGTGCTGCTGGATGTGGTCTACAACCACTTCGGACCACAGGGCAACCACTTGCGCGACTACGCGCGCGGGTTCTTCCGTGACGACCGCAGCACGCCGTGGGGCGAGGCCATCGACTTCCGCCAGCCCTGGGTGCGGCGCTTTTTCATCGACAACGCGCTGATGTGGTTGCGCGACTACGGCTTCGATGGCCTGCGCCTGGACGCGGTGCACGCCATTGACGATGACCGTTTCCTCCAGCAGCTGGCCGATGAGGTACGTGCGGTGGCCCCGCACGCGCACCTGGTGCTGGAGAACGAGCGCAACCAGGCGCGGTGGCTGCGCGGCGCCTACCAGGGGCAGTGGAACGATGACTTCCACAATGCGCTGCACGTGATGCTGACCGGCGAGCAGGAGGGCTATTACGCGGCCTATGCCGGTCGCGCCGAAGCACTGCTGGCGCGCTGCCTGGCCGAAGGATTCGCCTGGCAGGGTGAACCGGACCTGCGCGGCGATCCCCGCGGCGAACCCAGCGCCGACCTGTCGCCCGCGCGTTTT
This sequence comes from Stenotrophomonas sp. YJH_SMC_33, assembly GCF_059372295.1. Lineage (NCBI taxonomy): Bacteria > Pseudomonadati > Pseudomonadota > Gammaproteobacteria > Lysobacterales > Lysobacteraceae > Stenotrophomonas > Stenotrophomonas sp. YJH_SMC_33. The sequence goes on from NZ_JCAFVJ010000007.1 coordinate 219,200, forward strand.
GTGGTATTCGCGCAGAACCATGACCAGGTGGGCAACCGCGCTCTCGGCGAGCGCCTGTCGATGCTGACCGATCCTGCGCGGCTGCGTGCGGCGCTGGCGTTGACCCTGCTGACGCCGATGATCCCGCTGCTGTTCATGGGCGAACCGTGGCAGGCGCAATCGCCGTTCCTGTTCTTCACCGACTACGCGCCGCCGCTGGACGAGGCGGTGCGCGAAGGGCGTCGCCGCGAGTTCGCTGGTTTCAGCGCCTTTGCCGACGCCGCCGCGCGCGCGCGTATTCCCGACCCGAACGACCCGGCCACCCTGCAGGCGTCCTACACGTCGCCGCCCGGCGATGATCACTGGTCGCAGCACTGGCTGCACTGCACGAGCGGGTTTCTGGCACTTCGCAGGCGCTATCTGCAGCCCGGGTTGCTGCAGGCGCGGTCGTTGGGTGCGCGCGTGCTGGGCGAAGGCGCGGTGCAGGCGGGCTGGCAGCTGCCGTCGGGCCAGTGGTGGATCGCGGTCAATGTCGGCCCGTCGCCGGTGGTGCATGCGATGCCGGCCGGGGAGCACGTTGTAGGGCCGGATGCTGCCACGTTGCTGCCCGCAGGCGGCGGCGTGCTTGCCTGTTGGGTCGCCGCATGAGGACCGATGCGGCGGTTCTGGAGGCGGCACGGCGCGCGGGCCTGCTGGTTCGCTGGACCGACGTGGCCGGTGTCGAGCGCGAGGTCGCACCGGACGTGCTGCGCGCGGTGCTGGAGGGGCTGCGGGGCGATGCAGCGCTCGAGCACGGTGGCCTGCGCACGGCCTGCTGTGGACAGCTGCTGGCGATGCCGGACGCAGCCGGCGCAGCGTGCTGGGTGGATGAGCATGGCGCCGTGCTGCCGGCACGCGCCGATGCGCAAGGGCGCTGGCGCGTGCCGGACCAGCCGGGTTACTGGCAGTGGCGCCGGGGCGACCGGCAACAGGCGGTTGCGGTGGCGCCACAACGTGCCTGGTGGCCGCAGGGCACGCTGCGCGGCTGGGGCCTGTCGGCGCAGGTCTACAGCCTTCGCGCCTCTTGCGACGCTGGCATCGGTGACAGCGCCGGCTGCGCACGATGGAGCGAACTGCTGCACCGTCACGGCGGCGATGCAGTGGCGTTGAGCCCGCTGCATGCCGGCTTGCCACCTGGGCCAGGCTACAGCCCCTATTCGCCCAGCGACCGGCACTGGCTCGATCCACTGCAGGTGTCCCTGCCGCAGGTACTGCCGGAGGCAGCCGACGCCGTGCTGGCTGAAGACCAAGCACTGGCGACGGCAGTTGCAGCCGCCACCGCAGCGCGCCGCATCGACTGGCCGCACTCGGCGGCGTTGAAGTGGCGCTGGCTGCGCCAGGTGCACCAGTGGCTGCGGCAGCAGGCGCCGGCACAGTGCGAACAGATGCAGACGTGGCGCGATGCGCAAGGCGAACCCCTGCTGCGCTATTGCCAGCACGCCGCCGACCGGTTCACTGGAAGCGCCGACGACCATGCGTTTGCGCAATGGTTGGCGCGGCAGGGCTGGGCGCAGGTGCAGGCGGGATTGCGCAACGACGGCGCGTCGATCGGGCTGATCGCGGATCTGGCGGTGGGTTGCGCACCGCAGGGCGTCGAGGCGCGGACCGGCGGCGACCAACTGCTGCAGGGCCTTGAACTGGGCGCGCCGCCGGATGCGTTCAATCCGCTGGGCCAGGCCTGGGGTATCACCAGCTGGTCACCCTTCGCCCTGCAGCGCGAGGGCTTTGAGCCGTTCATCCGCGTGCTGCGCGCTGTGATGGCCGGCCGTGGCGGGCTGCGCATCGACCATATCCTTGGCCTGCAGCGCCTGTGGGTGCTTCCCCGCGGGGCGGGCGCCGGGCAGGGCGTTTACCTGCGCTATCCGTTCGATGATCTGATCAACCTGCTGGTGCTGGAATCGTGGCGGCATCGCTGCGTGCTGATTGGTGAAGACCTGGGCGTGGTGCCGCCGGGCGTTCGCCAGCGGCTGGCAGCCCGCGGCATCCTGGGCATCGAGGTGCTGCCGTTCGCCCGCAACGGTGAGCGCTTCCTGCCGGCGCCACGGTGGCGCCGCGATGCGGTGGCCATGCCCTCCACCCATGATCTGCCACCGCTGTCCGGCTGGCTGCACGGGCGCGACCTGCGCTGGCGTGCCCGCCTGGGTGAGCTGAGCGGGCTTCCGTCGGCGCTGCACGCGCGCTCCAGAGAGGTCCAGGCGCTGTCCGCAGTCGCCCGGGGCGAGGGGGCCACGCTTGAAGCGCGTGCGCTGTCGCTGGTCGCGCACGCATCGTCACGGCTGGCGCTGCTCCCGCTGGAAGACGCCCTGGGCAGTCGCGCGCAGGTGAACCTGCCGGGCACCGTCGACGGCCATCCCAATTGGCGCCGACGGCTGCCGCTGGCGTGGGACCAGGACGCGGCCGACGCGCGTATTGCCCGGTTCAGCGCCACGCGGAGGAAGGAGCAGCGATGACTCCGTTGCGTGCCACCGTGCGCCTCCAATTGCATGCAGGCTTCGACCTCGGGGCCGCCGCGGCGCAGGTGCCGTATTACGCCGCGCTGGGCGTCAGCCACCTTTACCTGTCGCCTGTCGCCGCCGCGCTGCCCGGGTCTACGCATGGCTACGATGGCATCGACCCGGCCCGCATCAATCCGGAACTGGGCGGCGAAGAAGCCTTCCGGCAACTGGCTACGGCGACGCGGGCGCACGGCATGGGCCTGATTCTGGACATCGTACCCAACCATCTGGCGGCTTCCCCGCACAGCCATTGGTGGAGCGATGTGCTGATGCACGGGCGTCGGAGCCCGCACGCAGACTGGTTTGACATCGACTGGGAGGCGCCGGGCTGCGAGGGCCGGCTGTGGCTGCCTGTGCTGGACCGGCCGTTGCACGACGCGGTGCGCGATGGCGTCGTGCGCGTGGTGGTGGACAAGGCGCGGCCCGTGCTGCGCCATCATGGGCTGGCGTTGCCGTTGTCGCCGCGCAGCCATCCACTGGACCCCGCGCAGTGGCCGGCGTGGGCCGAGCGCTGCAACCGCAGCGTTGAACGGCTGCATACCCTGCTGCAGCGGCAGCACTACCGGCTGGCCTGGTGGCGCACGGCGGGCGATCAGGTGAATTACCGGCGCTTTTTCGATATCAATGAACTGGCCGCGCTGCGGGTGGAGCGCGACGACGTGTTCGAGGCGGTGCATGCGCTGCCGCTGCGGCTGGTGCGTGAGGGATGGGTTGACGGCCTGCGCGTCGACCATGTGGATGGCCTGTCGCGTCCGGGCGCCTACCTGCAGCGCCTGCGTGAATCGATCAGGACGGCGTGCGCGGCCGGCGACCGTGATCCGCAGGCGGTGAGCCTGCATGTGGAGAAGATACTGGCCGAGGGCGAGCAGCTGCCCGACAGCTGGGCCTGCGACGGTACCACCGGCTATGACTTCATGGACCAGACCGGTGCCTGGTTGCACGATCCGGCGGCTGCCCCCGCGCTCTCGCGCACGTGGCAGGCGCTGGGCGGTGACTCGCGCAGCTTTGACCGGATTCAGCAGGACGCTCGCGGCATGATGTTGCGCCAGGGCCTTCACGCAGACTTCCAGCGGCTGCTGCGCAGTGCGCAGCAGGTCCTGCAGCCCCGGCTGGCCGAGGCCGATATCGGAGTGGCTGCGCTGGCACGCGCATTGGCTTCATTGCTGCGGCATTACCGCACCTACCGGCCCTATTCGCTGGAGGGGGCGGGTGAACGAAAGGCGCTGGTGGACGCTGCCGGTGCTGCGCGCGAGGCGCTGGACGGTGCCGCACGCGCCGCGCTGGATCTGCTGCTGCAGGCACTTCCCGGCCAGGCGCCGGCTGAAACCGAGCTGCGCGTACGGTTCGGGCAGCTGGCCGCGCCGCTGAATGCCAAGTCGGTGGAAGATACCGGGTTCTATCGCTATTTCAGGCTGCTGTCGCGCAACGAAGTCGGCAGTGATCCGCAGCGGCTGGGCATGGAAGGGCGCGAGCTGCTGGAACATGCAGCCGGGCGCCTGCGGCGCCATCTCAGGGCGCTGCTTGCGCTGGCCACCCACGATCACAAGCGCGGGGCCGACAGCCGGGCACGGCTGGCGGTTCTCAGTACCTGCACGGTCGAGTGGCGGGACGCGGTGCGGCGCTGGAGCCGGATGGCGACCCACGCCGGCGCGCCGATGCCGTTGCCGGGTGCCGAGACCTATGCGCTATGGCAGGCGCTCGTCGCCGCGTGGCCGATGCACGGTACCCCCGGCGCCGACTTCGCATCGAGGATGGTGCAATGGCTGACCAAGGCATTGCGCGAGGGTAAACGGGTCAGCAGCTGGTCCGATCCCAACGTGGCCGTGGAGGAGGCCGCCGCGCAGTGGCTGCACGCGCTGCTGGATGGAGCGCCATTGCAGCCGGTGCGGGAGGCGCTGGCGACGTTCGTGGCGCGCATCGCGCCGGCGGGCGCCTGCAACGGCCTGGCACAGCTGTGCCTGCAGCACTGCCTGCCCGGCGTGCCCGACCTCTACCAGGGCGGCGAAGGCTGGGACCTGAGCCTGGTGGACCCGGACAACCGGTACGCGGTGGACTATCCGGCGCGGCACGCGTGGCTGCGTGATGCGCGCGGGTGGCCCGCGCTGCTGGATGACTGGCGGGACGGTGGGATCAAGGCATTCCTGCTCCGGCAGTTGCTCGATTGCCGCCGCAGGCACCCGCATCTTTTCCTGCACGGCGCGCTGCAGCCGCTGTCCGCGCCTGCGCGCTCGCCGTGGCTGGCGTTCACGCGCAGGCATCAGGCGCAGGTGCTGCTGGTGGTCGTACGGCGAAGTTCGCCCACCACCATGCCGGGGCCCAGCCTGCACATTCCGCGCGACGTCGGCAGCGGCGTGACGCTGCGTGGGCTGCCGGCAGGCCCCATGCGCAATGTCCTGGACGGGCGCATCGAACATTTCAACGCAACCGCGGACGTGGCCGGGCTTCTGGCTGGCAGCCCGTTGGCGATATGGATCAACGAGGAGACAGGTAGGGATGGACAGCAGGGAACGACGGCAGCGGATTGAGGCACTTGCCCACCAGATCTGGGAGGCAGAAGGGCGCCCGGACGACCAGCAGCAACGGCACTGGCACATGGCCGAGCGGCTGGTGGAAGCCGAGATTGCCGCCGCGCGCGGGGAGGAGGGCACTGATGGCGAGCCGTAAGTGGACGCAGACCTCGCGGGTGCGCGAAGGCCGGCCGTTCCCGCTGGGGGCGACCTGGGACGGATTGGGTGTGAACTTCGCGCTGTACTCGCGGCACGCCACGCGGGTGGAACTCTGCCTGTTCGATGGACGCAACCGCGAAGTGGAACGCATCGCGCTGCCCGAGTACACCAACGAGATCTGGCATGGTTACCTGCCGGACGTGCGGCCCGGGCAGCGTTACGGCTACCGGGTGCACGGCCCGTATGCGCCGGAAGAGGGCCATCGCTTCAATCCCAACAAGCTGCTGCTGGACCCCTACGCCAAGCAGATCGTCGGCGAACTGAAGTGGGCCCCCCACCTGTTCGGCTACACCCTGGGTCACCGCGATGGCGATCTCAGTTTCGACCGCCGCGACAGCGCCAGCTACATGCCGCGCTGCGCCGTGATCGACCCGGCCTTCAGCTGGGGTGTCGAGCGTGCACCTGCCACGCCCTGGGACCGGACCGTGATCTACGAAGCGCATGTGCGCGGGCTGACCATGCAGCATCCCGATGTCCCGCAGGCCGAGCGTGGCACCTTCTCTGCCCTGCGCCATGACGCAGTGGTCGACCACCTCAGCCATCTGGGCGTGACCGCCATCGAACTGCTACCCGTGCACGCATACGTCGATGACCAGCAGCTGCTCGAGCGCGGGCTGCGCAATTACTGGGGGTACAACACCATCGGCTTCTTCGCGCCGCAGCCTCGCTACCTGTCGCTGGGCATCGTGGCCGAGTTCAAGCAGATGGTCGCGCGGTTGCACAATGCCGGCATCGAAGTGATCCTGGACGTGGTCTACAACCACACCGCCGAAGGCAATGAGCTGGGCCCTACGCTGTCCTTCAAGGGCATCGACAACGCCAGCTACTACCGCCTGGCCGATGATCGCCGCTACTACATCAACGATACCGGCACCGGAAATACGTTCGACCTGACCAATGCCGGTGCGCTGCGCATGGTCATGGACTCTCTGCGCTACTGGGTGACCGAGATGCGGGTGGATGGGTTCCGCTTCGACCTGGCAACCATCCTCGGCCGCGAACGGCATGGCTTCGACGCCTCGGGCAGCTTCCTCGATGCGGTACGCCAGGACCCGATCCTGAGCCAGGTGAAGCTGATTGCCGAGCCATGGGACATCGGCCCGGGCGGCTACCAGCTGGGCCAGTTTCCGCCGGGCTGGGCCGAATGGAACGACCGCTTCCGCGACACGGTGCGCGCGCTGTGGCGTGGCGATGGCGGGCAGCTGGCGGAGTTTGCCACGCGCTTCACCGGCTCGGCCGACCTGTTCGAACACCACGGCAGGCGGCCGTCGGCCAGCATCAATCTGGTGACGGCGCATGATGGATTCACCCTGCACGATCTGGTCAGCTACAACGATCGCCACAACGAGGCCAACGGCGAGGACAACCGTGACGGCCACTCGCACAACCTTTCCAGCAACCACGGCGTGGAGGGAGACACCGATGATGCGGCGATCCTTTCGTTGCGTGCGCGGCAGATGCGCAACCTGCTGGCCACGCTGCTGCTCGCGCAGGGCACGCCGATGCTGCTCGCCGGGGATGAGTTCGGCCATTCGCAGCAGGGCAACAACAACGCCTACTGCCAGGACAATCCACTGAGCTGGATCGACTGGGAGCGCGCAGCATTGCCGGCTGCACAGGCGCAGGTGGCGTTCGTGCGGCGGGCGCTGTCACTGCGCCGACGCTACGGCCTGCTGCGCCGGAACCGGTTCCTGCGCGGCGAGTACGATGAGTCGCTGGGCCTGCGCGATATCGACTGGCGGCATCCCGATGGTCGCGGCATGGAGGAAGCGGACTGGCATGACGCAGGGCTGCGTGCGCTGCTGATCGTGCTGGACGGTCGCAGTCCGGACAGTGGCCTGCGCGAGCCCGGGCGGCATGTCAGCCTGGCCCTGCTGTTGAACGCCGGCGAGCAGCCGCAGCGGTTCTGTGTGTCAGACGACGCCCTGTCGTTCCGGCGCGTACTCCTGCAGACCGACGAAACGCCGTTGGAGCCGGATGAGGAAGGCGCCTGGACGCTGCCGCCGCGCAGCCTGTGCCTGCTGGCGGCAAGCAGCAGCGCGTGATTGCACTGCTGCGCCACTACGGTGCGCCGGGCGTTGCCCGGCGTACCGGTAGCTACCCCACCAGATAGCGCAACACACCCGCCGAGACCACGCCGATCAGCACGGTCGGGAGCATCGACAGCCGCGTGGCGGCCAGCAGGGTAATGGCCAGCGCGGCCAGGTCGGCGGGTTTGTCGGCAACGAAGTCCGGGGCGATCACCGAGATCAGCACGCAGCCCGGCGCGGCTTCCATCACCGTCACCGCACGTTTGCTCAGGGTGCGGTTGCGCAACGCCAGGAAGCCGACGATGCGGGTCAGGTAGGTGGCGGCGGCCATCAGCACGATGGTCAGTACCGAGGTCCAGTGGATCAGGCCATTGAAGATCATGCTGCGTCCTCCGCCAGCAGCCAGGCGGCGGCCAGGCCGGCCAGTGCGCCGCTGGCCACGTACCACGCGCCCGGGACCAGCAGATAAGTGGCGGCGGCCACGACCAGGCTGACCAGCCACGGCCGCGCCGCCTTCATGCCCTGCCACATGCCGCGCAGCAGCACCAGGAACACGGCGGGGAAGGCCATGTCGAAACCATAGGCGTGGATGTCGCCCAACAGCGGCCCGATGATCGCGCCGAGTGCGGTGCAGGCCACCCAGACCGTGTACAGGCCTGCCGACACGCCCAGGTAGTAGGCCAGGCTGAAGCCAAGCGCGCGCCGGCGCGCATCGGCCACGCCCATCGCCCAGCTTTCGTCGCACATGAAGAACAGGGCCGGCAGCACGCGTCGGCGCGGCAGGTGCTGGAGCAGCGGGGCCAGGCTGGCGCCCATCAGCAGGTGGCGGCTGTTGACCAGGGCGGTGATGGCCACGATCAGCGCGATGTGCGGTGGCGAGGTCCACAGTTCGACGGCGGCGAACTCCGAGCCACCAGCGAAGTTGAGACCGGTCATCAGCGGTACTTCCAGTGCGCTCAGGCCCTTCTGGGCCGCCTGCGCACCGAGCACCAGGGCAAACGGAATGAAGCCGATCATCACCGGCACGGCGGCGCGCAGGCCGCGCAGGAATTCGGCACGCGGGGCGGTATCGCAGGTGGCGGGCGGGGGGAGGGTGGTACGGGCGTCCATGGAACGGCACAACAAGGTGGGGGTGGCCCATGCTAGCGGTCCAATCACGAAATCGGGTTGCGTTGATGCCACTTGATTCTGGATGATTGATATTTCATGCGGCCAGAAGCGAAACGGGTGAAATTCCATGCAGTACCAGCTCGACAACCTCGATCGGCGCATCCTCGACGCCCTGCAGCGCGAAGGTCGCCTGCAGAACCTGGAGCTGGCTCGCCTGGTCGGGCTGTCGCCGTCGGCCTGTCTGCGCCGGGTGCGGTTGCTGGAGGAGGGCGGCTACATCGACCGCTATGTGGCCTTGTTGAACGAGGCCAAGGTGGGCCGTGGCTTCACGGTGTTCGTGCGGGTGTGGCTGCGGGGGCAGGACGAGGACACCACCAATCACTTCATCAACAGCATCAAGTCGTTCCCGGAAGTGCTGGAATGCCATCTGATGGCCGGTGACTGCGATTTCCTGCTGCGGGTGGCGGTGGCGGACCTTGATGCCTACCGGCAGTTCCAGATGCAGCACCTGAACCGGATCGCCGGGGTGCAGAACACCAAGACGGAGATTCCGATGCAGCGGATCAAGCAGACGACCCAGCTGCCGCTTTGAGGGATGGGGTTTGCGGCCGGGTTGCACCCGGCACCCGCGGGTAGTGCCGGCCGCTGGCCGGCAACCTCAACAGCAACAGCAACAGCGGGCCTGCTGAGGGATGGCGGGGTGGGTCCGGTTGCGGGGGACGCTGCAAGTCCCCCTCCGGGGCCCGGCCCAGCCGCTGGCGGCTGTGCGTTCGGGCGCTTGCGAAGCAGTGCTTCGCAAGCAAAGCGCCCTCACCCATGTAAGCTCGGTCGCCGCTTGCTCGTGTGCGCTGTCCTGCGCACACGGCAAGACC
>NZ_JCAFVJ010000008.1:0-201098 GCF_059372295.1 Stenotrophomonas sp. YJH_SMC_33
CGGCACAATGCCGGTGCACAGGTATATGAAGGCAGTGCGGACCAACGGTCCGCACCCACCAAAGGCGCTTCAGGGCTGGCTCGGGTGATCCTCTCAAGGTGGGTGCCGACCGTTGGTCGGCACAATGCCGGTGCACAGGTATATGAAGGCAGTGCGGACCAACGGTCCGCACCCACCAAAGGCGCTTCAGGGCTGGCTCGGGTGATCCTCTCAAGGTGGGTGCCGACCGTTGGTCGGCACAATGCCGGTGCACAGGTGTATGAAGGCAGTGCGGACCAACGGTCCGCACCCACCGGGGCAGGTTCCAAACCCTCCTGAACCGACCACCGCCCGCGCGACACTGCGTCGCATCTACCCCCTGCCACGCGGCGCGAAAACAGGGTAAAATGTCGCGCTTCCCCACATCTCGGGTATGCCGATGCTGCGCATCCAGGCTGAAGCACTCACTTACGACGACGTCTCGCTCGTCCCCGCCCACTCGACCATCCTGCCCAAGGACGTCAACCTCGAAACGCGGTTGACCCGAGACCTGAAGCTGAAGCTTCCGATCCTGTCCGCCGCGATGGATACCGTCACCGAAGCCCGCCTGGCCATCGCCATGGCCCAGCTCGGCGGCATGGGCATCATCCACAAGAATCTCAGCCTGGAACAGCAGGCCGCGGAAGTGGCCAAGGTCAAGAAGTTCGAGGCCGGTGTCATCCGCGACCCGATCACCGTCGGCCCGGAAACCACCATCCGTGACGTGCTGGCCCTGACCCAGGCGCACAACATCTCCGGCGTGCCGGTGGTGGGCAGCGACGGCCAGCTGGCCGGCATCGTGACCCACCGCGACATGCGCTTCGAGACCGAGCTGGACGATCCGGTCCGCCACATCATGACCAAGAAGGATCGCCTGATCACGGTCAAGGAAGGCGCCGCCTCCGACGAAGTGCTGCAGCTGCTGCACCGCAACCGCATCGAAAAGGTGCTGGTGGTCAATGATTCGTTCGAGCTGCGTGGCCTGATCACCGTCAAGGACATCCAGAAGAACACCGACTTCCCGAATGCTGCCAAGGATCTGTCGACCCGCCTGCTGGTTGGCGCTGCCGTCGGCGTGGGTGGCGATACCGATCGCCGCGTGGAAGCGCTGGTCGCCGCCGGCGTGGACGTGATCGTGGTCGATACCGCGCATGGCCACTCGCAGGGCGTGCTGGACCGCGTCAGCTGGGTCAAGAAGAACTTCCCGAACGTGCAGGTCATCGGTGGCAACATCTGCACCGGCGAAGCCGCACTGGCGCTGCTGGACAGCGGCGCGGACGCAGTCAAGGTCGGCATCGGCCCGGGCTCGATCTGCACCACCCGCGTCGTCGCCGGCGTCGGCGTGCCGCAGGTCACCGCCATCGACCTGGTGGCAGAAGCCCTGCAGGACCGCATCCCGCTGATCGCCGACGGTGGCATCCGTTACTCGGGCGACATCGGCAAGGCGCTGGCCGCCGGTGCCTCGACCATCATGGTCGGTGGCCTGCTGGCCGGTACCGAGGAATCGCCGGGCGAGACCGAGCTGTACCAGGGCCGTTCGTACAAGAGCTACCGCGGCATGGGTTCGCTGGCCGCCATGGAAAAGGGGTCGAAGGACCGCTACTTCCAGGACGCCGCCACCGCCGACAAGCTGGTGCCGGAAGGCATCGAAGGCCGCGTGCCGTACCGCGGCCCGGTGGGCGGCATCATCCACCAGCTGATGGGCGGCCTGCGCGCCACCATGGGCTACGTGGGCTGCGCCACCATCGAAGACATGCGCAGTAAGCCCAAGTTCGTGAAGATCAGCGGCGCCGGCCAGCGTGAGAGCCACGTCCACGACGTGACCATCACCAAAGAGCCGCCGAACTACCGCGCCTGACGCGGGCCGAGCAAAGAGGAACGGGGAAGCACTTCCCGTTCCTCTTTCTCTATCTGCCGCCGCATTTTCTCTTTCAGATTCTCGTTTTCCCTACTGCATTGCCGGGGCGCCATGACCAACATCCATAACGACAAGATCCTCATCCTCGATTTCGGCGCGCAGTACACGCAGCTGATCGCCCGCCGCATCCGCGAGCTGGGCGTCTACTGCGAAATCTGGGCGTGGGACCACAACCCGGCCGAGATCGCCGCGTTCGGCGCCAAGGGCATCATCCTGTCCGGTGGCCCGGAATCGACCACGCTGCCGGGTGCCCCGGCCGCGCCGCAGGAAGTGTTCGACAGCGGCCTGCCGATCTTCGGCATCTGCTACGGCATGCAGACCCTGGCTGCGCAGTTGGGCGGTGCCACCGAAGCGGCGGATCAGCGCGAGTTCGGCCACGCCGAAGTGAACGTGATCAACCCCGATGCACTGTTCAAGGGCCTGAGTGACCACGGCGGCGAGCCGAAGCTGAATGTCTGGATGAGCCACGGCGACCACGTCTCCGTTGCACCGCCGGGCTTCACCATTACCGCCACCACCGACCGCATTCCGGTGGCCGCCATGGCCAACGAAGAGAAGCGCTGGTACGGCGTGCAGTTCCACCCGGAAGTGACCCACACCCTGCAGGGCCAGGCGCTGCTGCGCCGCTTCGTGGTGGACGTGTGCGGCTGCCAGACCCTGTGGACCGCCGCCAACATCATCGACGACCAGATCGCCCGCGTGCGCGAACAGGTGGGCGATGACGAAGTGATCCTGGGCCTGTCCGGTGGCGTCGATTCGTCCGTGGTGGCGGCGCTGCTGCACAAGGCCATCGGCGAGAAGCTGACCTGCGTGTTCGTGGATACCGGCCTGCTGCGCTGGCAGGAAGGCGACCAGGTGATGGCGATGTTTGCCGAGCACATGGGTGTGAAGGTGGTGCGCGTGAATGCCGCCGACCGTTACTTCGCCGCACTGGAAGGCGTGAGCGACCCGGAAGCCAAGCGCAAGATCATCGGCAACCTGTTCGTTGAGATCTTCGACGAAGAGTCGAACAAGCTGAAGAACGCCAAGTGGCTGGCGCAGGGCACCATCTACCCGGATGTGATCGAGTCGGCCGGCAGCAAGACCGGCAAGGCGCATGTGATCAAGAGCCACCACAACGTGGGCGGCCTGCCGGAGCACATGAAGCTGGGCCTGGTGGAGCCGTTGCGCGAGCTGTTCAAGGACGAAGTGCGCCGCCTGGGCGTAGAGCTGGGCCTGCCCCGCACGATGGTCTATCGCCACCCGTTCCCGGGCCCGGGCCTGGGCGTGCGTATCCTGGGCGAAGTGAAGCCGGAATACGCCGAGCTGCTGGCCAAGGCCGATGCCATCTTCATTGATGAGCTGCGCAAGGCGGACCTGTACGACAAGACCAGCCAGGCGTTTGCCGTGTTCCTGCCGGTGAAGTCGGTGGGCGTGGTGGGCGACGCGCGGGCTTATGAGTGGGTGATTGCGCTAAGGGCCGTGGAGACGATCGACTTCATGACCGCGCATTGGGCGCATCTGCCGTATGAGTTCCTGGGTACGGTGAGCAACCGGATCATCAATGAGTTGCGGGGGGTGTCGCGGGTTGTCTATGACATCTCGGGGAAGCCGCCGGCTACTATTGAGTGGGAATGAGTTGAAAGAATGAGGGCGCCGAGAGGCGCCCTTGTTGTTTGAGGGGTTTGCTTATGGGGCCCCGTTGCGAGTCTTCTGGCGCGTCGTGCTGGACTGGCATCATGTCCAGAATCAGTGGCCCCCAAGAGGGGGCAGGCATTGAGGGGGTTGTAGACAGGTCAGCTGTCTGGCGGGGATGATTCAGGGCGAGCCTTCTCTTTGAGTTCCCTGACCATTCATTGTTGGTTGCCCATGCACGGTTGGAAGCGAGCGTCGAAGGGCTCCCGATCAGGATGAATCATTGGCGGAGCGGGAGGCCAGAGCCCGCGCTGAGCATGCAAGCCCAACTAGTCCCAGCCGGTGTGACTTGGCTTTAAATCTCGGAGGAGATGATTGTGGCAGTTGAATGGGGATCTATCGCTGATTGGGTATCAGGCATCGGCTCGTTGGCGGCAGCAGTAGTTGCCTTGCACGTAGCTCATTCTTCCCAGAAGATAAAGCTTCGCGGCTACGCTGGACATCGCTTGATCATCGGTCCAGGCCAGCCGCGGGTAGAAGTTTTTTCAGTTTCAGTCACTAATATTTCGCAGCGTCCAACAGTAGTAACTAATATTGGATTTACCTTTGGAGCTTGGCGTTGGAAGAGGCACGGGATCATTGCGCTTGTGCAAGATCAGTTCGGTCACGGCATTCCGAAGCCATTGGCTGATGGAGAAACCGGGAGTTGGAGCGTCCCGCTCGGGCCAGACAATCGATGGTTGAGAGATTTGGCATCCAAATTCCAAATTACGCGGTGGGCGGTATTCACATGGCGTGTGCATGTCTACACGTCCAATGGCGGGACAACGACGCTCCGCCCTGATAAGGAAACGCGGAAGATGTTGCTGGCTCTCGCGGGTGCTCCGCACGCTAGATAGCTTCTTTTTTTGGGGGGGCTGACCTGCTTGAGGTGAGCGCTGAGCTTGCGGCTGTGACGGCTACACTGCTGGCCGGTCAGCTTGACTTGGTCGGCCCAAAAGCGAGATGTATCAAGGGAAGCCCGCTATGCGGTGATTTGTGGGTGAGTCGTAACCGGGTCAACAGGTCCGTCTATTAAATGGATAGAGCGCATGAGAGATGCCCTTCGTGTTCTGACCGAGGACGACTACTGGCTATATGGACCGAATGTCCATGAGTTCGATGAAGTTGTAGGGCTCATTCAGAAATACTCGGACTATGCTGATGCCTGTGTAGAACAAATGATCTCAGGCGCTGATGTCCCTCCTGAGTTCGCCGATGCGCACGTCGAGGTGTCATCTGATCTCCGCTACTACAACCATCTCGAGAAAGATCTTCTCTGGTCGTTCGCGTTGTGGCGGCTGCAGGGGATGTTCGAGGCAGTCTTGGTTGTGCGCTACCTTTCCAAAAAACCGGGAAAGCGGCTCTTCGGATTGAAGGCCAAGCTGGAGGCCATGGCAGCTGAAGAGTATCGGACTCCCGAAGCCGATGTTGCCGAGCTGCTGGCGTGGGCGAACCTTCGGAACCTTTTGTCGCATTCGCCTCCGGAGCACTTTCATCCTGTGGCGGTCGATCGCCAGGATGTGGAGGAATACGTGTCACTCTTAAAGCGAGTCTGCGCAGATTGGGGGGCTCAGCGAGCGGAGATGAACAATGTGCTATAACTAATATGTCGTTCTGCGTGTGTGTGAGTTGGTATTATTCGCCATGCGCAATGGCTCTGCGTTCCAGTCAAATCCAACATTAGATGGGTTGCTTGGGGGTGTGTGGTAATGAGTCAGAAAATCGAGGATGTTCTTCGGGTTCTCGCAGGAATCCGCGGTGGCTACCAGCCCGATAAGCCAGGCGCAATTCGAAGGGTGAGGATTCAGGTAGTGCGTCAAATCGCTAAACAACGAGAAGTTGAGTGCCAGACCATTTCAGACGCTTATATCCGTCGGTTGGCTCCGGACATTGAGCGCACGCCGGCATTTGACCGGCTCGTAGAGGAGTGGCTGGCATCAGGGTCAAAAATGCTGCAGCAGATTCTTCAGAATCATGCTTCAGACCGAAGCGACCTGGTGCGCATAAGTGAGTTCTTCTCGACCGCCGCGTCGTAGTCCATTCTAGTCTGATCCGCTTGGCAGCGGGGTCGAATTCGGAGTCAGCTTTCACACCCCATCTTCTGGTGATCATGGACAACTATCAGCATCCTAAGCCCGGGAAGACATACATAAGTCCAGCGCTTCCGGCTTTTGGGGACAAGACTCGTCGAGTCCGCATAGCGTCGAAAGTTCTGGCATCTAAGGATGGATACGAGTACGTCAAAGAGCGGGATGAAGTTGTCGTGCGGCAGAAGCCCGATGCGGCCACTTACATCAGGGCGAAATTTCTCGAAGACACTAAGGGTGTTTTCGTTCTCACTATTCAGAAGTTCTCTGCGGATACTGGCATGCCCTATGGTGCTGGCTTCTCATTCGTCGGCGAGGAGATCGGGCGCTTTTGTGAATTTCTCGCCAATATTCAGGCTGTTAGCTTGGAAAATGGAAGCTCGGTTAACATCTCAGATGCTGAGTTGCGCAAAATCGCACTTACGTCACGTCAAGCGAAAGAGCTGGTGGTGGATAACGAGGAGCTCATCGCGGAGGTTTTGCGGCACTCTGTTACAAAGAGAGACTTAGTGGCGCTTGGATACCGTAAGAGACAACTTGAGGTCTTTGGCAAACTTCTAGAGAGCGAAAGCTACTTCAATGACCTAAAGAAAAGAAAGAAATGCAAGGATGAGGCGCTGTGGCAGCAGTTTTTCGAGGCCAATCAGTGGATATTTGGATATGGGCTAAGCTATGTTTATTCGTCGGGGCTTGATGAAAAAAATCTTGAGCAAGTGGTTCGAGGTTACCAGGTCGATCAGCCTGGGAAGCGTGTAGATGCGCTTCTAAAGACACGGGCGCTAGCCTCAACCCTGTGCTTCGTGGAAATCAAGACCCATAGGACACCTCTACTTGCCTCCTCGGATTATCGCAGGGGCTGCTGGGCACCATCAGAGTATCTATCTGGCGCAGTGGCACAGGTGCAAGGCACCGTGTCATACGCGGGGGAAACTATTTTTGGAAGACTCTGCCTCGCGGACAAGAAAGGCTTTCCCACGGCAGAAGAGGCTTTTAATTTCTCACCGAGATCCTTTGTTGTTGTTGGCACGCTTGGGCAGTTTTCCGGAGAGCACGGTGTGAATGAGGGGCAGCTAAGGTCCTTCGAGCTTTATCGTCGCAACCTGCATCAGCCGGAGGTGATTACTTTTGATGAACTCTATGAGCGGGCCCGCCACATTGTGGGCACCAGTGAAGGCTAGCAGTTCGTCTAAGTTGACGTCGCTTTAAGAATCGGCCCTACTCAATCGTTACACGCGGCTACTCCTGATCAGAGGGCGCGCCAGATCCAACGCGAGCTTTCATGTGAATTCGGTCTGAGGCCTTGTACTTAGATTGTCTAGGGAAGTGGCAAGCCTGTTTGCCGGACTTGCCCGCTCTGAATTTGAGTTGTAAAACGGAGGGTGTGCGATGCTTTGTGGATGAGTCGTGTAACCGGATTGGTGAGTTTGTCTATTAGTTATCTCGCGCGCACAGGGGAATATCGTGGCATATGAGTTGAAAGACAGGCTGGTGGTTGGTGTCGCATCGAGTGCTATGTTTGATTTGACCGAGTCAGACCGAATTTTCAGGACTCAGGGCGAGGAAAATTATCGGCAGTATCAGGAAGCTCATAAGAATGATCCGTTGAGTGAGGGGGTTGCTTTTTCATTCATCAAACGTCTGCTGTCACTGAATGATCTGAGTCCCGCAGGTGTTGGACCATTGATAGAGGTCGTTCTGCTGTCTCGTAATGACCCGGATACAGGACTTCGCGTGATGAAGTCTATCGAGCATCACGCCTTGGGGATCACTCGTGCGATCTTCCAGCAAGGTTTGTCTCCATACGATTACATTCCAGCTTTGAATATTTCATTATTTCTTTCATCCAACCAGAGCGATGTTGTTGAGGCCATCGCCAAGGGGTTTCCGGCTGGCTACGTAATGGATTCAAAAAAAATCGATGATCCTCAGGATAAAACCTTGCGAATCGCCTTTGACTTTGATGGTGTACTTGCTGATGACACTGCTGAGACAGTTATGCAGAACACCAAGGATGTTTTAAAATTCCACGATCATGAGACTGCCAACGTTATGGAGCCGCTCGGTGGTGGTCCGCTCAAGACCTTCTTGCTAAAGATCTCAAAGATTCAAAAGGTAGAGGAAGAGAGGCGAAAAGAAGATTCAGCCTATAGAAATCGACTTCGAGTATCTATTGTCACGGCAAGGAACGCGCCCTCCCATGAGAGGGCTATCAACACGTTGAAGAGTTGGGGAGTGATGGCGAACGATGCATTCTTTCTTGGAGGGGTTGAAAAAAAGCTTGTCTTGAACGTTCTGCAGCCACACATCTTCTTTGATGATCAATCGGGGCACCTTGTAACGGCCAGCGAGGTGGCTCCATCGGTACATATTCCGTTCGGCATCACCAATAAACGAGAAGAGTGATTGCTAGCGGATGTTTTAGGCGACGCCGCATCACGGCGCGAATTAGTTCAGGCGTTGAAGGTTAGCTACTGGCTCGGAGCGGCACTGGTCGAAGTGAGGCTCGACCAACCCTACCGTAAGTGTGCTCCGATCGAGCAGGTCACTCTGGCCTAACCTCGTGGCAAGCCCACTCAACCAGCCCGCGGCAAGCCAGAAACAACCCATCCACCACCCCCTCATCCAGATGCCGCTCCGGCTCCGCTGCCACCCGGCAGCGGTCTGCCGCGTGTAGCAGCTCCAGCACCGTCAGTGCGCCAACCATCGCGCGCTCACTTCTAGCCAGGCTCACACGTCGGCCGGGCGATACATCGGTTTCCGGCCAAGGGTGCCCATCAGCCCCCTCGCAGCCGCGCATGCGCTTGAGGATGCCGAGCAGGGAGTTCAGGTCGGGCAGGGGAGTGTCGTCGTTGATGGGCTCAACAACGGTGTACGAGGAGAAGGTGTCGGATTCGTTCACGGCGTCGGTTTCCTTGGCTGTGCTTAACAGCGCCACCGCGTAGCGAGGTGGCGGACGATGCGTGGCTGCAAACCGGAAGAAGCGATGTCATAAACCGGCGGGCCCGAAAGCCCCCACGTACCGCCCACCAAAAAGGCCGACGGATTGCCCGCCGGCACCGGTTAAGGACGGTGCCGGCGGGCAAGCGCAAACTACAGACATCGCTTTCTTCGGGTTTGCAGGCCCGAGCCACCCGCTTTCGGTGGCGCGCCATGGTGTTTACGCAGCAGCTTCGAATGCCAATAGAGATTCGCGAAGGAATCGCGGAATCCGAGAGCGAAGAACTATTGTTGCACGCACCCTTCGTGCAGCACGCGACGCCAGCAGACGCATTCGCGCAGCTGCTCTGCTGATGGCGAATCAAAGTGGCGCAATCGCCCATGCCACAAGCGAATAGCGCGACAGCCTTCTTTGCAACGGTTCTTAGTCCGCCTCGACAGGCAACGGCGCCCGATCAGCCGCACACCCCGAAAAACGGTTCAATCCCGACACCGTTAACAAGCCCCCGGCTTCAACCGACGCCAGCCTCAGCCGCATTCCCCACCAGCAACTCAATCATCGCCCGCGCCGCCGCCGACTGCCGCCGATGCGGTGCATAGATCACCGAGAACGGCCGCGACCGTCCCCGCAGTTGCGGCAGCACTTCCACCAACTTCCCACGCAGCAACCGCTCGCGCACGATGAACGCATAGCTCTGGCAGATGCCGATGCCCTGTTCGGCCAGCGACACCACGCCCAGCACATCGTCGGAGGTCTCGATGGACGAACGCGGCAGCCAGTCCACATCGCGCCCGCCGTCGCGGAAGATCCACGGCGCCAGCCGCCCGGTGCGTGGCATCACGAAGGGCAGGCACAGGTGCTGCTGCAGGTCGTCCAGCGTCTGCGGCGTGCCGTGGCGCTGCAGATAGTCCGGCGCGGCCACCAGCAGCAGCGGCGCGTCTTCCAGCTTTCGCCCCACCAGCCCGCTGTCCGGCAGCTGGCCCAGGCGGATGGCCAGGTCGAAGCCTTCGGCCACCAGGTCCACGTTGCGGTTGGTGATGTTCAGTTCCACCTGCACCTGCGGGTACTGCTGCGCAAAGCGCGCCAGCACGGGCGGCAGCCGGTAGTGGCCATAGGTGGTGGGCACGCTCAGGCGCACGCGGCCGGCCAGCGCACCGTCCTGGGCCAGTACATCTCGCTCGGCGTCGTCCAGCAGGCCGAAGGCGGTGCGCACCTGTTCCAGATAGAGCCGCCCGGCGTCGGTCAGGCCCACGCGGCGGGTGGTCCGCTGCAGCAGCTGCCGGCCCAGCCGCGCTTCCAGGCGGGTGACCGCGCGGCTCAGCACCGAGGGCGTGGTGGACAGCGCCACCGCGCCGGCCGTGAACGAGCCGTGCTCGACCACCGCCAGGAACACCTCCACATCGCCCAGGTAGTCGAACTTGCGGCTCATTTGGCTCTCCGGCGAACAGATGTTTTGCGATGGGGCCAATTTATCGCCGCTGGGGTGATGAATAAAGTGGCCGCCATTCCCCGATAGGAGCTCCCCATGAACCTGATGACCCGGCTGGCCGCAGCGCTGGCCCTGACCCTGGCCGCGAGCGGCGTACATGCCGCCAACGTGCTGGTGGTGCTGTCCGACGAGGACCACTTAGACCTGAAGGACGGCAAGGTGCTGTCCACCGGCTTCTATCTCAACGAGCTGATGCAGCCGGTGAAGCTGCTGCTGGACGCGGGCCACGCGGTGACCTTCGCCACGCCGCAGGGGCGGGCGCCGACGGTGGATGCGTCCTCGGTGACGCCGGCGTACTTCGGCAACGATGCCGCACAGCTGACGCTGCACAAGGACTTGCTGGAGAAACTGGCGCTGACCTCGCCGACGGCCTCGCCGGTGGTCAGCCTGGCGCGCATCGAGCAGCAGGGCTACGCGCGTTTCGATGCGGTCTACATTCCCGGTGGCCACGCGCCGATGCAGGACCTGCTGAAGAGCCCGGCGCTGGGCCGGCTGCTGGCCGACTTCCACCAGCGCAACAAGACCACCGCGCTGGTCTGCCACGGGCCGATCGCGCTGCTGTCCACGCTGCCGGATGCGGATGGTTTCGTGGCAAAGCTGGAGGCGGGTGCGATGCCGGCCACGCCGAAGTGGATCTACAGCGGCTACCAGATGACGGTGATCAGCAACCAGGAAGAAGAGCAGGCCAAGCCGCTGCTGGGTGGTGGCGAGATGAAGTTCTACCCGCAGACGGCGTTGCAGCGAGCGGGTGCGACGTTCAGTAGCAACACCACGCCGTGGACGGGGCATGTGGTGGTGGACCGCGAGCTGATTACCGGGCAGAACCCGGCTTCGGCGCTGGAGGTGGGGCAGCGGTTGGTGGAGCGGTTGAAGTAAGCCATGTTCTGCATCGCATGCGGTGCCGTGGCACCATGACGGGCTGGCCTCGTCCTTTCGGGCGGGGCCGTTTTCCCAGGGAAGCCCTCGAACACGACATGCGAACGTCCTTCTTCATTCTCTCCGCCCTGTGCCTTGGCCTGCTGGGTGGTTGCGCCAGCGGGCCGGAGGAACACGTCTGGAACCGTGAGGTCACCAGCGCCTTTGTGGCCGAAGACGGACAGCTGTACCTGCTGCCGCGCTATGACGCGCCGATGCGCTTCAATGCCGCGCCGTTCCGCGAATATCGGGCGCTGATGGACAGCCCGCTGCGCGAGGCGGTGGCCTGCGCGCAGATGTACTTCCATGAAGACTGGCGCGACCCGGCCAACAAGGCCAAGGTGCACGGCAGCTATGCGCTGCTGCTGCGGCCGGAGCAGGTGACGGCGGAACAGGCCGCGCAGTTCAAGCTGGAGCGGATTGAGGTGCTCCCGCGTGAGGCCAAGGCCGTGGAGGAGCGGGCGCGCTACTACCTGCCGATGGACCGGACCCGTTACGCGCTGGCGTTTGACCGCGCCTGCAATCTTTCAAGGAAGGGCGGCAGCTATTACAGCGCGCTGTTCGAGGGCGACGGCGAGCGGGTGCAGTTGCCGGATGCTGCGGCACTGGCGGAGAAGGGGAAGCTGGCACAGCCGATCAATGCGCGGGCGCAGCGGATCCTGCCGGAGAGGGAGGACAAGCCGGGTGTGGGGTCGGCGGCGGGCAAGGTGCTGGGCGCGGCGTTGATCCCTGTGGCGGTTCCGGTGTTTGTGTTGAGCCTGCCGTTCCTGGGGCCGGATCATTGGAAGTGATGGGGTGTTGAAGCCAGAGCATCCACGCGTGGCGTGGATCTACTTGGGTATCGTCTGAAAATTCATCCTGGAGATCTGTGTGCCCAGCACGCTGGAAACTGTTTTGAAGACCGTAGGTTTCATTGTCCTTGCGGCACTTCCGTTGGTGATCCTCTGGTTCACACTTCGGCGAATGTCAGCAACTGCTCGCTCGTCCGTGAAGTCGGGGCTGCGTTTGCATGCCCCGCGCCGGATTTCCGGCACGTCCATGACCTTGGTGATGGTGGATGGCAAAGAGGATCGCGAGCACTACTTCTTTGATGCGGCGTCCTTTTACCTGCGGCGCGGGCCGGTGCCCACGGTGGTTCCGCTCTCGCAGATCACCTCAGTCACACGAACGTCCGACGTCATCTATTCACGCTATGTCTGGCAGGTGTGCTTCAGCAGAGCATCGGGTAGAAAGTGCGTGACGTTCACCAACAACCTGTCGCTGTTCAACCGCGACTTCCTGCTCTTTCTGGAGGCGGTGCGGAAGGCCAACCCGCTGGCGACCGTTGATCGAGCGAGCGTCCTCTTCTAGAGCGTGTTTGAAGTTCGGTATGAACAGTGTCACTGCAATGGCATGACTGCGGGCAGCCCATGTTCGACCGATGTGATCGATGAGAGATGGGCGTTTGTTGCGCGGTATCTGATGCCGAAGCACTCTCATGCGTGGCAGTGCAAGTATGATCTGCGATGAACACGCAAAGCCCGTAGCATGGGACGAGGTCCGCTCGTTTCTGCGCGCGATGCGAAGCGTGGGCCTTGTCACCTGTGACGAAGACGCATTTGAGACAATTGTCGAGACGATTTACGTTTATGGCATGCGGTCAATCTCTGCGGAGTAGTTCCTGATGATGTGCCGATCGACGCTGGATGTATCCCTGATTCACGCCTACGCGCTTCCTCTCGGCATATGCGTGGCAGCAGCCGTGGTTCTGATCGCAATATGGTTTGCATCCCGCTCCGGCGGGGTGCCAGCCAGGAATATTGCGCTCGGCTCGGCGCTGGCCGTTGTTGTCGTAGTTGCCTTTGGCCTCGTATATCAAGTGCGGACAGCGTACATCGCCGTTACAGATGGCCAGCTGATTGGGTCAGCAGCGTTTGTCCGACTGCAGCTCCCGCTTTCCAGTGTCTCGTGGCAGGACGCTTTCGATGCTTCAAGGATCACGCTGCCTCACCGGCAACTTGGGACCAGCACAGGGGGCGTTGAACTTGGCAAGTTCCGCATGCAGAACGGTCGCAACGTCTTCGTGCTGCGCACGGACCGTAGCTCTGTTCTCGTCACAACCAGAGGGGATACTGACTTGATTCTGGACCGACGTCTTCACGAACAGCTCAAAGCATGCTTGGATCAGGTACGTGAGACCGGCGGCCATCGAGGAAGATTGCAATGATCAACAAGAAGTACTGGTTTACCAGGAAAAAGTACGGATGGGGTTGGGGGATGCCGTGCGCGTGGCAGGGCTGGCTTGTGTACGCAGTCGCATTCGGCCTGCTGCTGGCGGGTCCGTTTCTGTTCTCTCCATTTCGCGAGCCCATCGCGTTTCAGCTTTACACGTGGGCCGTAGTGTTGGTCCTTGTATTTATCTGCTGGATGAAAGGCGCTCCGCCCGGTTGGAGGTGGGGGGAGTAGAACGGCCGCAGAAGCTATTTTCGGACCTGTTCGATTTCGATCCGCCGGGCAAAGCATGGATGCATTGCCCTATGTCGGAGTCGGACAGTATCGCTAGGAGGCCACGACTGTGCCCCCTCTGAGGTGTACCGTCCGTTTTGAATGAACGCTGGACACTTCCCTCGGCGGGTACCTAACGCGTTCTAACCGTTGATTGACCAAGGTAGCGTCGCTTAAAGGGGCGCGCCGGTGAAGCTACACTGGCCACCTACGCCCAATGGAAGCTCACCCATGTTCAGTGGAAAGGTTGCGGTGGTTACCGGCTCCACCAGTGGTATCGGTCTTGGCATCGCCATAGCCCTGGCGCGGCAAGGTGCCGACATCGTGCTGAATGGCTTCGGCGACGCGGCGGAAATCGAGCGCATCCGTACCCAACTCGAAACTGAGTTCGGTGTACGGGTGGCGCATGATGGCGCGGACCTGTCGCGGGGCGAGGCAGTGCGAGGCATGATCGACCACGCCGTGGCGAAGATGGGCCGCATCGACATCCTGGTGAACAACGCGGGCATCCAGCACACCGCGTCGATCGAGGAGTTCCCGGTCGAGAAGTGGGATGCAATCCTGGCGCTGAACCTGTCGGCCGTATTCCATGCCACGGCGGCGGCGTTGCCGCACATGAAGCAGCAGGGCGCCGGCCGCATCATCAACATTGCGTCGGTGCACGGCCTGGTGGGCTCGGTGAACAAGTCGGCCTATGTGGTGGCCAAGCATGGCGTGGTGGGGTTCACCAAGGTGACCGCGCTTGAGAATGCGGGTACCGGCATCACCGCAAACGCGATCTGCCCAGGCTGGGTGCGAACGGCGCTGGTCGAGCAGCAGATCACCGCGTTGGCCGAGCGCGAAGGCACGGATCAGGAGACCGCTGCGCGTGCGCTGCTGGCTGAGAAGCAGCCGTCGTTGCAGTTCGTGACGCCCGAGCAGCTGGGCGAGATGGTGGTGTTCCTGGCGTCGGACGCCGCGGCGCAGATCACCGGCGCGGCGCTGCCGGTGGATGGGGGCTGGACGGCGCGCTAACTGGCCGAGGGCGACAGGCGAGTCTGCAGAGCATCCCAATCGGCCACGAAGCAGCCGTCGCGACCACGGTTGCACTCGGTGATCCACGCGTCCAGCGATTCGCTTTGTGCGCGGTAGCCGCTGACATCGCCCAGCACGGCGAAGCGCAGGCGGTAGTTCACCAGCATCTGCAGCCACTGACCGGCCATGCCGGAGCGCAACTCGAAGAAGTCCGGAGAGAGGCGCTGCACCGGAATGGCGATCCACTCGGCCTGATGCCCAAGGGTGTCGCCGACCAGATCGCGCAGGCCGTTGGCATCGAGTGCGGGGCCCTGCGGCTCGATGCGCAGGACGCGGATGGTGCCGAGCTGTTCCAGAGAAGGGGGCATGGGGTGTCCTGAAATCCGCGTTGTGTGCCGAGTATGGTCGCGTACGCTCGTGACAGCGAAGCCGCCTGCAGTCAGTGCGGCTTCGCTCTCATCGTGCTGCTCGAGATGCTCAACTCGGCTTCGCAAACACATCCAGCCCCTTGCCCGTCTCCAGCAGCGACTTCAGGCTGGACAGCACGATCGGCCAGCCCTGGCGGATGCCGGTATCCATGCCACTGCCGGGTTCCAGCTCCTCATGGGTAACCGTCAGCCGCACCATGTCCTGGTAGGGCACGATGTCGAAGGTAACCCGGCTGTAGGCGTCCGGGTTGTCGGCCTGCGAGGTGGCGGCCCAGGTGATGACCAGCCGCGAGGGCGGGGTACTTTCCACCACCTCGCCGACCAGCTCGACCGAGCGCGTTTCGTTGGCGCGCACATGCTGCCAGCGCGAGCCGGGCTTCCAGTCCGAGATGTTCTCGTGGCCCCAGTAACGGCGGGCGATCTCGGGGCGGGTGATGGCCTCGAACACCTTCTGTGGCGTGGAGGCGATGTAGATCACGTGGATGAAGCGGGTGGACTCTGCGGACATCGTCATTCTCCTTCCAGTTCGCGTTTCAGGTCATGCAGCAGGCTCAGGCGCTGCTGCTCGAACTTGCGTACCCAGCGCTCATAGACTTCATGCAGTGGCACCGGGTTGATGAAGTGCAGCTTCTCGCGGCCACGGCGCACGGTGCTGATCAGGTTGGCGTCTTCCAGCAGGCCCAGGTGCTGGGTGACCGATTGCCGGGCCATGTCCAGGTGCTCGCACAGCTGACCGAGGGTCTGGCCGTTGTCCTCGCAGAGCAGGTCCAGCAGCGTCCTGCGTGTGGGGTCGGCCAAGGCCTTGAACACCTTGTCTGCATTCATGCGGGGCGTCTTCAGTTCCAGTTGTCGATCCTGACGTCGTGCGGGTTGGGCTGGCCCTTGCCGGTTTCCAGCAGGGCTTTCAGGCTCATCAGGAACACCGCCCACTTGGTGCTGCAGTGGGAGGTGAACTCGACGCGTTCCTTCCAGCCTTCGTGGGTGAACAGCACGATGCAGTAGTCGCCTTCCTGTTTCAGTGCGAAGCGCGCATGCGTGCCGATCCATTCGGCGGGGCCGGCCAGGAACTGCCAGAGCACCAGTTCGCCAGGAACGAGCTGTTCCAGCTGCATTTCCATGGCGCCGATTTCCTGGCCGTTATTGGTGAAACGGACCTTTACCGTGCCGCCGACGGTGTAGTCGCCATGGGCGTCTTCGGCCCACCAGGCGGCGACGCCTTCAGGGGTGGCCAGTGCTTGATACACCTGGCTTGCGGGGGCCTTGATGCCGACCCGGTGTGCGATATCCACCATTGCAGGTTCCTCGCATGGGCCGGCAGGTGCCGCCCTTGAGTGGACTATATGCAGGTAACTACCTGCATGTCAAAACCGGCCACGGACGCCCGGATGCGATAGTGCCGGCCGCTGGCCGGCATCCCGGTGGAGTTGGGTGCGTGCAGTTGCCGGCCAGCGGCCGGCACTACCAGATGCTGCCCACCCGGCCGCGGATAGTTGACAGGGCGTCAACCTACTAGTAGGTTGACGGCATGAAAGAGTCGCTCTCGCCCAAGGCCCAGGAGATCCTGGCCCATGCCCGCTCGCTGCTGGAGGCCGGTGGCTACAACGGCTTCAGCTACGCCGACGTGTCCGCGCGGGTGAACATCAGCAAGGCCAGCATCCATCACCACTTCCCCAGCAAGGCGGACCTGGTGCGCACGGTGGTTGAACTGTACCGGGCCGAGGCGCGCGAAGGCCTGGCGCTGCTGGACCGGCAGCTGGACGACCCGCTGCGGGAGCTCAACGCTTATGTGGAGTACTGGTCCAGCTGTATTGCCGGGGGGACGTCTTCGTTCTGCATCTGCGCGATGCTGGCAGCCGAGGCGCCGATGATCCCTGCGGAGATTGCCGAAGAAGTACGCGGGCATTTCGAGGATCTGAGCGGGTGGCTGACGGTGACGCTGGAGAAGGGCGCGGCGCTGGGCCAGTTGCGCCTGCAGGGTTCCCCTGCGGACGAGGCCAGGGCGTTCATGTCGTCGGTGCATGGCGCGATGCTGGCCGCGCGCGGTTTTGGTGACGCGGCGACCTTCGCGGCACTGGCACGGTTGGCGATCGCGCGGGTGAGCGCGGCGTCCTGAGAGATGTGTGGTCGGCCTGCGGTGACGCGGGCCTTCCTTTTGAGTCTAACGCCTACCTACTAGTAGGTTCATTCTGTTCCTGGAGATGTCCCATGTCCCACCCTCTGTCCGCGCTTGGCGTGATCCATACCGCTGTCAGCCTGATCCCGGTGTTGAGTGGCCTGTATGCCTTCATTCGTCATCGCGCAATCGATCCCGCCACGCGCGCGGGCAAGCTGTACCTGCTCGGGCTGGTGCTGTCGGTGGCCACCTCGTTCACCGTCTCCAGTACGGGCGGGATCAACCCGGGCCACGCATTCGGGTTGATCGTGCTGCTGGTCGCCTTCGGCGGCGTGCTGGCCGCCCGGCTGCGCTGGCTGGGGCGCGCAGCGCGTTACCTGTCGACCTTCGCGCTGTCGTTCAGTTTCCTGTTGTCGCTGGTGCCCGGCGTCAACGAAACGCTGACCCGCGTGCCGGCAGCGCATCCGATTGCTGCCGCGCCGATGGCCCCGGTGGTGCTGCACACGCTGCTGGGATTGGCTGCGGTGTTTGTGCTGGGCTTTGCCGCGCAGTGCTGGCGCATGCGGTCTCAACCGGTTCGCAGGCGCCCTTGAGCAGAGGCACCTCAGTCCCGCATGGCCATTTCAGCCAGCAACGACTGCGGTTCGATCAGCGCAGCCGAACGTGTGGCATCCATCCGAACGTGCCGGCTGCAGAAGTTGAACGGTCGACCCTGCGCCGGCGAGGCTGCGTCTGGAGATGCGTCCGGTGTTTCGATTTCCAGCACTTCATCCACCGCCAGCGCCAGGGTTGCGGTGCCGGCGGTGATCAACAGCATGGCTGGGCTGCCGCCATCGAATGCCGGTTGCCCGCTGAGCCTGCGCAGGTCGGCCACCGGCAATGGCTGCCCTCGTACCTCCAAGTTTCGCCTGCCATGCTGATCTGCAGGGCCGAAGGTCTCGGGGCCGCGTATTTCCACGGCAGCCTGGACGTCGATCGCGAACAGGGCCGTGCCTGCACGAAGGACGACGACCTCGAACAACTCGGCGGGCGAGGCACGTGTTTGCGTTGAAGGTTGAGCGGGTACAGGCATGCTGTGGATCTGGCAGGAACGATGGGTAACGCGGCTTGAATGATGACGTCTGCAGGGAGCACGCGGCCGCGTGGGACTACGCGCGCAAGGCGGCGGTTCAGCTGGATCCGACGGGCGCATGGTGCGCACTGAGCGGGCCGATGCGCGGAAAGTGCGGACGCAGCAGGCCGACGAGCTGATCCATGCCCGGAACGGAATGGCCGAATTCGTCCCATCGTGCATTGACCAGGCCGGACACCACGACCTGCCCGGTCTCGATGCGGGTCATGGCCCAATAGGGAACAGCACGCGCGCTGATGGCCATGTCCAGTACCGGAACGACGGCAGCATGCGATCGGCTGTCCTGGATGCGGCGCTTGACCGCCTCCAGGCCGTCGGGAGGACCTTCGACGTACTGGAAAAACCGCTGACCGTCGACGAGCAGCGCTCCGGTGACGTCCACGCGACGGTTGAACGTGGCAGAGCAGGAGACGATCTGCCGGAGGATTTCATCGGAAAGCCCAGCCGACATGTGGCTGGAGTAGGCAAATGCGTGGAGCATGGAAGGGGCTTCTTGTGACGCCCGTCACTATACGTGGGGCGCCGTAGCCTGCCGTGAGCCTTTCCTCACGCATCACCTGGGAGTGATGCGTTGGATCAGCAGCCCACCAGCCGATCCGCGCCAATTCCGCCGCGATGCTGGCTGCGGTATTCGGTAGGACTGGCGTCCACCTGGCCGCGGAAGTGCCGGCGGAACGACTCCTGCGAACCAAAGCCGGCCTGCTCGGCAATCCACTGCAGCGGCCGGTCAGTGGTTTCCAGCAGCTCGCGGGCGAATGCCACGCGCTCGCGGATCAGCCAGTCGATGGGTGACAGGCCGGTGGCTTCCAGGAACTGCCGCTGCAGGGTGCGCTGGCTGAGCGCGGCCTGCTCGGCAAGACTGCCCAGCGAGTGCGGCTCGCGCAGGTTGCGGCGCATCCATTCCATCAGTTTTGCCAGACGCGAGGGCTCGCCATGGGGAATGGCGCGGCTGACGCGCTGGCTGCGCCCGGCATCACGCCATGGCGCCAGTACCAGCCGCTCGGCCACCAGGTTGGCCACGCGCGCGCCGTAGTCCTTGCGCACCATGTGCAGCATCATGTCCATGCCGGTGGCCGAGCCGGCCGAGGTGATGATGCTGCCGGTATCGACGTACAACACGTCCTCGCGCACATCGATGCGTGGGAAGTCGCGCGCCAGCGCTTCGGTGAGGCGCCAGTGGGTTGTGGCCTGGCGGCCATCGAGCAGCCCGGCCCACGCCAGCACGAAGGCACCGGAGCAGATCGAAGCGATGCGCGCGCCACGGCCGTGGGCACGGATGAGTGCATCAAGCAGCGCCTGTGGCGGGCGCTCGCTGGGCTCGCGCCAACCGGGAATGACGATGATGTCGGCGTCATCAACTGTGCTGAGGTCGTAGGGAAGCTGCACCTGCGTTCCGCCAAGCAGGCGCAGCGCACCGGGCTCACCCGCGCACAGCTGGGTGCGATACCAGGCCACGCCGAGCTCGGGTCTTATCGGCGCGAACAGGCCCACCGCACAGCCGAATTCGAACAGCCCCTGGCCGTGGCAGGCGACGATGGCAACGAGCGGCGCAGCGGGGTCGGCGGGTGGGCTGGGCATGGCTTGATGCTACGGGTGCAGATGCATGGCGCTGAGTGGTGCGCGGGCATGAGGTGATGCCGGCGAGGCATATGGAGCGGTCGCTCCCCTCTTGTAGGGCCGAGCCCACGCTCGGCTCAATACCGGCAGGGGGATGCATCTGACGCCGTCGCGAGGAGCAGCCGAGCGTGGGCTCGGCTCTACAGGCAGCCGCGCACCGTTGCGGCTGCCTAACCTCATTACCAGCAGTCATGTGGCTGGCCGGATATGACGGTTGGGTGACGCGATCGCGCCTGTCGCGGTGGGTGAACAGGCCCTTGAATGGAAGCGTGTTTCCGGCCCACCCCCACGAGCCCCCATGCCTGTCGCCCACGCCCCTGTCCTGAGCACTCTCGCTGTCCTGATCACAGCCATCCTCGCCGCTTCGCCCAGCCATGCGGCTGAAGCCGATGCGGATCCTGCTGCCGCCGCCGCGACGGCCAACGTGGCCGCGTCCACGCTGGATGCCGTGGTGGTGACCGGCTCGCGCACCAGTACGCGTACGGTGAAGAACAGTTCCACGCCGATCGACGTGATCTCCGCCGAAGACCTCACCGCCACCGGCCAGGCCAATCTGCTGGAAGCACTGCAGCGCGCACTGCCGTCGCTCAGCCAGATTGGTGGCTACCAGAGCGACCAGGAGAGCCTGATCCGTGGCTACCAGCTGCGCAACCTGTCGCCCGGCTACACGCTGGTGCTGGTGAACGGAAAGCGCCGCAATGCCAGTGCCTATGTGAGCGGTGCCAACGGCGGCGGCTTCCCAGGCCACGCCTGGGCCGACCTGGCGTTGATTCCAGTCTCGGCGATCGACCACGTGGAAGTGCTGCGCGATGGCGCGTCGGCCATCTATGGTTCGGACGCGATCACCGGCGTGGTCAACGTGATCCTGAAATCGCAGGCGCACGGTGGCGAGCTCGCCGTGGAAAGCGGGCAGAGCATTGATGGCGATGGCTCGCGCACCAGCGTGCGTGCCAACGTGGGGCTGCCGTGGGGCGCCGATGGCTTCGTCAACCTGTCTGGCGAGACCACCCGCCAGCATCATGCGATCCGCACCCGCCGCTACATCGATGGCTACCTGAGCTATCCGGCAGTGGATGCCAACGGCAATCTCGTTGCGCTGCGCCCGAACAACCGGTTGCCGGCCGGCGCATCACTGAACCCGGCCGAAGCCAGCCGCGATGCCGAGGCCAACACCATCCTCAGTTCGCCATCGTATGCGCTGAAGGCCTTCGCAGTGAATGCGGGCCATGGCCTGGGCGAAAGCGCGCAGTTCTACGCTAACGCTACGGCCAGTGACCGCACCGCGCAGGCGATCCAGAACTTCCGTCTGCCGGCGACCATCTTCACCACTTACAAGGCTCCAGGCGTGCTGAGCGTGTTTCCCGATGGCTTCCTGCCGGTGCTGGAAACCAAGGAGAAGCAGTACACCGGCACCGCGGGCGTGAAAGGCCAGATCGCAGGCTGGGACTACGACGCCAGCCTTACCGGCAACCGCAGCACGGTGCGCACCTATACGCGCAACTCGGTGAACTACTCGCTGCCATACCCCGGTTCGCCTACCGACTTCTACGACGGCAAGCTGGACTACCAGCAGGGTATCGCCAACCTCGACCTGCGCCGTGGCTTCGAGGTGGCTGCGTTCGCCTCGCCGCTGGAAGTGAGCGCAGGTGCCGAGTACCAGCACGAACAGTACGAACGTGGGGCGGGGCAGTGGGAGTCGTATACCGGCTTTGGTGCTGCGGCCTTCGTCGGCTATTCCACTGCGGACGCGGTGAAGGCTACCCGCAACAGCAAGGCGGTCTATGTGGGCGCGGCCACCAACATCACCTCGCGCTGGTATCTGGATGCGGCCGCGCGCTGGGAAGATCACTCCGACTTCGGCAGTGTCTCCACCGGCCGCCTGACCACGCGCTTCGACTTCACCGACGCGCTGGGCGTGCGTGCCACGGTCAGCAACGGTTTCCACGCGCCCAGCCTGGGCGCGCAGTACTACCAGGCCACCGGCAGCTGCCCGTGCGGCACCACGCTGGTGGCGCAGGTGTCTTCGCCGGCGGCGGTTGCGCTGGGTGCGACGCCGCTGAAGCCCGAGAAAGCCACCAACTACAGCCTGGGCGTGACCTGGGACCCGAGCCCGGCGTTCCACCTGGCCGTGGATGCCTACCAGATCGACATCCGTGGCCAGCTCGGCCAGTCCAGCCAGATCGGCTACAACGCGCAGGATCCAGCGCGCATCACCGACAACAGCGGCACGGTGCTGACTGCGGCGCAGAAGAACACCATCGATGCGCTGCTGGGTTCGGCCGGCATCAGCATCCTGCCGGGTGATGCGTTCTATGCCAGCTACTTCACCAACGTGGGCAATACCCGCACACGCGGTGTCGAGCTGACCCTGGAGGCCAACCAGGAAACCGTGTGGGGCAAGCTGCGCTGGAGCTATGCGGCCAACGTGGGGCGCACCAGCATCCAGAAGGTCAGCGACATTCCGGCGGCGCTGCAGGGGCTGCCGAACATCAACCTGTTGACCAAGAGCAGCGAGTACGCGCTGCGCTTCCGTACGCCCAGCTACACGCAGGTGGCGGGGTTGGGCTGGCAGAACGGGCGCTGGCGCTCGAACGTCGACTTCACCTACTACGGCCCGATCAAGCGCCTGAACAACGGCGTGGAGTACAAACAGCCGCCGGTGCTGGTGACCAATCTCTCCGGTGGCGTGGAACTGGGTGCGGGCTGGAGTGCGGCGCTGGGCATCAACAACGTGTTCGACAAGCGCACCCGCAAGGTGCCGGAGTACGCGCGCAGTGCCACCGATGTGGCGAGCATCGAGACGACCTGGGATTCGGGCGACGTGCTGAGCCGCATCGGGGCGTTCTGGTACGGGCGGATCAATTACCGGTTCTGATCTGGAGCAGTCGAGCATGGCTCGACTCCACAAAGGCGAAAGCAGCCGAGCATGGCTCGGCTCTACACAAGGCGAAAGGCGGCCGGACGTAGTTCGGCATCATCGAGGAGCAGTTCATGTCTTCTGCATTGAAGGTGGTGGCAGTGGTGGGGTCACCGACCAGCTCGGCGACGTCGCGCACGTTGCTGCTGGTGCGGCACTTGTTGGCGTCGTTGCAGCAGCGGGTGCATGCCAGCGTGGAGCTGGTGGAGCTGGCGCCGATCGCGCGTTCGCTGGGGCAGTCGCTGTCGCGCGACGAAGTGGAGCCCGCCGTGGAGCAGGCGCTGCAGACGATCGAGGCGGCCGGGCTGCTGGTAGTGGCTGCGCCGGTCTATCGGGGATCGTATCCGGGACTGTTCAAGCACCTGGTCGACTTCATCGGGCTGGAAGCGCTGGTGGATACGCCGGTATTGCTGGCAGCGACCGGCGGCAGCGAGCGCCATGCGCTGGTGATCGACCACCAGCTGCGGCCATTGTTCAGCTTCCTGCAGGCGCACACGCTGCCGATCGGGGTGTATGCCACGCCTGCCGACTTCGATGGCGAGCACATCACCAGTGTGGCCTTGCAGGCGCGGATCGCGCTGGCGACCGAGCGGGCGGCCGGCCATCTGGCTACGCAGGCGCTGGCGGTAGCGGCGCCGCTGCGACGCATCGCCTGACGGCATAACCGGCGGCGCTTTGCTTATGGCCAAGGCGCATCTGCATGGCCGGATCTGACCGCCGATTGTCGCCTGGCATCGCCGTGCCGACCGCCGTCATCTCTAGCATCGATATCGAAGCGGCATCGCATTGCCGCCCCCCGATGAGGACGACCCCGTGAGTCTGGACGCAACCGACAAGCCCATCCTGTTCCTGCTCGACCGTGAGTTCGAGGACGGACAGATTCCCGGCCAGCGCTTCTTCTGCCGGCACAGCCTGTTGCTGGAGGGTGCGCTGTCGAGCATCGACGGCCTGGACGCGCAGCTGGACGTGCGCCGCATCGGTTTCGCACAGCCGCGCCGGGAGGTGATCGCCGAGATCGGCGAGCAGGACCAGTCGCTGCCGAAGCTGGTGCTGCCGCAGGGCGTGCGCAGTGACCTCGCGAGTGGCGTGCACCAGGACCGCCAGTACATCTCCGGTGCCGAGCCGATCCTGGCCGCGCTGAACGGGTTGCTCGGCATCCCCGTGGCCCATCCCTGAGCGAGGACGCGACCATGAGCTATCAGATCAGCGTGTTGGACAAGAGCCCGGTGGCCGAAGGCGCCTCGCCGGAGCAGGCGCTGCGCAACAGCCTGCAGCTGGCGCAGCGCGCCGAACAGCTGGGCTATCACCGCTACTGGTTTGCCGAGCACCACGCCGCGCCGACGTTGGCGAGTCCCGCACCGGAGGTGCTTGCGGCGTGGGTGCTGGCGCAGACCCGGCGCATCCGTGTCGGCAGCGGCGGGGTGATGCTGCGCCACTACGCGCCGTACAAGGTGGCGGAGAACTTCAACCTGCTGGCAGCGTTGGCGCCAGGGCGCGTGGATCTGGGCGTGGGCAAGGCGCCGGGCGGCCTGCCAGCGTCGACTGCCGCGCTGGCGGCCGGGCGCCCGGCGTTCGCCGACTTCGACCAGCAACTGCGCGATCTTGAGGGCTATCTGTCCGGCGCCGAAGCCGATGTGCTGGCGCGGCCGATTCCGCAGCAGGCGCCGGAGCGCTTCCTGCTCGGTGCCAGCCCGCAGAGTGCACGGCAGGCGGCCGAGCTGGGCTGGCGCTTCGTCTACGCCGCGCACTTCGACGGTGACCCGAAGCACATCGAGGCCGCGTTCGACGCCTACCGCAGCGTCGCCTCGCAGCCGCCGCTGCTGGCCACGGTGGCCTTCGCCGCACCGACTGCGGAAGCCGCTTCGCGCCATATCGGTGCGCTGCGCGTCTACAAGCTGCACCTCGGTCCCGGGCAGGCGGTGAACCTGCCCAGCGCCGAGGCAGCTGCCGAGTACGCGCACCAGGTGGGGGTGGCCGACTTCCGCATCGAGGAGACGCGCCCCAGCGTGCTGTCCGGTGATGCGCAGCACGTGCGCGGCGAACTGGATGCGTTGCACCGGCGTTTCGGCGTGGGCGAGTTCATCCTCGATGCGCCGGTGGCCGACCTCGACGCACGCCTGACATCCCTTGAACTGCTGTCGCCCGCGCCGCGCGCGGCGGTGGCCTGACCTGCAGGAGCGATTCCCATGAGCACCACCCCGCGCCACATTCCGTTCGGCATCATGCTGCAGGGCCCCGGCAGCCACATGCATGCCTGGAAGCATCCGTCCAACCCGGCCGATGCCAGCGTCAACCTGCAGTTCTACATCGACATCGCGCGCACTGCCGAGGAAAACGGCATCGCCTTCGGCTTCGTTGCCGACGGCCTGTACATCAACGAAAAGTCCATCCCGCACTTCCTCAACCGCTTCGAGCCGATCTCGCTGCTCTCGGCGCTGGCCACGGCAACGAAGAAGATCGGCCTGGCGGGCACGCTGTCGACCTCGTACAGCGACCCGTTCACTGTCGCCCGCCAGTTCGCTTCGCTGGATCTGCTCAGTGGTGGTCGTGCTGGCTGGAACGTGGTGACCTCGCCGTTGGAAGGTTCGGGTCGCAACTATGGCCGGCCGCACCCGGAGCATGCGCTGCGCTACCAGATCGCCGACGAATATCTGGAGGTGGTACAGGGGCTGTGGGATTCGTGGGATGACGACGCCTTCGTGCGTGAGCGCGACAGCGGCACCTTCTTCGCACCGGAGAAATTCCGCCGCCTCGACCACAAGGGCCGCTTCTTCCAGGTGGAAGGCCCGCTCAACATCCAGCGCTCGCCACAGGGCCAGCCGGTGATTTTCCAGGCGGGTTCTTCCGATGATGGCATCGCGCTGGCCGGGAAGTACGCCGATGCGGTGTTCACCCATTCGCCGTCGCTGGAAGAAACCCGCGCGTTCACCCAGAAGGTGAAGAACTCGGCGATCGCCCACGGCCGCAGCGGCAATGACGTGAAGATCTTCCCGGGCATCGGCCCCATCGTCGGCCGCACTGCCGAGGAGGCCGAGGCCAAGTACCAGGCGATTGCCGCGTTGGCCACGCTGGAGGATGCACTGGCGTACCTGGGGCGCTTCTTCGATCACCACGACTTCAGCCAGTACGACCCGGATGCACCGTTCCCGGAGCTGGGTGACATCGGCAGCAATTCGTTCCGTTCCACCACCGACCGCATCAAGCAGGATGCGCGTGAGAAGGGCCTGAGCCTGCGCCAGGTGGCGTTGGAAGCGGTGAGCCCGCGACCAAACTTCATCGGCACGCCGGAGCACGTGGCCGATGAGCTGATCCGCTGGTTCGACGCCGGTGCCAGCGACGGTTTCATTCTTGGATTCGCCGCGCAGCGCGAAGGCCTGGACGATTTCGTGACCCAGGTGCTGCCGATCCTGCAGGCGCGCGGCTACCACCAGCGCGAGCTGGAAGGACAGACCCTGCGCGAGCATCTGGGCCTGCCGTACAAGGCCAGCCGCTATTCGACCGACGCCGAGCCGGCGCGGAAGGCGGGGTAGGGCGATGAGCGGAGAGAACTCGGTAGCGCCGGGCCATGCCCGGCTGGATTCCGCGTCCATC
The DNA here is from genome assembly GCF_059372295.1 of Stenotrophomonas sp. YJH_SMC_33. Lineage (NCBI taxonomy): Bacteria > Pseudomonadati > Pseudomonadota > Gammaproteobacteria > Lysobacterales > Lysobacteraceae > Stenotrophomonas > Stenotrophomonas sp. YJH_SMC_33. The sequence goes on from NZ_JCAFVJ010000008.1 coordinate 26,318, forward strand.
GGCGTGCTGCCGGAAATTGCAGCACGCGCCGAGGCCGCCATCGCGATCCGCCATGACCTGCACCGCCACCCGGAGCTGGCCTTCGAGGAGCACCGCACCAGCGCCCGTGTGGCCGAGTTGCTGCAGCAATGGGGCTATGAGGTGACCACCGGTCTCGGCGGCACCGGCGTGGTCGGCACGTTGCAGCGTGGGCAGGGCGGCCGTCGGCTGGGGCTGCGTGCGGACATCGATGCCTTGCCGATCCACGAAGACTCGGGGCTGGCCTACGCCAGCCAGACCGACGGCCTGATGCATGCCTGCGGTCATGATGGTCACACCGCCATCCTGCTGTCTGCGGCGCATTACCTGGCCCATCACGGCAATATCGACGGGACCTTGCAGTTGGTGTTCCAGCCAGCCGAGGAAACCGGCTCGGGTGCATCGAAGATGATTGCCGACGGCCTGTTCGAGCGCTTCCCGGTGGATGCGATCTATGGGCTGCACAACTGGCCCGGCGTACCGGTCGGCCACTTCGGCTTCGTCGATGGTCCGGCGATGGCATCGGTGGACTGGGCGCGGCTGAAGGTGATCGGCAAGGGCGGACATGGTGCCGAACCGCAGGGCAGCGTCGACCCGATCCTGGCGGCGGCGCACATCGTCGCCGCGCTGCAGAGCGTGGTGTCGCGCAATGTCGATCCGCGGCAGATGGGGGTGGTGACCGTCGGTTCGATCCACGGCGGGCAGGCCGCCAACGTGATTCCGGACGTGGTCGAGCTGAAGCTGACCGTGCGCGCCTATCTACCGGAGGTGCGCGATACCCTGCGGCGCCGGGTCACCGAGATTGCCGAACAGACCGCCGCCGCGTTCGGTGCGCGCGCCGAGATCGAATTCCCGCGCGGCTTCCCCAGTGTGATCAACCATCCGCAGCAGACCGCCTACATCCGCGAGGTGGCCGTGCAGGGCTTCGGCGCCGCACAGGTGGTGCCCGACTTCGCACCGCGCACGGCCAGCGAGGATTTCGCCTTCCTGCTGCAGGCACGACCGGGCAGCTTCGTGTTCGTGGGTAACGGTGACAGCGCTCCGCTGCATAGCCCGCGCTATGTGTTCAACGACGCGGCCATTGCCCCCGCCGCCAGCCTGTGGGCGCGACTGGCCGAAGATTACCTGGTGAAGGACGCGACATGAGCCACGACGAACGCTTCCTCTATACCTCGGTCGATGACCCGCTGGCGCGGCCGTTGTTCGACGGCCTGGAGCAGGAATACGACAGTCGCTACGCCGACGTGCGTCGCCGCATCGGCGGCAGCGCCCGCGAGGAGCTGCAGCGCTACCCGGCGCAGGCCTTCGCCGCACCGGTAGGGGCGTTCGTGCTGCTGCTGCGCGACGGGGTGGCGATTTCCGGCGGTGCGTTCATGCCGCACCGCGATCCGGATACCGCCGAATTCAAGCGCATCTGGACACTGCCCGGGCTGCGTCGCCAGGGCATTGCGCGGCGCGTGCTGCAGGAGCTGGAAGAGCAGGCGGCGCGGCAAGGGTACCGGAGGGTGTTCCTGACGACCGGCTTCCGCCAGCCGGAAGCTGTTGGCCTGTACCTGAGCCACGGCTACACCGCGTTGTTCGATCTGGAGGCCGACCCGGAAACCGTTGCGCATCTGCCGTTCGAAAAGCACCTGCGGGCGACGACGCCTGTCGTTACCGCTGCACAGGCACTGCTGCACGGAGCCCACGCATGAGCACACCGTCGACCGCGCTGGAGGGCATCGCCGCTCGTCCGGCGCCCGGACCGGCACTGAAGATCGTGCCGGCCCGGCATCCGCTGCAGGTGTTCGGCACGGTGCTGGCGCTGGCGCTGATCCTGATCGGGCTGCAGTCCGTGCTGGGCAATCCGCGCTGGGGCTGGGGCACTTTTGCCGAGTGGTTCTTCGCACGCCCGGTGCTGGAAGGCCTGGGTCGCACGCTGCTGCTGACCGCGCTTGGCACCGGCCTCGGTTTCGCGCTGGGTACGCTGCTCGCGCTGGCACGCGTCTCTGGTTCGCCGCTGCTGTCGGCGGTGTCGTGGGGCTATGTGTGGTTGTTCCGTTCGATCCCGTTGCTGGTGCTGTTGTTGTTGCTGAACAACCTGGGCTACCTGTACAGCACCATCGAACTGGGCGTGCCGTTCACCGGCATCAGCCTGTTCTCGTACCCGACGACACAGCTGATCGGTGTGTTCACCGCCGCGGTGCTGGGCCTGACCCTGAACCAGGCAGCGTTCTCGGCCGAGGTGATCCGCGGTGGCATTCTTTCGGTCGACCACGGCCAATACGAGGCCTCGGCCGCGCTTGGCCTGCCGCGGGTCCGCCAGGTGCGCCGCATCATCCTGCCGCAGGCAATGCGCTCGATCCTGCCGGCCGCGTTCAACGATGTGATCGGCCTGGCCAAGAGCACCTCGGTGGTCTATGTGCTGGCGCTGCCTGAGCTGTTCTACACCGTGCAGGTGATCTATCGGCGCAACCTGGAAGTGGTGCCGCTGCTGATGGTGGCCACGGTCTGGTACCTGGTGATCCTGACCGTGTTGTCGCTGCTGCAGCGGCGCGTGGAACAGCGCTTCGCGCGCGGCCAGCTGCAGCGCGAGCGCTCGGTGTCGCGGGTGTCGTCACCGGTGCGGACATCCAGTGATGCTGCGCCGCGCGTGGCCAACCGCCCGCGCATCGCCACCCAGGTCGAAGCGGGCGAGGGTGCGGCGGTATCGCTGCATGGCGTGGGCAAGGTGTTCGGCGATCAGCCGGTGCTGGAAGACGTGAACCTGGACCTGCGCGCCGGCAGCGTGACGGTGCTGATCGGCCCGTCCGGTGCCGGGAAATCCACGCTGCTGCGGTTGATCAACCACCTGGAACGCGCGGACAGTGGTTACGTGACCGTCGGCGGCCAGCTGATCGGTTACCGCCGCGAGGGTGACACGTTGTACGAACTTCCCGAGCGCGAGATCCGCCGTCGGCGTGCCGAGGTGGGCATGGTGTTCCAGGGCTTCAACCTGTTCCCGCACCTGACCGCATTGGAGAACATCATCGAGGCGCCAATCGCGGTGCGCGGCGTGCCGCGTGCGCAGGCCGAGCGGCAGGCGCGCACGCTGCTGGAGCGGGTCGGCCTGGCCGACAAGGCCGATGCGTTCCCGCGCCAGCTGTCCGGTGGCCAGCAGCAGCGCATCGCGATTGCCCGCGCGCTGGCGCTGCAGCCGAAGGTGCTGCTGTTTGACGAACCCACGTCGGCGCTGGACCCGGAACTGGTGGCGGAGGTGCTGAGCGTGATCGAGGAACTGGCCCGTTCGGGTACCACGCTGGTGATCGTCACCCATGAGCTGAGCTTCGCCCGCCGCGTGGCCGACCACGTGGTGATGATGGACCAGGGGCGGGTGATCGAGCAGGGCACGCCGGAGGCCCTGTTCGAGCGCCCGCGCCAGCAACGCACCGCCGATTTCCTGGCCAAGACCCTGTAACCCCGGAAGGAACATCATGAGCCCTGCAGTACCGCGTCGTCCCTCGCGCAGCACCCTGTTGATCGTGGGCGTGCTGGTCATCGGCATCGCCGGCATCGTCTACTCGCGCGCGCGCCAGGCCCCGGAGGCTGCCGCTGTGGCCGCGGCCAGCCTGGCCGGCACCAACACCGCCGTGCTGAAGGGCACGCTCGACCCGAAGGCGCAGGCCTTGATTCCTGCGGGCTACCGCTTCGTCACGCCGGGCGCATTCACCGTGGCGACCCACCCGGGGCAGCTACCGCTGGCCGACTACGGCGCCGACAGCAAGGGCGTGGTCGGCATCGAACCGGACATCGCGCGGCTGATCGCGGATGCTTTGGGCCTGAAGCTGGTGATCGTGCCGGTGGCCTGGGCCGACTGGCCGCTGGGGCTGGAGTCAGGCAAGTACGATGCGGTGCTGTCGAACGTGACGGTCACCGAGGAACGCAAGAAGAAGTTCGATTTCTCCAGCTACCGTTACGACCTGCTGGGCATCTACACGCGCAGCGACGGGCCCATCCAGAAAATCGAAAAGCCCGCCGATGTGGCCGGGCTGAAGGTGGTGGTCGGTGCCAGCACCAACCAGGACCAGATCCTGCGCCAGTGGGACCAGCAGAACATCGCGGCGGGATTGAAGCCCGTGGAATACCAGTACTTCGATGACGCGGTGGTCGGCCGATTGGCGGTGATCACCGGCCGCGCCGATGTATCGTTCGAGCCCAATGCTACCGGCGCCTATTCGGCGCGCGACGGCAAGGTGCGGCGCGTGGGCCTGTTCCCTGGCGGCTGGCCGAATGCCGCAGCGATCTCGGTGACCACGCGCAAGGGCAGCGGCCTGGCCGACGCGGTGACGCAGGCGCTGAACACCCAGATCGGCAGCGGCACCTACGCGCAGGCGCTGGCACGCTGGAATGTGGCCGAGGAAGCCGTGCCACAGTCGCAGACCAATCCGCCGGGGTTGCCAACGTTGCAATGACACCGGGCGTGGCCCGGCGCGACTTCCGCTTTTGTAGAGCCGAGCCATGCTCGGCTGCTTTACCAACGCGCCTCCAGTGTCCGGAACGGTTTCGACAACCGCACACCCTCGGCATCGAAGTCGGAAACGCTACGCCCATCCACACGCACGGTCTTCGGCATGGTGCGCTCCGGCCACCAGACCTTCACCGTCGTCCCGCTGCGCAGCCCCTCACCAAGCGCCACCGTCAGCACCCCGTCGCGCTGCCGCGCCTGCATCTGCAACGTGCCATACGCTGTCGGCAGGCGTTCGACCGCCAACCCATCGCCAGCCACCCAAGACGGTGGCGTGCCCGGCAGCAGTGAGAGGGCATCATCGTCTTCGCGCATCAGCATGCCGAACAGCGTGCGGCCGTACTCGGCACCAATCCAGGTATGCGGCATGTCGCCCAGGTAACGCGGAAAACGTAGGCGTGAGTGCACGACCTCAGCCAGCACCTGCCACTCAAGCGGGCGCCGATCATGCAGAAGCCCCTGCAGCAGCTCATCGGCCACCTGCGGCTGGCCCAGGTGCACATAGCTCAGCACGTTGCGGATCTCGTACGGCGTGTAGGCATACAGCGCACCGGGCTGGCTGCGCTTGCGCACGTCATCGAGATAGCGGGCGAAGGTGGTACGCAAGGCTTCTGCGGGCAGTACGCTCTGCGCCCCGGTGGGGTCCAGCGCGATCGATACGCCGGTGGGATCGCCATCGCCCAGGTCGGCCGAGGAGGGAATGAAGTCGATGCCCTTCCACGCCATCGTCGCCCGGATCGAGGCGTGCAGCGCGTCGTAAAGCAGTTTGTACTGTTCGCGTGCCCACACTGCGGTCTCGTGGTCGCCCAGCGATTCGGCCAGCCACGCGCCGTCGTGCCAGCCCTTCAGGCCCCAATAGTCGTCCCAGTAGCTGTGGGTGGGAGACGGATAACCCTCATGGCTGATCGACGGCGCAAGAATGCCCGCGAAGCGCTCCGGCGCTGGCTGGTCGGCCTTGTAGCCGGGCGCCAGCGTGCGTTCGCGCAGTTCCTGCAGGAAGCGCAGCGCTGCCTTCACTTTCGGCAGATAGGCACGTACCGATTCGGGTCCGCCATCGAGGCGCGCGACATCGGCCACCAGCGCCACGTACTGGCCCTGGCTGTCGTACTCGATATCCGAACCGAAACCGGTGTTGACGCTGCCATCGTCGTTGAGGATCGGCGAGACCAGGCCGTTGGCATGCACGCCGTGTTCGCTGTACCAGCCCAGATAGTCGCGCGCGACCTTGGCTTCACCCATGCGCAGCAGCACCGCCGAGGTGGCCATGCCGTCGCGGATGAAGGAGCGGTTGTAGTTGCGCGGGCCGGGCTGCATGGCCGGGCCGGTCTGGTTGATCAGCATGTAGGCGGCCTGCGCACGCAGCATGTCGACCAGTGAGGGATCGGGCAGGCGCAGGCCGACCTGGCCCAGCCGTGCCTGCCAGTCCGCGGAGGCCTGCGTGGCCAGGGAATCGAACGCCGCATTGGCATCGCGGGGCAGCGTGGCCAGATCGAGCGCAGGCGCTTCGGTCAGTGCGCCCTTGGTATCGGCGGCGGTAGTACCCAGCGGGAACGCGACCACGATGGCATCGCTGGCCCCCGGTGCCAGTGATACGCGGTAGTTCAACGCAGCCGAGGCAAGACCCTCGTCGTCGCGCGCCTGTTGCGTGGAGGGCAGCTGGCCGGCAGCGAGGGTCGCGGTGATTTCCGTTGCGCCATCCCTGCCAAACGGCGCCGCGCCGGACGCAGCCACCGGCGTGAGCGACTGCAGCAGCGTGCGTCCATTGATGCGCACCGCCTGCCCATCGATGGTCACATCGCGGATCGGTGACAGCCCGCCGTTCTGCCACGGCGGATTCATCTGCATCGGGCGCACGACCAGGCTGAGCGTGCCTTCGATCCTGGCGCTGCCCGTGTTGTGCAGGCGATGCCGCAAGAACGTTACCGGCTGGCCGTCGCGCTCGATGGCGAAAACCTCGCTGCGCAGCTCCAGGCCGGGCTGCGGTGACCAGGTGGCGGAGGGCATCGGCTTCCAGCCATCCCGCAACGCGTGCTGTATCGGCTGTCCTGCCGCGCCAGCGGCACGCCCGTCAGCGCCACGCCAGATCGGCTGCACCAGCGGCGCGCCCTTGAAGGCTTCCAGATTGCCGTATTCGTCGAAGATCGATTTCTGTCGTCCTGCGTGCACACCGACGGCGGTCCAGTAGGTCTGCTGCATCTGCAGCGATGCCGGGAACAATGCGCGCTGAGCGCCGCTGGCGGTGATCTGGTATCGCTTCATCGGCGTCATTACCGCCTTTGGCCCGAGCAGGCGCAGTCGCGCGACCTGCGGTGCGGGGCCGTCCACGCTCAGCCGGAACGCACGCAGGGGTTGTGCCGTGTCAGCAGCCAGCCAGCTTTGCCGATGATTGGCCGCCTGTGCATCGTGTGCGACGTCCTGCCAGCGGCCCTGTGCATCCTGCGCCTGCAGTCGTGCAGCGCCGCGCGCGCCATCGGCCCAGTCGACCACCAGGCCAGCCGTGGATTGAGCCTGCGGCAGCGTGATCTCGAGCGCATGGGATCCACCTTTTCCGGTCGGAACCGCAATGGTGCCGCCGCCTTGCCAGAGCGCGGCTGCCTGTGTTGCATCGACATCGGCGATGCGTGCGCTGAGCGTGCTGTCCAGCGGCTCCATCTCGAAGATCGACACACCCCAGTCGGAGGTGCGCTGCGGACTGGCCAGTCGTAGATAGCGCGCCTGCCGCGGCGCGAAGTACAGCGTTTCCACATCGCCCAGTGAATCGGCCATCGTGTACGCGGTCTGCCACTGCGTACCATCCATTGAGGTCTGCAGTGAATAGCCTTCCGGGTTGGAGACATCCCAGGTGAGTCGTGCGCCAGCCAGCAGGGTTGGCGTGCCCAGATCGATCTGGAACCAGTGGCCGGGGCTGAAGGCGCCGCCGGTGACGGTCTTCGGGTCGCCGTCGATCAGGTGGCTGATCGCCATCGCCGGCACCTGCTGCGAGGAACTGCTGGCCTGCCATTGGCTGCGCGGGGGAAGGGGCTGTGCCTGTGCGGCGGCGGCGAGGGCGGCCAGTATCAGGGTGGCGGCAGTAAGCCACGGAATGGCTGAGCGGGCAACCTTGGAGCGTTCGGCGCGCAATGTCATTACGTACAGCCTCGCAGGTTCGGCCGGTATCGGGCGAGCGCTACGCTAGCAAGGGATGTAATCGGTTACATGACGCACTGCAGCGTCGCAGGCCGCTTCTGTGGTTGACGCAGCCGAGCATGGCTCGGCTCTACATGGTTTCCGGCAGGTCAAGCGCACCGCACGCTACAACTCCACCGTCTCCCACCAGCGCGTGCCCGCCTGCGGCGCCTGCATGTCCAGCGCTTCGCCCATCATCGGCGTGGCCACCGGCACGTTCTTCGCCGCGGCCAAGGCGGTGATCCGCTCGAACGGCTGCTGCCATGCGTGCAGGGCCAGATCGAAGGTGCCGTTGTGGATCGGCAGCAGCCACTTGCCGCGCAGGTCCAGGTGCGCCTGGAGCGTCTGTTCCGGCTGCATGTGCACGAACGGCCAGCGCGGATCATAGGCACCGGTCTCGATCATGGTCAGGTCGAACGGGCCATACTTTTCGCCGATGGCCTTGAAGCCGTCGAAGTAGCCGGTGTCGCCGCTGAAGAAGATGCGGAAGTCACCGTCCTGGATCACCCACGACGCCCACAGGCTGCGGTCGCTGTCGCCCAGGCCGCGGCCGGAGAAGTGCTGGCCCGGGGTGGCGGTCAGGCGCAGGCCGCTGGCCTCGGTCGATTGCCACCAGTCCAGCTGTTCGACCTTGCTGGCGTCCACACCCCAGGCAATCAGCTGATCGCCGACGCCGAGCGGGGCGATGAAGCGCGCGGTCTTGCCGGCCAGCTGCATTACCGCGGCATGGTCGAGATGGTCATAGTGGTTGTGCGAGAGGATCACACCGGCTATCGGCGGCAGCGCGTCGATGCTGATCGGTGGCGCATGGAAGCGGGCCGGGCCCATCCACTGCACCGGCGAGGCGCGCTCGGAGAACACCGGATCGGTCAGCCAGTACTGGCCACGCAGCTTCAGCAGGATCGTGGAGTGCCCCAGCCGGAACAGGCTGCGGTCCGGCGCGGCGTCCAGCGTGGCGCGGTCCAGCGGCTGCACCGGAATGGGGTGGGCCGGGACGGTGCCCTTGGGCTTGTTGAACAGGAACGTCCACCAGATCTCCGCACCGTCGCGCAGGCCCATCGCCGGACGGGGCAGGGCATTGCGGAACTTGCCATCACGGTACTGCGGCGAATCGGGGAAGTCGGGGAGGGACCAGGACTTGCAGAAGGTGTAGGCGGTCACAGCGAGGATTCCAAGCAGGAGGACAAGGAGCAGGCGCTTCATGGGTGACGTCCGCTGAGTACACTGCACAGTGTAGTTTCGTGTTTTTCAAAAGTACACTGTACGGTGTAAAATGTGCGCATCCGTTCAGTTATCCGGTTTCTGCCATGCCCCGTGCCCCGCAACGCCTGACCGACCGCAAACGCGAGGCTATCGTGCGCGCGGCGGTGGAGGAGTTCCGTGCATCGGGCTACGAGGCGACCAGCATGGACCGCATCGCCGAGGTGGCCGGGGTCTCCAAGCGCACCGTCTACAACCACTTCCCGAGCAAGGAAGCGCTGTTCTCGATGATCCTGGAGGAGCTGTGGGAACGCAGCGTGGCCAGCGACGCACTGCCGTATCGCGCGGACCAGCCGTTGCAGGCGCAGCTGCTGCAGTTGCTGGGCCAGAAGCTGGAACTTCTCAGCGATGCCAACTTCATCGACCTGGCACGGGTGGCGATGGCCGAGGTCATCCACTCACCGGAGCGGGCGCAGGCCATCGTCTGCCGCATGGGCGAGAAGGAAAGTGGCGAGAGTGCCTGGATCCGCGCAGCAATTGCCGATGGCCGCCTGCGCGAGGTGGATCCGGACTTTGCCGGCCACCAGTTGCACGGCCTGGTGAAGAGCTTTGCGTTCTGGCCGCAGGTCACGATGGGGCAGCCACCGCTGACCGCGCAGGAACGTGCGCGCGTGGCCGAATCGGCGGTTGCGATGTTCCTGGGCTTCTACGCGGTCTAGCTGGCGGCGAAGCGACGGAACTCGTCGGCCGGCAGCGCCGCCGAGTACAGATAGCCCTGGCCGACATCCACGCCCAGGGCTCGCAGCTTCTGCTCCTGCGCCAGGGTTTCGGTACCTTCGGCCACCACGATCGCGCCGCAGCGGTGCGCGACCTCGACGATGAAGCGCACGATCGACTGTGACTTGGCGTCGGACAGCGTGGCGATCAGTGCCTGCTCGATCTTGACCTCGGCGATGGCCAGCTGCGAAAGCAGGATCAGGGTTGAATAGCCGGCGCCGAAATCATCCAGCGACAGGGTGACCCCGGCTGCCAGCAGCTGCGTGATGTTGGCATCGACCACGTCGCGCTCGACGATTTCGGTCCATTCGACGATCTCCAGGCGCAGCATCGGACCGGGGATGTCATGCAGTTGTAGCAGCTCCTGCAGGCGCAGGCCGAAGTCGGGCAGGCGCAGGGATTCGGCTGACACATTGACTGCGATGGTCAGCGCCGCGCCGTCCTGCCGGAAGTGCTGCAGGAAGTGCACCGCCGACTGCAGTGTGGCCCATTCCAGGTCTGCCAGCCGGCCCTGCCGGCGCAGCAGCGAGATCACCCGCATCGGTGCAATCGGCCGGCCTTCGCCATCGCGCATGCGCAGCAGCGCTTCGGCGCCGACCAACTGGCGGTCCTGCAGGCGATGCTTGGGCTGGTAGCACAGCGGTGCATCGCCCTGCTGCAGCCAGCGTTCGAGAGCGACTTCGATCAGGGCGTCGATCTCGCTGTCGCGCTGGATCGGGTCGTCGAAGAACACGACGCCCGATTCGATCGCACTCATCGTCAGGGTGATCGCCCGGAACGGCAGGTGACCGTCGTGTGTATCGGTGGGGGGCTTGAGTTCGACTACCGCGCAACGGAACAACGGGCGGAAACCCGGCCAATCGCGGCCCACCCGTTCGGCCAGGTTGCTGGCCAGCTCGGTGATCTGCGGTTGCGTACGTAGTTCGGACAAGGACAGGTCGCGCACCAGGATCGCCAGCGCGGCATCGCCGAACTGGTAGATGTCCAGTTGCCCGGTCGGCAGCGATGGCAGCAGCCGATGTACTTCTTCGGTGCTGTCGCGCTGCCACAGGCCGCTTTCCTGCAGCGGACCGTAGCGCAGGCGCAGATCGCGCAGGTTGCCCATCTCGGCCACGATCAGGCAGGCCTTGCCGAGGCCGTCGTTGTCTCGCCAGTACTGCTGCAGACGTTCGCCCAGCGCACGCATGTTGGGCAGGCCGCTGATCGGATCGATGCGCAGCCAGGCGTGTTCGCGCTGACGCTGTGCATCGATCTGCGCATCGTTGTAGACCAGTGCGAACACCGCGCCCAGCATCAGCAGTGACAGCGGCAGTGCCAGCAGGCGCTGGATTGCCAACTCCTCCACGGGTAGCTGATTGGCGCCGATGATTGCGACGCCCAGTGCCAGGCCCAACGCAGTGACGACGATACGCACGCCCCAGGCCTGCAGGATCATGCGCAGCGAGAGTTCATTGAGCATGCGCGGGTGCAGGCGCCTGCGCAGCCAGACGCCTGCCAGCATCTGCAGCGTGGCCTCGAGGCCGGCCGGCAGAAAATACTGGGTGCCGGCGAACTGGTAGCGGGCCAGCAGGCTGGCACCCAGGCAGGCCAGGCCGCCGCGCCAGCCGCCGAGCAGTCCGCTGACCAGCAGGATGTCGAAGCCGAGGTGCAGCTTGACCACGCCCTGGGTGTAGCGGGCTACGAACCAGGCGTTGAACAGGTAGATCAGGCCCAGCGCCACGCCCACGTACAGGCGGCGGCCTTCAATGGCATGGCCAGCGCGACGGGTGGCGATCAGCAGCACGCCGATCATGCCGATCACCGCCGTGGCCTGCAGCAGGTACAGCGGCAGGCTGGGCAGGCCGCTGTCCAGGACCTGGGCCGAGACCCGTGAAAGCGCATCCATAGCAGGTTCCCGCCTGTGACCGACGGCCAGTGAGGAGCAGGGTAAACCACAGGCGCCCGAGCGGCCACCAAGGGCCCCGGGCCGAGGCCTCTGCAGTCAGTAGCGCGGGTCGGCGATGGCCGGCAGCACCAGTTCGCGCACGAAGCCGGACGGTGACAACTGCAGCAACGCGCGCACCATCGCAACGACGTCATGCACGGGCACTAATTCGCCGTCGCCGCGCGCTGCGGCCTCTGCAACCGGCACCGACAGTGCATCGTCGGTGTTGAGGTAGCCCAGCTGCAGGCTGGTCACCGCCAGACGGCGATCGCGGAAGCCCTCGCGCAGTGCATCGGCGATGCCGTTGAGTGCGAACTTGGACGCGCCGAACGCCACTTCCGGGCGGCCACTGCGCGGCAGTGCCGAGGTTGATCCGGTCAGCACCAGCTGTGGGCGTGGTGCGCCGAGCACTCGCGGCAGCAGGCGCTGCAGCAGCACCAAGGTGGCGGTGATGTTGACGTCGACCAGTTGGGTGAGCGCGGCATCGCTCTCGTCGAGGAAGGCGTACTCGTCGCTGAAGGCGGTCTCTTCCCAGATGCCCAGGTTGTGGATCAGCACATCCAGATCGGCCGGTGCCTGCGCTGCGATGTGATTGGCAGCCAGGGTGGGTTGGGACAGATCGGCTTCGATCCACTGCAGGGTGACGCCCTCGGGGCATTCAAGATCGCGCGGACGGCTGCGCGAAACGCCGATGACGGTGTCGCCCGCACTGCACAGGCCTTCCACGAACGCCCGACCGAGGCCCCTGCTGGCGCCGATGACCATCAATTTCATGTAGCTTCCTTCCATTGCGCGCTCTGCTGGGCGGTGTGCTTCGGGATCGGCGAGAATCCGTAGGGTCCCCAGCAACAGGAGCATCCCGACATGGGAGCACCCGATCCCTTCACTGATGGCCTGCCGCTGCCGCGGGCGTGGCAGGAAGCGTTGGCCGATGCGCACATCGAGCGGCAGTCGATCGGCGTGTCTCGTGCGGATGTCGCGCGGGTGCATCGTCCCGGGCAGGCTGACGCCTTCCTGAAGTCGGAAGTGATCGACGCCTTCAGTGAGCTGGGCGATGAGATCGCGCGCCTGCGCTGGCTGCAGGAACAGGGACAACCGGCGCCAACGGTAATTGCCACCGCCGAAGAAGCGGGCCGGCGCTGGTTGCTGATGAGCGCGCTGCCCGGCCGCGACCTGGCTTCGTCGCCGGAACTCGCGCCGCAGCAGTTGGTGGAACTGCTGGCCGACGCGCTGCGCGGGCTGCATGCGTTGCCGGTGGCAGCCTGCCCGTTCGACCAGCGACTGGCCTCGCGCCTGGAGGCCGCGCAGGCCCGCGTCGAAGCGAGCCTGGTGGATGCCGATGATTTCGATGATGAGCGCCTGGGCCAGAGTCCACAGCAGGTCTTCGCTGAACTGTGCAGCACCCGTCCCGATCATGAAGATCTGGTGATCTGCCATGGCGATGCCTGCCTTCCGAATCTGATGGTGGCCGAGGGGCGTTTCAGCGGGTTCATCGACTGTGGGCGGCTGGGCGTGGCGGACCGCTACCAGGACCTGGCGCTGGCCGCGCGCAGCCTGGTCCACAACTTCGGCGACACGCGTTGGGTGGCGCCGTTGTTCCAGCGCTACGGCGCGTTGGCCGACGAGCGTCGGCTGGCGTTCTACCGGTTGCTCGACGAGTTCTTTTGAGCCCGCGCATGGCTGGCGATGGCCGCGCAGATCAGGCCACCGACCACGCTCAAGTGTTCCAGCGCGAAGAACAGGGCCAGCTGCTGTTCCGCGCCATGCTTGGTCCAGAAGGTATGCACGACGGCGATGGTCAGCAGCATGAACACTGCCAGCGCGCCGCTGCCCAGCCAGAGCAGGCGATCTAGCAGCAGGCACAGTACGCCGCCCAGCAGCACCACCGCGCTGGCGAGGTTGAACAGCACAGGCGGCTGCAGCCCGGCGGCCTGCATTTCGGCCACGCTGTTGTCCCACGCCAGCAGCTTGGCCAGGCCCGAGGACAGGAACACCACGGCCAGCAGCAGCCGGGCGAGGAACCACAGCACGCGGCTGTCGAGCAGGGTGGTGATCATCCGTGGCATGCAGGAACTCCGGGTTGGGCATGGAACAGGTCGCGCAGCATCGGGCCTCAACCGCAGTTGAGGTCAAGGCCGGCTGAACGGAGTCCGATGGTGGCCAGGTCGACATCTACAAAATGGACGAACGTTCGTTCATGATTGTGGCATGAGCCGAATCGACCGCAACGAGCAGCGCGTGACCCTGATCCTGCAGGCGGCCCTGCGGTGCTTCCTCGCCAAGGGATTCCACCAGACCAGCATGCGTGACATCGCGCAGGCGGCTGGCGTCAGCCTGGGCAACCTCTACAACCACTTCCCGGGCAAGGAAGCGATCATCCTTGCAGTGGCAGTGGCCGAGAGCGAAGAACTGGCACCGTTGCTGCGTCGACTGGCCGCGTCCGAAGGCGAGCGCGCACAGGTACTGAGTTTCCTTCAGGACTTCCACGCACTGTGCCGCCAGCCGGAATGGGCGACGCTTGCCGTCGAAGTGCTGGCCGAGAGCGCACGCAATCCGGCCGTGGCCGAGGCATTTGCGGCCAATCGCAGGCAATTGCAGGCGACCCTGGCCGAAGCCCTGCAGCAGGTGGCACGGCGCGAACGTCGGCGTCCCGTGCTGGCCCCGGCATTGCAGGCGCAGGTGCTGCTGGATGCCATTGAAAGCGATGCGCTGCGTCGGGGGCTGGGCGAAGCCGATGGCATCGATGAGGCCTCGCTGGATCTTGGCCTGCTCGCGCTGCTGCTCGGGGCACGCGCATGAGTGCCGTTGACCGGCGATTGCACGGCCTTGATCTGGCGCGCTACCTGGCCCTGGCCGGCATGGTGCTGGTCAACTTCCGCCTGGCGATGGCCGTGCCGGCAGAGGGTGAGAGTTGGTTGGCAGGGTTCTTCCATCTGCTGGAAGGCAAAGCCTCGGCGACGTTCGTCACTCTGGCCGGTCTTGGCCTGGTGCTGGCCACGCAGCGGCAGGGGTGGTGGCCGGCCAGCGTGCAGACCTGGAGGCGCGCGCTGTTCCTGATGGTGCTGGGCCTGCTCAACCTGACTCTGTTCCCGGCCGATATCCTGCACTACTACGCGGTGTATTTCGCGTTGGCGGTGGTGTGGCTGCGTGCGTCGCCGCGGGTGTTGCTGGCCAGCATCGTGGGCCTGGCGGCGTGTTCGTTCTGGGCGTTGCTGCGCTGGGACTACAGCCAGGGATGGAACTGGCAGACGCTGGAATACGCCGACCTGTGGCAATGGCCGGGCGCGGCCCGCAACCTGTTGTTCAACGGCTTCCATCCGCTGCTGCCGTGGCTGTGCTTCTTCCTGCTGGGGATGCTGCTGGCACGCCTTCAGCTGTCGCAACCGCGGGTGCAGCGAGCATTGCTGGTGCTGGGGCTGCTGCTGATCGCGGCCGGCCATGGCGTGCAGCAGCTTGCGCAGGGAACGCCTTGGCAGGTGTGGCTGGGAACGCAGCCGATGCCGCCGGGACCGGCTTATGTGCTCACGGGTGCGGGTGCGGCCTGCAGTGTCATTGCCGCCTGCCTGTGGCTGACGCGTGTGCAACCCGGGGACTGGCTGGAGCCGTTCATCGCGGCCGGACGCATGACCCTGACCCTGTACGTGGGCCACATCCTGCTGGGCATGGGCACGCTGGAAAGCTTGGGCCTGCTCGATGGCAGCGCGTCGCTCGCATCGGTGCTGCTGTGGGCGATGCTGTTCCTGATGCTGGCGACCGGCGCGGCCTGGCTGTGGTCGTGGCAGTTCGCACGCGGCCCCCTGGAGATGGTGATGCGACGCATCGCAGGCTAGTTCTCTGGTCGCGGCGAGCTGATGTTGTGACGGACATGTCTGTGTCGCGGCGGATGCATCTGCGATAGTGGCAGCAGGCAATACTTTCCGCTTGCATCCATGTCATTCGCTTCGGCGCAGCATCTCGGCGAAGTCCTGCAACAATCCTATGGCATCACTGCCACCGCCGTGGTGCCACGCCCGGTGGGTGCCGACGCCAATGCCAGCGTGTATCGCGTCGATGCGCGGCACGGGCAGTGGTGGTTGAAATGCCGCACCTACCAGGTCGCCCCAGCGGTGTGGGACAGCCTGCATTGGCTGCGCGGCACGCTGGGTATCGATGAGATCGTTGCGCCGTGGCCAGCATTGACCGGCGGCGCATCGGTACAGCGGTGGGGGCTGCAGTTCACCCTGTTCCCTTATGTGGAAGGGCAGTCCGGATTCGAGGCGGCGTTGAGCCGCACGCAGTGGAAGCGGTTGGGCGAGGTACTGCGGCGCCTGCACGGCGCGCAACTGCCAGCGCAACTGCAGCAGGCGCTGCCGATCGTACGGCTGGAAACCGCGGCGCTGGAGACGGTCGGTCAATGGCTGGCCGGCGAAGGCCTGGCGGCCGCGAAGGACGGGCTGGGCCGCGCATTTGTTTCGGTATGGGACCAGCAGCATGCGCGCATCGCGGCGCTGCATGCGCAGGCACGGGAGCTGCTCGTGGCATTGCAGGACGTACCGGTAGATCTGCATCTGTGTCACACCGACCTGCATGCCGGCAACCTGCTGATGGGCAATGACGGGGGCCTGCACCTGATCGATTGGGACGGCCTTTCGCTGGCCCCGCGCGAGCGCGACCTGATGTTCATTGGTGCGGCGGTTGGTGGGCGCTGGGGGCGCGAGAATCCGCTGGGCTTCGAGGAGGGCTACGGCAGCGACCGCGGCGATCCGCGCTGGATCGCCTGGTACCGGCATTGGCGCATCCTGCAGGACCTGATCGAGTTCCAGCAGGTGCTGTTGGGCAGCGATGGCGAGGAGCGTTCGCCGCAGTTGCGCCGGCAGTCGTTGCACTATCTGGGCGAGCAGTTCGCGCCGGGCAATGTGTTCGATGCGGCGGAGCGGGTGTATCGCGCACTGTAGATCCACGCCATGCGTGGATGAACCCTGCGCGCTCAGTCAACGGTGGAGGCGCGAAGAGCAGCCGAGCGTAGGCTCGGCTCTACAGAGGAGTGCAGCGTCATCCACGTGTGGCGTGGATCTACTCGGCGGGCTTGGCCGCTGCAGAGGCCGCCGCGCTTGCAGCGCGGCGTGACAGCACGGCTTCGCGGTGGGCGATGTAGGCGTTGGCGGCGAGGATGATGCCGGCACCGATGATCGTCCAGCGGTCCACCGTTTCGTTGAACAGCAGCCAGCCGAACAGCGTTACCAGTGGCAGCTGCAGGAAGCTGATCGGGGTCAGGGCGGAGACTTCGCCCAGCCGTAGCGCGCGGGTCCACAACAGCTGGCCGACGGTGCCGAGCACGCCGGTGGCCAGCAGCCACAGCCACGCCATGCCGGAGGGCCAGACCCAGACGAACAGTGCCGGGACCAGCGACAGCGGCACCCAGAACACGTAGGTGTAGAGCACCACGGTGTCAGCGCTGTCGACACGGGTCAGCTGCTTGATCTGGATCGCCACCAATGAGCTGAGCACGGCGGCTGCCACCGCTACCAGGCTGCCCGCGGTGAAGCCGGCGGTACCGGGGCGCACGATCACCAGCACACCGATGAATCCAACCACCACCGCAGCCCAGCGGCGTACACGCACGGTCTCGCCCAGCCACAGCACGGCGGCGATGGTGACGAACAACGGCGTGGAGTACGAGAGGGAAACCGCCTGCGCCAGTGGCAGATGGCCCAGTGCCCAGAATGCGCACAGCATCGAACCCAGGCCAATCGCACTGCGCACGAAATAACGCGGCAGCTGCTGCGTTTTCAGTGGTGCATGGCCGGGGCGCAGCAGCATCGGCAGCAACGCGAGCAGGCCAAAGGCATTGCGAAAGAACGCCACTTCCTGGGTTGGTACGTACCGGGTGGCGTAGCGGATGGCGACGGCCATCAGGCCGAATGCCATCGTGCTGCCGAGCATCAGCAGCGCCGCCCGCATCGGGGTGGCGCTGGGGGAGAGGGCGGGGGTGTTCACCACTGTGCGCCGAGCAGGCGGGGCTCCGGTTCGATCGGCACGCCGAACTTTTCCAGCACCGAGGCCGAGATGCGTCGCGCCAGCGCCAGCAGCTCAGCACCGGTGGCGTTGCCGTAATTGACCAGCACCAGCGCGTGGCTCGGCGCGACGCCGGCATCGCCTTCGCGGAAGCCCTTCCAGCCGCAGGACTCGATCATCCAGGCCGCAGAGACCTTGCGCTTGTCGTCCTGTTCGGCCGGGAACACCGGCAGCTCGGGGAAGTGCTGCAGCAGTACGTCCACCTGTTCCAGTGGCAGTACCGGGTTCTTGAAGAAGCTGCCGGCGTTGCCCAGCACATCCGGATCGGGCAGCTTGCGGCGGCGGATCGCGATCACCGCATTGGCCACGTCCACGGCACTGGGCAGCTCCACGCCCTGTGCCCGCAGTTCCTCACGGATGCCGGCGTAGTCCATGCGCAGGTCGTGCAGCAGCGGCAGCCTGAGCTCGATGGCGGTGATCAGGTAGCGATCGGGTTGCTGCTTGAAAACGCTGTCGCGGTAGGCGAAGCCACACTGTTCGTTGTCCAGCCGCACCCAGGCCTGCTCCTGGCAGTCCCAGGCTTCAACGGCCTGGATGAACTCGCCGACCTGCGCGCCATAGGCACCGATGTTCTGGATCGGCGCGGCACCGGCCGTGCCGGGAATCAGCGCCAGGTTCTCCAGGCCGGACAGGCCTTCCTGCAGGGACCACATCACCAGGCCATGCCAGGACACGCCAGCGCCGGCGCGGATCACCGCATGGTCGGCGCGGTGCTCCAGGAAGCTGATGTCCCGGTTGCCGAACACCAGCACGGTGCCAGGCAGGTCTTCGGCGATCAGTACGTTGCTGCCGCTGCCCAGCACCAGCAGCGGGCCGCTGGCCACCTCGGGCAGCGCCAGCACGTCCGGCAGCAGTGCGGCATCGTGCAGTTCCAGCAGCTGCGTGGCGCTGGCCTGCACGTGGAAGGTGTTCAGCGCCTGCAGCGGCGCATTGCGGGTGAGCGTCCAGCGCAGCGGGGCGTTGCCGTCGACGGTATCCATGGGCGCGCTCACAGTGGGGCCACCGCGCCGCGGCTCGGCGCTTCGCGGCGGCGACGGATCGCCTCCACGCATTCAGAGACCAACGCCGGGCCACGGAAGATCAAGCCGCTGTAGCACTGCACCAGCGCCGCGCCTGCGGCCATCTTGGCCACCGCATCGGCACCGGACAGGATGCCGCCGACGCCGACCAGCGGGACCGATTCGGGCAGGCGCGAACGCAGGCGGCGCAGTACCAGCGTGGACTGCTCCAGCACCGGCGCGCCGGACAGGCCGCCGGCTTCGTTGGCCAGCGGATCGCCGGCCACCTTGCTGTGGTCGATGGTGGTATTGGTGGCGATCACGCCGTCCACCTGCAGCTCGCCGAGCACGCGGGCGGCGGCATCGATGTCGCGCTCGCTCAGGTCCGGTGCCACCTTCACCAGCATCGGCACGCGGCGACCATGCTGCGCGGCCAGGGCTTCCTGGCGGTCACGCAGCTGGCTGACCAGTTGGCGCAGCGCGGTTTCTTCCTGCAGCTCACGCAGGCCGGCGGTGTTGGGCGAGGAGATGTTGACGGTGATGTAGTCGGCCAGCGGATAGACCTTGTCCAGGCAGGCGATGTAATCGTCCACCGCCTGTTCGTTGGGGGTGTCCTTGTTCTTGCCGATGTTGATGCCGAGCAGGCCGCGACGGTTGCGCGCGCGTTCGACGTTGCGCACCAGCGCGTCCACGCCCGCATTGTTGAAGCCCATGCGGTTGATGATTGCGTTGTGCGCCGGCAGGCGGAACAGGCGCGGCTGCGGATTGCCGGCCTGCGGACGCGGGGTGATGGTGCCGATCTCGACGAAGCCGAAACCCAGCGCGAACAATGCATCGATGTGCTCGCCATTCTTGTCCAGGCCGGCGGCCAGGCCGACCGGATTGGGGAAGGTCAGCCCGAACACGGTGCTCGGCATCGGCGCGATGCGTGCGGCCAGCAGCGGCGTGGTGCCGGTGCGATAGGCCAGGTCCAGTGCGGACAGGCCGAGGCCGTGGGCGCGCTCGGCGTCGAGCGAGAACAGGAAGGGGCGGGCAAGCGAATACATGCGTCGGTTCAGTCCAGCGTGCCAAGGAAGGCTCGGGTTCGATATTCAAAAGCAACCTGGCCGTCGACCGCGTGGGCGGCGAACAGGTCCTGCAGGGCGGCGATCATCGGCGCATGGCGCGGATGACCGGCTTGCGGGGCGTAGGAGGAGGAGAGCAGGCGCCCGCGCAGGGCGTCGAAATCCAGATGTTGCACGTTCGGCAGCTCCACCATGCCGCGCAGACCGGGGCCGAACCAGGCCTGCATGGTGGCGTCGTCCTGGTAGCGCTCGGCAACGGCGGTGTAGTCGGTGCCGTAGTCCAGCAGCAGCTGCTCGTAGCCGACCAGGAACGGGCTGGCATCGAGCAGGCGCGAGTTCCAGTAGATCAGTGCCAGGCCACCCGGGCGCAGGATGCGCTGCCACTCGGCGCGCACCGCCACGGTGTCGAACCAGTGGAAGGCCTGCGCGACGCTGACCAGATCGATGCTGGCATCGTCCAGTGTGGTGGCCTCGGCGCGGCCGTCCACCGCACGGAACTGCGGGTACTGCGGTGCCAGCCATTCCTCGGCCGCGCCCCGCATGGCGGCGTTGGGTTCAACCGCGACTACTGGATGGCCGCTGGCCAGGAACAGGCGACTGGAAATACCGGTGCCGGCGCCGATGTCGGCGACCACGGCCTCGTGGCTGACGCCCATCGGGCCATGCAGCCACTCCAACAGGGCGGGCGGGTAATCGGGCCGGTAGCGGACGTAGTCGGCGACGCGGCTGCTGAAGCGTTCAGTGCTGTCGGAGGCAGTCATGGCGTCACTTCGACACTGCCGCCAGCCATGCCAGGCCGCCGAAGAACAGGATGAAGACCAGGATGGCGGCAAGCACGGCGCCGACCATGACCCAGCCCAGCACAAGGCCGGTAACGGCCATGCCATCGCCTTCCAGTTCAAGCGGGCGGCGCCGGATTTCGGCGCGGGCCATGTGGCCGGTGATGATGGCCACGATGCTGGCCACGAAGGGCAGGACGGTCCAGCTGGCGATGCCCATGACCAGGCTGACCACGGCCAGGGCGCTTGTCTGTCGGGGTGCCACGCTCATCGGGGTCCTCCTTGGCAGTGTGCACATGATAGTGCGTCTGCCCGGGCAATCCCATGGGCAGTGCCCTGTAGAGCCGAGCCCATGCTCGGCTGCCCCCTTGGGCTGATGCGGGATCGACCGCGTCTTGCGCGCAAGCCGAGCATGGGCTCGTCTCTACAGATTCAGCCCATCAACACCTGGCCGCCATCCACGTTGAGCACATGACCGGTGATCCAGCGCGCCAGCGGCGAGCACAGGAACAGGGCAGCGTCGGCGATCTCGCGCGGGTGGCCGAAGCGGCCGAACGGGATCTTCGCCAGGGTGCCGTGGTACAGGGCGGGATCTTCGGTGCGGCGGCGATCCCACAGGCCGTCATCGAACTCGATCGAGCCCGGGGCGATGGCATTGACCCGGATCCGGTCCTTGGCCAGCGCCAGTGCCTGCGAGGTGGTGTAGTGCGACAGCGCGGCCTTGGCGGCAGCGTAGGGCGCGCCACCGGGACGCGGCTGCTGGGCGGCGATCGAGGACAGGTTGAGGATGCAGGCATCGCTGGATGCGCGCAGCCACGGCAGTGCCAGGCGCGAGGCCCGTACCGCCGCCATCAGGTCGATCTGCAGGCTGGCGGCCCAGCCGTCCTCGTCATCGGCCATGCCATAGCCGGTGGCGTTGTTGACCAGTACATCGATACCGCCGAGGGCATCGGCGGCGGCCTGCAGCCAGGCCTGGATCTGGCCGGGATCGGCCAGATCGGTAGAGAACGCGTGCAGTTCGAAGCCCTGCGCCCGTGCATCGGCACGCAGGGCATCCAGGCCGGCCTGGCCGCGGGCGCAGGCCGAGACCTGCGCACCGGCGCCGGCAAATGCCAGCGCCATTTCACGGCCGATGCCCTTGCTGCCGCCGGCGATGAGCACGCGGCGGCCGGTGAAATCAATCACCGGCTTGCCACCCTGTAGCGCCGAGCCATGCTCGGCTGCATTTCCTGCGGTGTTCATGGCGCATCCTGCCGGGCATGGCCCCGCACTACAGATTGCGTTACAGGTCGAACTTGATGCCCTGGGCCAGCGGCAGCGAGTCCGAATAGTTGATGGTGTTGGTCTGGCGGCGCATGTAGACCTTCCACGCATCCGAACCGGACTCGCGGCCACCGCCGGTGTCCTTCTCGCCACCGAAGGCACCGCCGATCTCCGCACCGGACGTGCCGATGTTGATGTTGGCGATGCCGCAGTCGCTGCCGGCCGCCGACAGGAACTTCTCGGCGGTCTTCAGGTTCTGGGTGAAGATCGAGGACGACAGGCCCTGCGGCACGCCGTTCTGCATCTCGATGGCTTCGTCGAGGGTGTCGTACGGCATCACGTACAGGATCGGCGCGAAGGTCTCGTGCTGGACCACGGCGTCGCTGTTCTTCAGACCGGAGACGATGGCGGGCAGTACGAAGTTACCCGGTCGATCGATGCGGGTGCCGCCGGTTTCGATGGTGCCGCCGGCGGCCTTGGCCTGGGCGATGGCATCGAGGAACTGCTGTACGGCGCCTTCGCTGTTCAGCGGGCCCATCAGGTTGGCGGCATCGGTCGGGTCGCCGATCTTGCCTTCCACCTGCTTGTAAGCCTTGACCAGGGTGGCCAGTACGTCGGCGTAGATCGAGCGGTGCACGATCAGGCGGCGGGTGGTGGTGCAGCGCTGGCCGGCGGTGCCGACCGCACCGAACACGATGCCCGGCACGGCCAGCTTCAGGTCGGCGGTTTCGTCCAGGATGATGGCGTTGTTGCCGCCCAGTTCCAGCAGGCAGCGGCCAAGGCGGCGCGCAACCTTCTCGTTGACGGTGCGGCCGACCTGGGTCGAGCCGGTGAAGCTGATCAGCGGCACGCGACGGTCATCGACCATCTTCTCCGACAGCGCGGTGCCGGCATCGTTGATGAGGAAGAAGATGTCCGGGAAACCGGCTTCGCGCAGGGCCTCGTTGCAGATCTTCAGCGAGGCGATGGCGGTCAGCGGCGTCTTGTTGGACGGCTTCCAGATGCACACGTCGCCACAGATGGCCGCCAGGAACGAGTTCCAGCTCCACACCGCCACCGGGAAGTTGAAGGCCGAGATGATGCCGACCAGGCCCAGCGGGTGGTACTGCTCGTACATGCGGTGGCCGGGGCGCTCGGAATGCATGGTGTAGCCGTACAGCATGCGGCTCTGGCCCACGGCGAAATCGGCGATGTCGATCATCTCCTGCACTTCGCCGTCGCCTTCCGGCTTGCTCTTGCCCATTTCCAGGGCGACCAGCGAACCCAGCGCATCCTTGTGCCTGCGCAGCGCTTCGCCGCACAGGCGCACGGCCTCACCGCGGCGCGGGGCAGGCGTGGTGCGCCAGACCTTGAAGGCTTCCTGCGCGCGGGCGACGACGGTCTCGTACTCGGCCTCGGTGGTCGCGCGGACCTGTGCGATCGGCTCGCCGGTGGTCGGGTTGACCGGGGTGATCAGCTCACCACTGGTCGCGCTCGACCACTCCCCGTTGCCCAGGTACGTGCCAGCGTTGATCGCGTCCAGGCCAAGGGACTTGAGCAGCTCGGAAGACATGCAGACTCCTGTGTTTCGTTACGTTGTTTGGCGCCATCGCGGGCAGGTGGGGGACGCGATGAACAGAACCGCCGATGGTAGCAGAGGGTGGTGGTTGGGCTTTGGTGCGGTGCGGGGTGGCCCCCCGGCGCCAGCGGACCGACATGAGGCGCGCAATCGCGTTCCTTTATTGACGCGAAATGACGCATGTTGATTCAAATTGACAAATGAAAATTCATTAATCATTTCAGCACGTTAGTGCTATTTTGGGGTGATTGGGTGGGCGCGCACTCTGTCGAAATTTCTATCTTTTGGCTCAATCTTCATTCACAATTCGTCCACATTTGATTGACACAACCTCGATGATTCCGTGCTGGCTGGGGAGTCCATGCACGTGGATGCATGGCAATTCCGCGTCCCGCCGAGCCGAGAATGGAGAAGTGCGTTGCTACATGGATCAGTAGAAGATCTTTCCGCAGAGCGGAATCGGGTAGGCCGCCGCCGCGTCGAAGCCCGGGCTGCTCTGGAGTTGGGGTTGCGGCTGGGCGATCTGCTGCTGCTGCCGGGTATGGCGGTGCTCTCCCACATCGTTCTGTATGGCGCGGCAGTGCCGGATTCCTCCCAGCGAATCGTGTTCGGTGCGGTGATTCTCAGCGCCATCGTCTGCTTCTCTGTCGCGCCGCTGTATCGGAACTGGCGGATGCGCGGGTTGCTGGCCGACCTCTGGCTGCTGTTGTTGGCGTGGTCTGCCACCTTTGCGTTGTTCTCGCTCTACGTCGTCCTGGTCGGGCTTGCCGATGTGGTGCCGTCGACGTGGCTGATTGGCTGGTATGCCTTTGGCCTGGGATCGATGGCGGCGCTGCGTGTGCTGCTGAGGGTGCAGTTGCATCGGCTGCGCTCGCGTGGGATGGACCGCGAGCGGGTCCTGCTGGTCGGACTTCGCGCCCCGGCCCTGAAACTGCACCGCCTGCTGCGTGGCAAGCCGGAGCTGGGCAAGGAAGTCATTGGCTACTTCGCCGGTGCAGGCGATATCGCCACCCGCCGTGGCGGTGATGCGCCGCGCCGACTGGGCTTGCTGGCTGAGGTTCCGCAGTACATGGATCAGCACCGCGGCGAATTCGATCAGGTCTGGGTGTCGATGCCGATGGGGGATGCCGCCGCGGTCAGGGACATGCTCAAGCAGATCGAGCGATTTCCGGTGCCTGTGCGTCTGATCCCTGATACCACGGGCCTGGGGGCGCTCAACCCCGGTCTGCACCAAGTGGGTGATGTGCCGATGATCGGCGTACGTCAAGGCTTGGTGGATCATCGGTTCCGCGTGTTCAAGCGGGTCGAGGACATTGTCGTCGCGGGTGCGGCGGTGATCCTGCTGGCGCCGTTGTTTGCCGTGCTGGCCATCGGCGTGAAGCTGAGTTCGCCGGGGCCGGTGTTGTTCCGCCAGAAGCGTCATGGCCTTGGCGGTAAAGAGTTCTGGATGCTCAAGTTCCGCTCCATGCGTGTGCACGCGGAGGGGGAGGGGCAGATCACCCAGGCAACGCGCGGTGATCCACGCGTCACCCGGTTTGGCGCCTTCCTGCGTCGCAGCAGCCTGGATGAACTGCCGCAGTTCTTCAATGTCCTGGGTGGGAACATGTCGGTGGTGGGGCCGCGGCCGCACGCGATCCAGCACAACAATCACTACGAGCGGGTGATCGAACGCTACATGCACCGCCACTACGTCAAGCCGGGGATTACTGGCTGGGCGCAGGTGCACGGGTTGCGCGGCGAGACCCCGGAGCTGCGCTCGATGAAGAAGCGCGTCCAGTACGACATCGACTACATCCGACGCTGGAGCCCGACGCTGGACGTGCGGATCATCGTGCTGACGGCGTTGAAGGTGCTGGGGCAGAAGTCGGCGTACTAGGATGGTCGATTTCTGAAACTGCGACGTAATCCCATGAATCTGTTGGTGATTTCATCGCCTGTAATGCGTTTGTAAGGTATGCTGTGCGGCTGCCGCCGACTCCGGATGTTCTGGTCGCGTGCGCCGCAAGGAATGCCACAGGATCCAGATCAGTGTTCAAGAACGTTCTATTTGTATGTGTCGGCAACATCTGTCGCAGCCCCTCCGCAGAAGTGATGCTGCGTCAGGCGGTCAAGGGCAAGGGGATCCAGGTGTCCTCCGCTGGTCTCGGCGCGCTGGTTGGGCATGGCATTGATGCCACGGCGCAGGAGCTGCTGGTTGAGCAGGGCATGGATGGCCTGGCTCATCGCGCGCGCCAGATC
Organism: Stenotrophomonas sp. YJH_SMC_33; assembly: GCF_059372295.1. Lineage (NCBI taxonomy): Bacteria > Pseudomonadati > Pseudomonadota > Gammaproteobacteria > Lysobacterales > Lysobacteraceae > Stenotrophomonas > Stenotrophomonas sp. YJH_SMC_33. The sequence continues at coordinate 51,839 of NZ_JCAFVJ010000008.1, forward strand.
GATGACGCCATCCTGGGGGCCGCTGATCTGGTGCTGACCATGGAGCGCAAGCACGTGCGCCGCATCGCCGAGATCGCGCCGCAGGCGTCCGGGAAAACCTTCCTGCTGGGCAAGTGGCAGCAGGATCGGGAGATTCCCGATCCGTACCGCCAGCAACGCCCGGCGTTTGAGCATGTCTACAAGTTGATGGCCGAGGGTGTGGAGAGCTGGGCGCGTCATCTTTGATTGCTGCCCGCACCTGTATGTGTCGCCGTCCGGCAAATCGCATAACTGAATAGAAAGAATGAAAACCAATTCCCGCACCACCCAGGAAGACGGAAGCGACGAGCTCGATCTGCGACAGCTTCTGGGAACACTTCTCGATCATCGCTGGTGGATTCTGGCAAGCACGCTGCTGTTCTTTGCGGTGGCCGCAGCCTACGCCCTGCTTGCTGCTCCGATCTATCGGGCTGACGCGGTGATCCAGGTGGAATCGAAGATGCCGTCGATTCCAGGTTTGACCGATCTGAGCAAATCCCTGGGACTCGGATCCGGATCCGGCGAGGCCACTACTGAAATCGCCTTGATCAAGTCACGGGCGGTTGTCGGCAGTGCCGTCGATGCGCTGAAGCTGGATATCGAGATTGCTCCGAAGCGTTTTCCGTTGATTGGTGGATTTCTCGCACGTCGCGCCGAGGCGGTCGATCCTGCTGGCCTGGCGTCGCCGATTCTTGGGCTGAGCCGTTATGGTTGGGGTGGGGATACTCTTCAGATTCACCGTCTTGACGTGCCACGCGGACTGGTTGAAGAAGCGCTGACGTTGGTCGCCGGCGAAAAAGGTGCGTTCGAGCTGCTGGGCCCAGACGGTGAGAAGATCCTTGGCGGTCAGCTGGGACAGCCTGCAAAAGCAAGGGGAGTGACTCTGGAGGTCGCCGCACTGCGCGCTAACCCGGGAATGCGTTTCACGGTGATGAAGCGGCGCCAGCTGGCCGTCATCAATGAGTTGCAGGAGCGAATCGGTGTTGCCGAGATCGGCAAGGATTCGGGCATCCTGGGCCTCTTCTACGAGAATCGCGACCCTGTGGCGGCGGAGGCATTCCTGCATCAGGTTGCGCTAGCCTATGTTCGCCAGAACGTAGAGCGGAATTCTGCCGAGGCATCGGCCCAGCTGAGCTTCGTGAAGGAGCAATTGCCCGGCATCCGGATGCAGGTGGAAACTTCGCAGAAGGCGTTGAGCGAGTTCCAGATGCGCGAGAACTCGGTGGACCTCTCTCTGCAGACGAAGGGTCTTCTTGATCAGGGGGTGGCCGTTGAGACCAGTATCCAGCAGTTGCGGCTGCAGCAGGCAGAGATGGATCGCAAGTTTACCCGTGACCATCCGGCCTATCAGGCGCTGATGCGTCAGATCGGTGACCTTGAGGCCAGGAAGAACGGCTTCCAAGGTGAAGTGAAACAGCTTCCCAAGGCACAGCAGGAGCTGTTGCGACTGACCAGAGATCTTACGGTTGCAAACGAGATGTACACCGTCATGTTGAGCCAGGCCCAGCAGCTGGATGTGGCGCGGGCGGGCACGGTTGGCAATGTACGCATCGTGGATGCTGCACGTGTTGATGACAGCACGCCCGTCAAGCCGAAGAGGAAGGTAATCGCGTTGATCGGCGCATGCGCTGGTTTCCTGCTGGCTGTGCTTGCGATTCTGTTGCGCCAGATGATTAACCGTGGCATCGAGGATCCAGGCCTGATCGAGGAACTGGGCATCCCGGTGTACGCCTCCATCCCCGCGAGCGAGAACCAGGCCAAGGACTCTGTCCGTGGCAAGTTCCGGCAGGATGGCAATCTGCACCTACTGGCCGTAAAGGATCCTGCGGATCTGGCCATCGAAGCGCTGCGCAGCCTGCGGACGAGTCTCCACTTCGCGCGATTGGAAGCCAAGAACAACATCGTACTGATCTCAGGCGCGAGCCCGAACGCCGGCAAGACGTTCGTTTCTACGAACTTGGCCACGGTCGTTGCCCAGTCCGGTCAGCGCGTACTGATTATCGATGCCGACATGCGCAAGGGCACCATGCACAGGGCCTTCGGCGTCACTCAGACGCCAGGCCTGTCCGAGGTAATCGTCGGTGCGGCACAGATCAGCGATGCCATCCGCTCCTTTGGTCCTGTCGATGGTCTGGATTTCATCGCCCGCGGTGAGGTTCCACCCAATCCGTCCGAGTTGCTGATGCATCCGAACATGACGCGACTGCTGGAGGAAGTCTCCTCCCGCTATGACCTGGTCATCGTGGATACGCCGCCGATCCTGGCTGTCACCGACGCAGCCATCCTCGCCGCCCAGGCGGGAACGTCGCTGCTGGTGGCCCGATTCGGTCTGAACCAGCAGAAGGAAATCGCACTGGCCAGGAAGCGGTTCGAGCAGAACGGCGCGGTCATCCGTGGTGCGATCTTCAATGCGGTACAGAAGCGCGCAACCGGCTACTACAGCTACGGTTACTACGAGTACAAGTCGACCGAGTAACTGCCGGAACGGCAGGTGCCTGGACGCGCCTCGAGCCCATGATCTGCAATTGGCAGGAGGGCATAACCGAACACGCCCCGAACGATCTTTCCATGAAGCTTGGTCACAATCTGAAGTGGACATCACTGGCGCAGATCTCCAAGCTCTGCGCACAGTTCGTTGTCGTCTTCATGCTCGCGCGGCTGCTTGAGCCGGGCGAGTACGGCGTTGTGGCGATGGCAACGGTGGTGGTCAATTTTTCGCTGATGTTCCGTGACATGGGTCTGGGCGCGGCGATCATCCAGAAGCAGGATCTTGGCAATGGCGACATTGACGCGGCCTTCCGCGTCTCGCTCGTTGCCGGGAGCCTGGTGTGCCTGCTGGTGCTGCTCGCAGCCGTTCCGCTCGCTACGTACTTCTCTGCCCCAGGGCTGGCGCCATTGCTCGCGGTGCTGTCACTGAGCTTTCCCATTGCGGGCTGTGGAATCGTCCACCAGGCCTTGCTTGAGCGAGCAGGGCATTTCCGCACGATTGCCCGCATCGAAGGAAGCAGCAACCTAGTGGGTGGGGCGCTCGGACTAGTGTCCGCGCTGGCGGGTGCAGGTGCCTGGAGTCTCGTTGTCCAGCTCGCGTTCGTTTCGATTGCAACCAGTGTCCAGCTTTGGCTTGCCTCGGAATGGCGGCCGACTGCCTCGCGCGGGCTCGGGTACCGCGGGTTGGCCGAGTTCGGCTCGGGCGTGCTCGGCTTCAATCTGGTCAACTACTTGTCGCGCAATCTGGACAGCATCCTTGTCGGGCGCTTCTATTCCTCGACCGTGCTGGGAAACTACTCGCTGGCCTATAGGCTGATGCTTTTCCCGTTGCAGAGCATCACGCTGGTGGTCTCGCGATCGCTTCTTCCGGTCCTTTCGCGTCTCCAGTCAGATCGCAGGGGCAGGGTTGAGGTCTATCAGATCGCGGTAGGCGGAATCACTCTGGTCGTCGCTCCCATGATGGTCGGGTTGTACGTACTACGCGAGCCGTTCATCAGGTTGGCTTTTGGCGAAGGCTGGAATCTGGCGGTGCAGCTGCTTGCCTGGTTCGCTCCCACCGCCCTGCTGCAGTCGGTCATGAGCGTCACCGGTGTGGTTCTGATGGCCGCGCGTCGCACCAGGACACTGCTTCACCTTGGAGTGATCGGCGCAATGCTGCAGGTAGGCGCCTTCGCGTTGGGCATCACGCACGGCGTCGTGGTGATGGCCGCACTGTATCTGCTGGCCAACCTGCTCAACTTCATTCCCGTCATGCTGGTCTGCGCGCGGGTGCTGGGGGCCCGCCCGTCTGAGGTGACTCAGCCGATGATCCCACCACTCATTGCGGCGCTGATCATGGGAGGCACGCTCGAACTGTACATGCGGTACGGAGATTTCGCGCAGGACGCGGTCTCGCTGACGCTCGCCATCATGGCATCGGCAGCATGGTACGTAGTTCTGGCGCTTGCATTCTCCCGGGAGTGGCGGCGACGGGCGCTCTCCGCATTGAGTGTCTTCAGGCGCGCCACGAAGGCGGCCTAGCGGGCAGCATGTTCCTGCCGATGCGATCTCACTACATGGACGTTCCTGGACCACACTCATGAAGATTGTCTGCGTACACCAGAGTGCCGAGTTGTACGGCTCTGACCGGAGCTTCCTGGCCGCCGTCGAGGCGATTGTCCAACACGCGCCGACGCCTGCGGAGGTTGAAGTCATTCTTCCCGAGCATGGGCCATTGGCGGCTCGTATTTCAGAGGCCGGTGGCTCGGTGCACTTCGAATCCGAAGGTTACCTGAGAAGAAGCCTGCTGCGCAGGCCTCTCACGTTCGCTGCGGGGCTGCTGGCTGCTACCCGGCGCCTTCTGCATCGCTTCCGTGGCGCCGATGTGATCTATGTGAACACCCTGGTCTGTGCGTCTGCCCTGCTGGCATGCGCGCTGTCCACGCGCCGCGCACGCCGAATTCTGCATGTCCGGGAAATCCCCGGGCGCAAGGAGCTTGCCTTCTTTCGCGTGTTGATCAGGCTGTCTGGTGTGGAGGTCGTGTACAACTCGCAGGCAACCCGGCTTGCCATTGGCCTGCCCGGCACTGTCGTCTACAACGGCGTTCCTGGTCCTGCGGCATGCACGCAGGAGCTTGGCGGGGATGATGGGGTACGGTTGCTGATGATCGGCCGCATCAATGCCTGGAAGGGACAGAAGTTCCTTCTCCAGGCCTTGCTGCGCAGTCAGAGGCGCATCCGGCTGAGAATCGTCGGGTCGGCGATCGATGCGCAGGTACATCTGGTGGAAGAGCTCCATCACATCGCCCGTTCGCTGCCAGATGGCGTGACCTGCGAGTTCTTCGGCTTCTGCGAGGACCCCTCGGAGCACTATCGCTGGTGCCATTACGTGGTCGTTCCCTCCACCAGTCCCGAGCCGTTCGGGCGGGTGGCAATCGAGGGGTTCTCGTATGGTAAGCCGGTGATTGCGGCCGCGCATGGGGGCCTGACCGAAATTGTGCAGCATGGACAGGATGGATTCCTGTTCGAACCTGCCAGTCAGGTCGCGCTTGCACAGACGATCGAGGACCTTCCCCATGCCCTTTCACCTGGCCACCTGGCACTCGGCAGGCGTGCCTTCGACGCGTTCTCCTCGCGCTTCTCGGTGGAGAACTACGCAGAGCGGATTTCACGATTGGTGTTTGCTTCATCTGGATCTACGACATGATTGACTCCCAACTAGGGCATTGCAACGGAACCGCCGGAGCTACCGTTCGGACAGCGGTCGGTAGCTCCGCATCTGGCATGGCGGCATTCGCATGATCTTCCTGTTGGTATGCATCGGCGCGTTGCTGATCATCCTCTACTTTCGAAAAGCCGTGCTCCTCATGCCGGCCTGGATGATGCTCACGCCCAAGGCGCTGCTGCTGGTCGATGTGCCCGGCATTCCGGTGCTCAGTCTCTATCGCTTTCTGATGGCGATGGTACTGGTCATGTATCTGATGACGCTGGCGCTTGCGCGCAAGGGCTCGGTCAGGAAGGGGCCATTCTTCAGTGGTTTGATGTTGTTCCTGGGCGTGGCGGCCGTTTCGGTCTTGATGAACATAGGCAGCGCCTCCGCCGGGCTGCTTACCTGGATTGCGCTGTGCCTGGAAGTGGGTGTTCCGGTCCTGGCCTTCAGTCACTTTGCCGGCGGATTGGGCCTGGCAGAAGCCAAGCGCCTGCTCAGGGTCTACGTGGTGTTCTTCAGTCTGCTGTCGGTGTATGCCATCGCGGCCTATCTGGTGAACTGGAACCCCTATATCGACTTCATCAATTCGACGACCCAGACCGGCCGCGTGATGGCAAGAACGTATGCCGACACACTGCGGGGCATGCGCGCGCAGGGAACCACATCGCATCCGATCACCTATGGCGCGCTGGTCGCGATCATGCTTCTGACGTACTACGTCGCCCGCCTGTGTGGCCAGGTGCGGATGCGCGACATGATGGCAATGGCTGCTGTCTCAGGGTGCATCATCATTTCGATGCTTTTCACCAACTCACGCAGCCCACTGATGCTCTATTTCTTTGCCCTGCTGGTGTTCGGTGTATCGGTAGGCATCGTCAGGTCGCTGAAGTACTCGCTGCTGGGCGGCATGGCGTTCGTGATCGCATTGGCAACGTCGAATGTGTTCCTTGAGAAAGTCCTTTCCGTGGTCAATATCTTCGATGCCTCTGTAGGTGCCGAGCAGAACGGTTCTGACCTCGCCATGCGGGCTGGGCAGTTCGCCGTCTCGCTCTCCTACTTCTGGCAGTCCCCCATCTGGGGCCTGGGTCTGGACGCGACTCGCGAACTGGTGGCCGGCGGCGCAGCGGCCGATCTCTACGATGCCGAAAGCGTTGTTTTTACACTGCTGATCAACCAGGGGTTGCTGGGCTTCATCGGCTACATCGGCTTGTTGCTTGCTGTGCTTCGAGGCGTGGGACGACTTTTGCCGACGGTGAGTTCGCGTCGAATGTTCACCGGGCTCGTGCTGGGCTACGCCTTGTTCACCGTGGCCACCGGAGTAATGGACACGCTGCAGTTGTTCCTGCTCCTGTCGCTGTTTGTGGGTGCCTATGGAAGGGCATTCGCTGCTTCTGATGCCACCCATCACCGCACGCCGGATGGACAGATGGTTCAAGCAGCAGCGATGCCGGGTTCGGCGATGCAGGATGCAGGTCAACTGGAACGAGGTGGTGTGTGAGCAAGCGCGTGTTGAGGATTCTGGGTATTCGCGGCGTTCCGGCGGCCCATGGTGGGTTTGAGACGTTCGCCGAGCATCTCGCCCTGTATCTGGTGTCGAGCGGCTGGGAGGTGGTGGTGTACTGCCAGGTCGACGGCACCGGGGGTGTCTGGCGTGACGAATGGAACGGCGTGCAGCGAGTCCATATTCCTGTCTCCACCGCTGGGCCGGCAGGTACCATCATCTTTGACTGGAAGGCGAATGTTGATGCGGCCAGGCGCGGCGGGCTGTGCTTGACGCTTGGCTACAATACGGCGGTTTTCTCTGCGATGCTTCGTCTGTGCAGAGTCGTCAATGTCATCAATATGGATGGCATCGAGTGGGCCCGCGCAAAGTGGGGGCGAATCGCAAAGACCTGGTTCTGGCTCAACGAACGTTTCGGTTGCTGGATTGGCGATCACCTGGTCGCAGATCATCCGCGCATCAAGGATCACCTTTCCACCCGCGTCAGGCGCAGCAAGATCACCACCATCGCCTACGGAGGTGAAGCGATCCATTCGGCGGATGCATCAATCGTTGAGGAGCTTGGGCTCACTCCGAACGACTATTACACCGTGATTGCGCGCGCAGAGCCGGAGAACTCGCTGCTGGAGATCGTCCAGGGTTTCTCACGGCAGCCGCGGCGCAGAAAGCTAGCAGTTCTCGGCAAGTATGACCGCGACAACGACTATCACCGGAAGGTGCTCGAGGCGGCCGGAGAGGGCGTGGTGTTCCTGGGGCCGATCTACGACAAGAAGGTCGTCCAGGCGCTGCGTTACTTCAGCAGTGCCTACGTTCATGGGCATCAGGTAGGCGGCACCAATCCGTCGCTGGTGGAGGCGCTCGGTGCCTCCAATCCAGTCATTGCCCACGACAATCCGTTCAATCGCTGGGTGGCCGGGCCAGGCGCGTGCTACTTCAATGGTGCGGCTTCGTTTGCTTCGCTGCTTGACGAGCTTGAAGGTGACGCGACCCGGCTACAGGCGATGTCCGCAGCGTCGGCATCGCGCCACCGGGAGGCATTTACCTGGGAGCAGATTCTTGGTCAGTATGAGCAGCTGCTCTCGCGCTTTGCAGCAGGATCCAACGCACGCGCGACGGCAGTAGCGGAAGCGGAGCGGGAATGAGTCAGCCACCAGCGCAGCGTCACGTGCTTCGGATCGTGGTGGTGCTCTACGGTACTGCACCCGATCAGTCACTTACGCTGGAAACTCTTCAGTTGGCCAGCAGGTCGAACGAGGACTTTGTTGGTGAGATCGTCGTCTGGGACAACAGCCCGCAGTCGTTCGGCGCCGCCTCGCTCAATGGCTTGAGCTTCCCCGGCTTTTCGGTGAAGTACATGGCGTGTCCTGAGAACCTGGCTCTGTCGAAGGTCTACAACAACGTCGCTGCAGGCATTGCGACGGGCCATTTTCTGATTCTCGATCAGGATTCGCAGCTTCCGGCAGACTATTTCTCCGTGCTGCGGTCGCAGTTGGACGCCCATCCTGCGCAGGACCTGTTCCTGCCAGTGGTGCTGTCCAGTGGTCGGTGCGTAAGCCCGGGGGAACTCTGGTACTTCAAGGGAAGGCATCTGGCTTCACCGCGACAGGGTCAGCAACGTTCCCGCAGAATGCTGGCCATTACCAGTGGCATGGTCATTCGATCCGCCTATCTTCAAGAGCCTCGCTTCGATGAGCGGTTGAGCCTGTACGGCATTGATACGCGCTTCATGCTGGACTACGCAGACAGCGGTCGAAGTGTGGTCGTGATGCCGATCGTTCTGGGGCACGACACCGCACTGTGGTCCGACATCAGTGCCGATCGCATGCTTGGCCGCGTGCAGACACTGGTGCGCTCCTGGCCGATCGTCTTCGAGAAGAGGCCGTTCGCACGGCTGCTCGCGCGATGCCATGCACGTCTCATGTTGTTGAAGCTCGCGATCAAGTACCGCGATCCCAGATTCCTGTTTGCATGATGGCTGAAAGGCCCCGGAACCCTCCCATGACACTACTCAGCCGCCTTGGCTCGCTCCTTTCGCTGCGCATACAACTGGATGAACGCGTTCCTCTTTCCTACAAGCTACGACTCTCGCTGGAGTACGGCATTTGTCTGATCCGGGGCGCGCTCACGTTGGGTGTGCGTGAGTCGTGGCTGTCGCCGTTGTTTCGCGGGCGAGGCGTCGTGGTGCGCTGTGCCTCGCGCATCCGCCTGGGGAAGGGTGTGCGGCTGGGTGATTTCGTCGTGCTTGATGGCCTTGGCGCTTCCGGCATCACCTTCGGTGATAGCGTGAAGATCGGTGACTTTGGTCGGCTGATCTGCTCTGGCAGCCTGACCCACCTGGGTGAGGGCATATCCATCGGCCATCGCGTCGGTATTGGCGAGTTCTGCCGGATTGGTGGCTCTGGAGGCGTGTCCATTGGCGAGGACACAATCGTCGGGCAGTACTTCAGTGTGCATCCGGAGAATCATGAGTTCTCCGATAAGCAGCGCCTGATCCGTGAGCAGGGTACTGCCCGGGCGCCGGTGGTGGTCGGCGCCAACTGCTGGATCGGCGCAAAGGTCACCCTGCTTGCCGGAAGCGAAGTGGGGCACTCCAGCGTCGTGGCGGCTGGCAGCGTGGTCAATTCCCGCTTCCCGCCGTATTCGGTCATCGGTGGCGTGCCGGCCCGCCTGATCAAAAGCTACTGACTCTTCGGCCACTCGAGGGTTCGAGTGGCCGCATCTGTTTGAAGAATCAATCAGCGATACCCTGGATATTCTCGTAGAAGAAGCGCTCGTCGCGCTCGCCCGTGAGGTTGTAGAGCGGGTACTTCCTTGCAAGCATGGCGCCACCGTCACGGATCAGCGGGTTCCAGGTGAGCGTAGCCCTGGCCGGAGTCGATCGAGGTAGCAGGGTGTCAAACGGGATGCTGAAGTAGATGCCCTTGTCGAAGCTGCCTTCGCCGAACTCGGCGGAGCTGACGTTGGTCTTGGTCGCGTAGGCACCCATGGTGACGCCGTTGCGGAAGACCCGCGCCACGTTGGCGGTGGCACCGTAGTCGCCTGCCAGGTACCGGCCAGCGCTCAGCGAAGCAATAACCCGCTGCTGATCTCCGAAAGCATAGTAGAGCGTCGCGTGACCGGTGGTGGTCGAGTAGTCGCGCAAGCCAAAGCGCTGGTTGAAGTCACGCTGCTTGACCCAGTTGATGTTGGCGCTGATCGCCCAAGGCTGATCCATCGGGCGATACAGCACTTCGCTGCCGGCGCCGGCGTACATCCACTCCAGGTAGCCTGCATAGGCGATGGCGTAGACGTCGCGGGACAGCCGTCGCGACAGGTTCAACTGCAGATTGGGAATCGTGAAGTCCGAGGTGCGCGTGTACTTGCGCACGTCGGTTCGGACGCGCGGCAGGTTGCTCGGTGCGTCGTACTTGAACTTGTCGTAGTTGTTGAGCAGGTTCTGGCTTGCACTGCCAGTCAACCAGACGTTCTTGCCGAAGAAGTAGCTGGCGCTGTAGTTGGCCGACACCTGGTACAGGATGAAGCCATCCGGGCCGCCAAGGTTCTGTCGGTACCCGAAGCTGAAGCCGCTTCCAAAGGGCGAACGCTTCGGTTTGAACAGCTCGTGCCCCTCGGTGGTCCCTGGCGCGCTGAGCTCGGTGCTCCGCTTGAGGGTTGCTTCGTCGACGCTGCCGTTCACATAGCCCTCAAATGCATCGCGCTTGACGGACATGTCGGCGATGGGCATGCCCAGGCGTTCGGTGCGCAGCGTGTACCAGTCGTACTGATCGCCCAGATGATGGGAGAGGACACGCGACGAGCGGCCCAGGCCTTTGGCCGGGTTGAAATAGCGCGATTGCGATCCGATCAGGATGAGTTCCTTCCCTTGCACGGAGGCCCGCTGCAGGTTGAATCCTGCATTGGATCTCAGATCCGCCGTGATCGCACCCCAGTCGTGCGGTGTCGGCGCTGCTCCGGTTGGGGCCGCGCCCAGTTCTCTTGCCTGGTGGTGGTCACCTTCAAGGGCGAGGGGCAGGGGGTCCAACGATTTCGGCGCGCTACGTGAGCCGCCAGGGTTGCCACGCAACGTCAGTGAGAACATGGCGGCGTCGCCGCGCTCCCAGGCGGCCGTCAGCTCAACCACCTTGCTGGGGCGATAGACGAGGCCGACGTTGATGGGGGTGGACTGGTTGAGGTTGGCGCCGCGCGGCTCCCGGCGGTAGTCGTTGCCGTCGTATTCGACTTTCACGATGAGCTGTTCAAGCGGTGTCTGGTAGGAGACGCCGCCGAAGACCCCAACCGGACCACGGAACATTGCACTGGCGCCGAATTTGCCTGCATTGACAATGGCGCTGGTCGGCATTGGCCGCTCCTTGAAGCGGTCGTCAATGGCGCCCAGCGGGTTGGAAAAGTCGCCGCGATTGCCGATGTAACCGGTTGCTACACCCAGTGATGCATCGAAGCTTCCGTAGCGCTTGCTGGCCACCAGATATTCGCTGGAGAACAGGCCGGTTCCGCCGAGGTCACGGACACCAAAGGCTACCTCGGGAATCCAATGGGATTCCTCGAGCAGGCGAACCTTGAAGTCGATCGACTTGTCCTTGTAATTCTGGTCACCGCTGACCGAAGGAATGCCGTAGCGGAGGTTGGCGACGTTGATGTACCGGAACGAACCCTCCAGCCAGGGAAGCGGCTGCATCGTCACGTTGTAGCGGCTGTACGGCGAGTTGTGCGAAGCGGTGATCGCGATGTCGCCGTCGTCGGCCATGCGCGCGGTCGGTGTCTGCAGCAGGCCGATGCCACCCCATTCGCTGGAGGTCGGTGGTGGTGCTTCCTGCGCACGCAGTGCGGCACAGACGGACATCGATAGCAGGGACAGGGCCAGCGTGGCACGCACCTTGCGGCCCGTAGTGTTGCGGAGACTATGGATCACGGTGTGGCGGCCTGGGTCGCAATGAGAGCAGCAAGGTCTGCGTTGAATTCGGCGTCCACCGATCGGATGTACTTCGTTGCGAACGGCACCAGCACCACCCCGCCCGGCGAAACCGGTTGCGGGTCAGCGCGGTTCCAGGCAGCGGCGCCCAGCGTCTGTACGGTGCCGTCGACCTGGATGACCAGCACGGTGTCGGCATCAGCAAAGGCCGTGGCGGCGCAGTCCTTCACGTACTCCAATGCGCTGCGCAATGGCTGATGGGGGAGGGTGCAGTGCTCGGCAACCGCTCCGACCACCTGGATGGTGGCGGGCCGCTGGAACAGGCGCACCGAATCACCTGCTTGGATCGGCGGGTTCCATCGGGGTTGCAGCTGCATGAGGCGGGGGTCGGCCAAAAGCGGGACACGTCCGGTGACCGGCATGTCCTCGATCCAGCGCGCCAGGCGTTCAGAGAGCTGGCGGAGCGCGTCGTCGCCACCCTCGCTCAGTGTCTGCAGATCATGCAGCACGCCTGCCTTCAATCGAACCTGCGCCAGCCGAGCGCCCTGCCGGGCAAACAGTGTTGCCGGCAGGAACGCATCGGGCGCGGGTCGAGCAGCAAGAAGCGCGGCTGCGAGGCGTCCGCCATCGTCGCCACGGTGCATTCCAGGCTGTTGCACGGCTCCGCTGAACAGCGCGGCGTCTGCGCCGAAACTGTTCGCCGAGGGGATCACGATGGCCGCCACCAATGCGGCAATCTGCAGGGTGAATCTGTGCATGGATCAGCGTCCTGCCGGCCGATAGGGCTTTAGATGGACAAGGTCGACCGGATAGCCCGGGGCGAGAAACTGCCGGCTCTTCCAGATGAAGCCGTCGGCAGGGTCGACCCAATAGCTGTTGGTCGCGCGCATGTCGCCCCCGCTGAGCTGTTCGTCAAAGCGCAGCAGCGTGCGGCGCTTGTCGAGGAGGGTGACCGTGTCTTCGCCCTTCGCGCGGATCGTACCGACAACCTCGACGCTCATCGCGTAGCCGGGTGTGCGGTCGTAGTGCCGCACGACGCTGGCGCCATCGGCGGTGCTGCGAAGGTCGGCGAACAGTGCTTCGTCCTCGACGGTGGTGGCGTACTGCGCGTCCTGTTTGCTGAGGGACACGAGCACGCCGGTGGCCGACAGGCGCAGCACGGCATGCTTGCCCGCCATCCACACCTGCTGGCCGTCGTCCACGTAGCCCAGTACGACCAGGCCACGGATGTCCGGGGTCTGCACATCTGCCTGCGGATAGGGCGTGCGCAGCACCTGTTGCGTCGTATAGGACGGCTGGCGATGCACCAGCTGCATGATGCTGTCAGCGGTCGCCCGGCTCGCGGTCGTGCAACCGGACAGCAGTGCTGCCAGTGCCGGGGGCGCGAGCCAGAAGGCGCGCGCCCAGGTGCCGTTCCTTGGCAGGCGGCCAGCAGCGGCCACCGACGTCATCCATCGCATATCAGTTGCTCAGATCGTTGCGTGCGCTTGCAGCATTGCTCAGGATCGAGGTGAACGGCAGCAGCTGGTTCACGAAGCGGCTCCAGCGCGTTACGCCGGCCGCGCCGACAAACACCACGTCGCCAGGAACCAGGTGGAACTGGCTGCCGACAGCGAATGCGGCCGGTGACTGCGCGTCAAGCTGGTAGACGACCGAGGGCTGCTCCAGCAGATTGCGCGATCCGCGGATGACGTAGACGGCCTTACCGTTGGCGGTGGTCTGGCTGAGTCCGCGCGCACGGCCGATGGCTTGGTTCAGTGTCACGTCGCCTGTGCGGAAGCTGAAGGCGCCGGGCTGCCCGACTTCGCCGACAACAAAGATCTCCTTGCGATCCAGGAAGGGCACGTAGATCGAGTCCCCATCCTTCAGGTAGATCTGACGACCGCCGTAGCGGGATGCCAGTGCTTCAAGATCGATCGTGTAACTGGCACCGTCGCGGCTGAGCTGCACGCCGGACAGGTCGGCTCCGGCCGAACTGAGGCCGGCCTGGCTGATCGCATCGGACAGGGTCAGTGGTGCCGTGCCGAGCGTCACCGGCGTTGACTGCTGCGCTGCACCGGTTACCCATACACGCTTGCTGGCGTAGGTCAGCACCGAGACGTCCACTTGCGGCGATTCGATGTATTTGGCCAGGCGGCGTGCTACTTCTTCGCGGACCTGGCTGGGGGTCTTGCCATCGGCCTCGACCACGCCGATGTAGGGATAGAAGAACGAGCCGTCGCTCTGCACGGTGCGCCCGGCCAGATTAGGCGTCTGTTGGGGGCCCGCTGGCACGGTCAGTTCCGGGTGATCCCAAACGGTGATGTACAGGGAGTCGCCGATGCCGATGCGGTACTGGCCGGGGACATAATTCAGAAGGGCTTCGGGCAGTGACTGCTCACTTTCGGACGCGGCATCCATCGCGATGAGCTTGGCAGTGATCGGCACCAGCTGCAGCTGACCGTCGTCGCTGGTCTGGGAGCGGATCAGTTCAGAGCTGCGCAGATGTTGCCCGGGGGACCACATGCAGCCGGGCAGGGCTGAGGCCGCCAGCAGCGCGGCAGCGATTCGAAAGTGCTTCTTGGTCATGGCCATATCGAGAGAAATTCGGGCATAAAAAACCCTCGCCGGAGCCCGGCGAGGGCTTGGGGCAGGCTCGGCCTGGATCAGCCGCCGGTGCCACCCGTACCGCCGGTGCCACCCGTACCGCCAGTGCCACCCGTACCGCCAGTGCCACCCGTACCGCCAGTGCCATCGTTCCCGCCGTTGTCGCGCTCGCCGCTGGAGCTGTCGCCAGCCACGCTGTAGAGCACTGCGCCAGCTGCCACAGCGATGACGCTGGTGCCGACGATGGCGGCGGTGGAAATGCCTGCGGCCTCGGCGCCAGCGGCAGTGGTAGCAACCGCCCCCTCCGTCGAGGCTTCCGCAGCCGGGACTTCCTGAGCGAACACCGGCGAGGACAGGCCCAGCAGGGCCAGGGCGGCAATCATCTTCTTCATCTACGGGGTCTCCTACTCCGTGAGGGAAATTTTCCACCGCTATGTTGGCTGCTATTCATTTGTCCTGTCAAGGAACGTGAAGGAAATGTGGAGTCATGTTGGCGGTTCTCAGAAGTGTTGGAAGATCTCAGACCTGCCGGAGATGAACTTCGCCAGTGCGATCACGAGCTGATGGGTATGAAGGTCGGGTAGGGTAAAGGGTAGGACTATCCCCGCAACTACGGCAGCGAAAACAGCCATCGCAGGCGGGCGACCGATGGGTGATGCGGCGCACAGTGCCAATGTGCTGCAGCTCAGCCCAAGTGCCAGGCCGGCAACGACTTCCGACAGGCTATGTGCATGCAGCGGGATTCGTGACCCGGCAATGGCGGTGGCCAGCAGCACACCGATGACCAGGCCGAACGTCCGAGCGCGCCTGCCGGGGCCAGCGAGCAACACTCCAACAACTGGGTAGATGACGCTGGACATTGCCGCATGCCCGGAGAAGCCGGTGAAGTGCACGCTCTTGATGCCAATCCCCCAGCCCATGAAGGCGAGCTTCGAAGCAAGCGTGATGCCGGCGGTGACGGCGATGGCCAGCAGCCATCGCCATTTCAGGCGTGCGTCTGCGCGGGGGAGGGTGAACAGCAGCACCAGGGCCATCGGCAGCAGCCAGCGGCTGTCGCCAAGGGCGGAGAGGGTTCGCCAGACGTCGGACATCCAGTTCACAACGGGTCGCGGCGGGCCAGCATATCGAGTCCGGGCGCTGTGCAGAACGCCCGGCGCTTGGTCCATTCAGCCAGACGAGGTATCCTTCTCCGCTGCCAATGGCCCCGTAGCTCAGCTGGATAGAGCGTCCCCCTCCTAAGGGGAAGGTCGCCCGTTCGAATCGGGCCGGGGTCACCATCTGCTACAGCCGCATGGCAACCGCTCGCCGGACGGCAGCGGCAGGCAGTCCTCCCCAGACAGCCCAGCGCCGCCGCCGCGCAGGCCATGACGCGAATCCACGTGGGCGTGGCTGCCGGTCACGCGCCCGATCAGTCGCGAAAACACCCGCTTCAGAGGGCGGGGCAACGGGAAACGCGCCGAGGCCTTTGAACACGCGAAACCGGGCTGGGCTGGGTGCGGCGGCACACGGGGCGTGATGGCGGCGCGTCTGGAATCTATTGCCCTATGGCAGATCCCAAATGCGGCCGCGCAGCGTGTAGGCCTGCCGCAGATGACGCACCATGAACGCCATGAGCCCCCAGCTTCGCCCCGTCCAGCCGTCGCACTACGCCATCGTGGCCAACTGGCCTGAATCAGCCGAGGCGACCCGGCGCTGGGCAGGCCCCGGTGTGCCGTTTCCCCTGCTGCCGGAACGGTTCGCGCAGGTGCTCGAACTCGGGTCGCGCCCAGGCTGGGCGCTGCTGGACGAGCAGGGTACCTGCGTTGGATTCGGCCAATACTGGATGACTGACGCCCGCACCGCACATCTGGGCCGCATCATCGTTTCCCCGCTGGCACGCGGGCGCGGCCTTGGCCGGCTGCTCATGCAGGCATTGAGTGCACAGGCCCTGGGCCAAGCGGATGTGCAGCAGCTCACCCTGCGCGTCTATCGTGACAACACGGCTGCCGTGGCGCTGTACCGGGACCTCGGTTTCCAGCAGGTTGAAGCGTTCTCGACCCCCGACCTTTTGTTCATGCAGCGCACCTCGGGCTGAACGCTGCTCCGGCGTGGCGGCCTTCAGGGCACACCATTGCCCGCAGGATGACCACAAGCCGTTGGGGCGTCAGGGATGAGGGCCGTCGAGCGCTTGACCGGCCTTCCTCAATCCTGCTTCAGCAGCTCCACCAGCTGGCGCAAACGATACGGCTTGGGCAGGAATTCCACCTGATCGGGCAGTGGCGGCAGCTGCGAGCGCGCATATCCGGATGAGAGGATCATCCGCGCCTGCGGCTGTTCGCGCGCCACATGCTCGCTCAGCTCGATACCGGACATGCCGTTTGGCATGCTGACATCGCTGAACACCACGTCGAAGCGTGCGTCGCCTTTCAGCAACGCGGCAGCTTCATGGCCGTCGGCGGTGGTGGATACCTCGATGCCGAAATCGCGCAGGGCCATGCCGATCATCTCGCGCAGATCGTTCTGGTCCTCCACCATCAGTACGCGGATCGGTTCATCGGTCATCGGTTGCATCCTCTGTTGCGGGGAGTAGCAGGCTGACCGTGGTGCCGACACCGGGGGTGGTGGACACATCGACGAAGCCGCCGCTCTGGGTAGTGAATCCGAACACCTGGCTCAGGCCCAGGCCGCTGCCCTTGCCGATGTCCTTGGTGGTGAAGAAGGGCTCGCTGGCCCGCTCGGCGATGTCGGCGGCCATGCCGTGGCCTTCGTCGCAGACGCTGAGGGTGACATAGCCGCGTTGCAGCGTGGTGTCCGCATCCGGGTCGAGGCGATGTTCCAGTGCGGTGCCGATCAGGATGCGGCCGCCATCGGCGGTGGCCTCCACGGCATTGGCCACCAGGTTTGCCAGGGCGGTCTGCAATTGCATCGCATCGGTGCTCACCTGCGGCAGGCCGGGGGTGAGATGGGCATCCAGCGTCACCGTGGGCGGGCAGGCGCGTTGCAGGTCCGGCAGCCACTGCCGCACCAGCGTGTTGATGTCCACCGGTTCGCGGATCAGGGTCTGGCCGGTGCTGAAGGCCAGCAGCTGGCGGGTCAGCAGCGCGCCACGGTCAGTGGCCGCCTGCGCGGCATCCAGCAGCTCGGCCGCGCGTGCATCGTCACCGCTGACGCGCAGCGACAGCAGGTCCAGCGCGTTGCCGATGGTGGTCAGCAGGTTGTTGAACTCGTGCGACAGGCCGCGGCTGAGCCGGCCGACCGTTTCGAACTGCTGGGTATTGCGCAGCGCACGCTGGGCATCACGCAGCAGCCGTTGCGCCTGCCACTGCTCGGTGATGTCACGGGTGATCTTGACGAAGCCGAGCAGTTCGCCCGCTTCGACGACCGGCTCGATGACCACGCTGGCGCGGAACGACGAGCCATCACGGCGTACCCGCCAGCCCTCGCTGGCGACATGCCCTTGTTGCGCTGCGACGCGGAGCAGGCGCTGCGGTTCGCCGGCCTCGCGGTCGCTGGCCAGGTAGAAGCGGCTGAAGTGGGTTCCCACCACTTCGTCGGCTGAATAGCCTTTGATGCGTTCGGCGCCGGGGTTCCAGCTGCAGACGATGCCTTCAGGATCAAGCAGGTACAGCGCATGATCGCGCACGCTGTCGATCAGCAGTCGCAGTTGTCGGGAAGGGTCCGTCAGCACGGACGTCGTAGAGGCAGCTGCGTCCACGTGTAAATAAGTGTTACCCCTGTGAGGGACGTGAAGCTAGGCATTCAAGTGTGAAGGATGCGTGCACACCTGACACGTGCCATTTGTCCTGTGCGGCTGAATGCGACACGGAGTACCATCTTCCACCCTTTGCCTTCTGGAACCGACCTGCATGCGTCCTGGTGCGACTACGCGTGACCGCTGGATCTGGATGACGTCCGCTGTGCTGCTGGCCGCGACCATCGCGTTGGAACTGGTCGTCCCGCTCGGCTATGCCGTATGGCTGGCCTACTTCCTGGCTGTTGGCGTCACGGTGTTCCAGCGCAGCGCGCGGGCGCCGTTCGTGGTGGCCCTGCTGTCCTGCCTCCTGCTGGTCATCGGCTTCAACGTCGCGCCCGCCAGTTCCAACTCGGCGTTCTCCTTCGTCAACCGGACCATTGGCGGCTGTGCCTTCCTGATGATCGCACTGATCGTCTCGCGCGCGATCCAGGCCCGGCGCCAGGCCATGCGCGCGCTCTGGCTGCAGGAAGCCGAGAACGCGGTGGCGACGAGCCTTCGCGGTGACCTGGGGCCGGAACAGATCGCCGAGGCTGCAGCGACAAGCCTGGCCGCGCAGCTCGGCGCGGAGGTAGGTGCGGTCTACCGACTGGAAGGCGGGCGGTTGCAGCTGACCGGTGGCATCGCCTTGCCTGCGGGAACGCCAGCGTCGCTGGCCCTTCACGAAGGGCTGGCCGGGCAGGTCGCTCGTGATGAACGCATCCGCCACCTGCACGGCGATGATGCCGCCGTGCTTGAACTGCAGACCAGCCTCGGCCGGTTGCCGGTGCGCGAGCGCATCCTGGCGCCGATCAGCAGCGATGGCGCGGTGGTCGGGGTCATCGAGCTGGGTCGCGCCAAGGTGGGCGAACTGCGTGACCTGGATCGCGAACTTCTGGAGCGCTGTGCGGAGACCGTCGGCATGGCGCTGCGCGCATCGCTGCTGCGTGCGCAGCTGGTGGTGCTGCTGGAAGAGTCGCAGCGCCAGGGTGAAGAGCTGCAGGCCCAGCAGGAAGAGCTGCGCGTGGCCAACGAAGAACTGGAAGAGCAGAGCCGCAGCCTGCTCCAGTCGCAGAGCCACCTGGAAGAACAGCAGGCCGAGCTGGAACAGAGCAACGTGCAGCTGGAAGAGCGCACCCACGAGCTGGAGGCGCAGAAGCAGGCGCTGCTGGTGGCGCAGAGCCAGCTGGTGCGCAACAGCAACGAGCTGGCCGCGACCTCGCGCTACAAGTCCGAGTTCCTGGCCAACATGTCGCATGAGCTGCGCACGCCGCTGAACAGCTCGCTGATCCTGGCCAAGCTGCTGGCCGACAACAAGGATGGCACGCTCACCGAGGAGCAGGTGAAGTACGCGCGTGCGATCCTCTCGTCCAACAACGACCTGCTGGCGCTGATCAACGACATCCTGGACCTGTCGCGCATCGAGGCCGGCCACGTCGAACTGTCCGATGAAGTGGTGGTGGTCGAGAGCGCGCTGCAGCGCCTGCGCGAGACCTTCGAACCGATGGCGCGGCAGAAGGGCCTGGCGTTGCAGATCGAAGCCGACGCGCTGGCACCGACCCAGCTGGTGGTCGACAGCCAGCGGCTGCAGCAGATCCTGAAGAACCTGCTGGCCAACGCAGTGAAGTTCACCGAGCATGGAAAGGTCAGCCTGCACGTGCGTGCCGGCGGTAACGGCCGCATCCGGTTCGAGGTCTGCGACACCGGCATCGGCATTGCCCGCGAGCAGCTGGACGTCATCTTTGAAGCCTTCCGCCAGGCCGACGGCAGCACCCGCCGTCGCTACGGCGGTACCGGGCTGGGCCTGTCGATCTCGCGCGATCTGGCCGAGCGCATGGGCGGTGGCATCCAGGTCGACAGTGAGCCCGGACGCGGCAGCTGCTTCATCCTGGAGCTGCCGTTGCAGGGTGCGCCCGCCGCGAGCGCGGCTGACGCTGCCGAGGGTCCCTTGGCAGCGCCGCCGGCGGCACCGGCCGTGCTGCCAGCCGCGCCCGTGCGCGTTGCGAGCGCGGCAGCGCCGGTCACTGCGACGGCCGGCGTGGCCGACGACCGTGGTCGCCGGCAGCGCGCCGGTCGCCTGATCCTGGCGGTGGAGGACGATGCCACGTTCGCCGAAGCGCTGGTGGCCCTGGCCCATGAACTGGACTTCGACTGTGTGGTGGCGGGCACGGCGGAAGAGGCGCTGGCCCTGGCCAGCGAACTGCGCCCGAATGGCATCCTGCTCGACATCGGCCTGCCCGATGTGTCCGGGCTGAGCGTGCTGGAGCGGCTGAAGCGCAACCCGGATACCCGCCATATCCCGGTGCATGTGGTCTCGGCCACGGATCGCAGCCAGGTGGCGCGCGAGCTGGGCGCGATCGGGTTTGCGATCAAGCCGACCACGCGCGAGCGGCTGGTGACGGCCATCGAGCAGCTGGAACAGACCAGCCAACGCGACGTGCGGCGGCTGCTGATCGTCGAGGACGACAGCGAGCTGCGCCGCAACCTGGAACTGCTGCTGGGCCGCGACCAGCTGCAGATCGTCGCGGTGGGCACCCTGGCCGGCGCACTGGAACAGCTCAGCACGGTCACGTTCGACTGCATGGTGATGGACCTGTCGCTGCCCGACGGCAGTGGCTACGACCTGCTCGAGCACATGGCCGGCAACGACGATGTCGGTTTCCCGCCGGTGATCGTCTACACCGGTCGCGCGCTCAGCCGCGAGGAAGAGCAGCGCCTGCGTCGCTATTCCAAGAGCATCATCATCAAGGGCGCACGTTCGCCCGAGCGCCTGCTGGACGAGGTCACCCTGTTCCTGCACAGCGTGGAGGCCAGCCTGCCGACCGACCAGCAGCGCCTGCTGCGCGAGGCGCGCCGTCGCGATACTGTGCTCGACGGTCGGACGGTGCTGCTGGCCGAGGACGACGTGCGCAACATCTTCGCACTGTCCAGTGTGCTTGAACCGCTGGGCGTGACTCTGGAGATCGCACGCAATGGCCAGGAAGCGGTGGATCGCCTGGCCGAGCGCGAGGTCGACCTGGTGCTGATGGACATCATGATGCCGGAGAAGGATGGGCTGGCCGCAATGCGCGAGATCCGCGCGCAACGCCACCTGCAGGACCTGCCGATCATCGCGCTGACCGCCAAGGCCATGCCGGACGATCGTGAGCGCTGCCTGCAGGCCGGTGCCAACGACTACATCGCCAAGCCCATCGACGTCGACAAGCTGGTATCGCTGTGCCGGGTCTGGTGCTCGCGGCAATGAACGAGCAGGCCCTGTTCGACCTGGAGCTGAAGGTGCTGCTGGAAGCGTTGTACCAGCGCTACCACTACGATTTCCGCAGTTACGCGGTGTCGTCGCTGCGCCGACGGATCCGCCAGGCCATGCAGCGTTATGAGTGCGGGCGGCTGGCCGATCTGCAGCACCGCCTGCTGCACGAGCCGGACCTGTTCGCGCAGGCGATGCAGTTCTTCACCGTGCAGGTCTCGGAGATGTTCCGTGACCCGGCCTATTTCCGTGAGCTGCGCGAGCAGGTAGTGCCGGTACTGCGCACCTATCCGTCGGTGAAGCTGTGGGTGGCCGGTTGCAGCACGGGCGAAGAAGTCTGGTCGCTGGCGATCCTGTTGCACGAGGAAGGCCTGCTCGAGCGCAGCATCGTCTACGCCACCGACATCAATCCAGCGGCGCTGGCCACCGCGGAAGCCGGGGCTTATGGCATCGACCGGATGGCGCAGTTCAGCCGCAACTATCTGGCGGCCGGTGGCGCCGCGTCGCTGTCCGATTACTACGCCACGGCTTACGATGGCGCGGTGTTCGATCGGCAGCTGCGCCGCAACGTGGTGTTTGCCGACCACAGCCTGGCCACCGACACGGTGTTCTCCGAAGTACACCTGGTGTCGTGCCGCAACGTGCTGATCTATTTCAACCGCGACCTGCAGGACCGCGCGGTGGGCCTGTTCCGTGAAGCGCTGGTGCACCGCGGCTTCCTGGGCCTGGGCAGCAAGGAGTCGCTGCAGTTCGGGTGCCACCACGATGCGTTCGAGGTCTGTTCGCGCGAGCATCGCCTGTACCGGAAGGTGGCCTGATGGCCACGCCGACACCCCCGGCCGTACTGGTGATCGGGGCTTCGGCCGGTGGCGTCGCGGCCCTGCAGGCGGTGCTCGGTGCGCTGCCCGCGACGCTGCCGGTGCCGGTGCTGGCGGTGCTGCACCTGCCACGCGATCGCAGCAGCCGCATCGCCGAAGTGCTGGCACCGTACTGCGCGCTGCCGGTGCGCGAGGCCGAAGACAAGCAGCCGTTGCTGCGTGGCACGGTGACCTTCGCGCCGCCGGATTACCACCTGCTGGTGGAAGACGCCGGCTCGCTGGCGCTGTCGGTGGACGCGCCGGTGCTGTTCTCGCGCCCGGCCATCGATCCGCTGTTCGAATCGGCAGCGGCCGTATTCGGCGACCAGGTGCTGGCCCTGCTGCTGACCGGCGCCAGCAGCGATGGCAGTGAAGGGGTGGCCGCAGTGCGCGGCGCCGGTGGTCGAGCCTGGCTGCAATGTCCCGAGGAGGCCGAGGCATCGATGATGCCGGCCTCCGCCCTGCAGCACGCTGGTGCCGATGCCGTGCTGCCCCTTGAACTGATGTGTCGTCGCCTGAAGGAGCTGTTTGCATGAACCTGTTGCCGCCGGACCCTGCGCAGTCGCAGTCCCCGGTCAACCTGCTGATCGTCGACGACGTGCCGCAGAATCTGGTGGCCATGCAGGCGCTGTTGCAGCGCGAGGGCGTGAACCTGCTGCTGGCCGGTTCGGGCGCGGAGGCGCTGGAGCTGCTGCTGGAGCACGAGGTGGCGCTGGCGTTGCTCGATGTGCACATGCCCGAGATCGATGGCTTCACCCTGGCCGAACTGATGCGCGGCTCGCATCGCAGCCGCACGGTGCCGATCATCTTCCTGACCGCCTCGCCGGACGATCCGCTGCGTGCGTTCAAGGGCTACGAAACCGGTGCGGTGGATTTCCTGCACAAGCCGGTGGCACCACAGGTCATCCTGAGCAAGGTCAACGTCTTCATCGAGCTGTACCAGCAGCGCCAGCTGCTGAAGGCCCGCAACGAGGCGCTCGAGCGGGCGCTGAAGCTCAACGAGACGATGGCCGCCGTGTTGACCCACGACCTGCGCACGCCGCTGTCGGCGATCCTGTTGTGTGCCGACAAGCTGGCGCTGGAGCTTCCGGCGAACAACAGCAGCGCGCAGCAGACACTGGCGCATCTGGAGGCCAGTACCCTGCGCATGGCGCGGATGGTCGAGCAGTTGCTGGACTTTTCGCGGATCCGCAGTGGTGGCCTGCGGCTGCAGGCTACCGCCTGCGACCTGCGTGAGGTCACCCGTGCGGTGATCGCCGAAGCGGGCAGTGCCCACGGTCAGGAGCGCATTCGTTTCGACGCCGTCGGCGACACGCGCCTGCAAGGCGACATGGACCGCCTGGGCCAGATCGCAGCAAACCTGGTGGGCAATGCGTTGACGCATGGCAGCGAGGCACACGTGCAGCTGGATGGCAACGATGCCCGCGCGGTGGTGCTGCGGGTGAGCAATGCCGGCCATATCGATGACGCGCTGTTGCCGCGCTTGTTCGAGCCGTTCAAGGCCAGTTTCCACCAGAGCAAGGGACTGGGGCTGGGCCTGTACATCGTGGATCAGTTCGTGCGCGCGCACGGCGGCCGGATCGGGGCGCGCAACGAGGCAGGCCAGGTCGTGTTCGAGGCCGTGCTGCCGCGGCGGTGGGACGGGGCGGGCGCCATCGCAACCTGAATTCTTCAGGGAACGGGCGGGCGTATTGAGACGGACTCGTCCGCAACTGCTACCGTGCGTTCACACCCAGCCAAGGAAGCACCATGCCATTGCGCGCCATCGCCTACATCAGCCGGGCGCTGCCGGAGCTCTCCAGCCAACGCCTGCAGGCGCTGGTCGAAGACGCTGCGCGTTTCAACAAGATGGCGGGGGTGACCGGAGTGCTGCTGCACGATGGCAATCGTTTCCTGCAGTACATCGAGGGGCCGCCGGATGGCATCGACTCGGTGTATGAGCGCATTCTCCAGGCCGGCAGTCACATCGACATCATCGAGCTGGCGCGAGGCCGCCTCGGCCAGCGCCAGTTTCCCTACTGGTCGATGCGGGCGTTGCCGGTGGAGGCAGCGCTGCTGCGCCAGTTGTCATCCAGCGACTGGGCCGGTTTCAGCCGGGCGCTGGAGGGGGATCGCGCGGCGCCGACACCGGTCGACCTGCTGGACACGGTGGTGCAGCCGGCGCTGCATGCCGGCTGACATTCAACCTCGCGCCCGGCCGCAGTAGGCAGCGTGCAGGGCCTGCAGCACACCCAGCGCAGGCCCTTCGACCACCCGATAGTGGATCGCCTGTGCCTCGCGCCGGGTTGCCACGATCTTCATCGCGCGCAGTACCGCCAGGTGCTGGGACAGCGCCGACGCGCTCAGCCCGGTAAGCGCCTGCAGCTCCGCTACTGCCGCCTCGCCTTCGACCAGGCGGCACAACACCCGCAGCCGGGCGGGGTGGGCCAGGCCTTTGAGCAGCGTGGCTGCCTCTGAAGCGTGTTCGGCCATGGCTGCGCCGTCGGGCAGGGACCGGACCATGTTGACTCCTTTGTTTAGGATGATCTAATTTAGAGTAGTCTAAATTAAGGAGCAATTCCATGTGCGGTGGCGAAGAGGGTGGGGCATGAACCTGCCCTGGGGTGCGGTCACCGGCGGCGCCTTGATCGGTGCCGCTGCGGTGCTGTTGCTGGCCAGCATCGGGCGCGTGGCGGGCATCAGCGGCATCGCCGCGGGCAGCCTGCGGGCAGCCGAAGGCGAGCGTGGCTGGCGCTGGGCATTCCTGGCCGGCCTGCTGGCATCGGCGGGGCTGGTGCTGTGGTGGCAGTCGGTGCCCGCGGCATCGCCACGCGCACTGCTGCGTGATGCATTGCCGGCCTGGCAGTTGGTCGGCGCCGGCCTGCTGGTCGGCTTCGGCACCCGCTTGGGCAGCGGCTGTACCAGTGGCCACGGCGTGTGTGGCCTGGCGCGCGGTTCGAAGCGATCGTCGCTGGCGGTGCTGTTATTCATGGCGTTCGCGATGCTGACGACCTTCCTGGTCCGGCACGGTGGAGCCCTGGCATGAGTCGTCCGAGGGCTGCTGCCGCTGTAGCGGGTGCGCTGTTCGGCGCAGGCCTGGCCCTTTCCGGCATGACCGATGCGCGTCGCGTGCTCGGCTTCCTTGATGTC
This sequence comes from Stenotrophomonas sp. YJH_SMC_33, assembly GCF_059372295.1. Lineage (NCBI taxonomy): Bacteria > Pseudomonadati > Pseudomonadota > Gammaproteobacteria > Lysobacterales > Lysobacteraceae > Stenotrophomonas > Stenotrophomonas sp. YJH_SMC_33. Next base: position 76,971 of record NZ_JCAFVJ010000008.1, read on the forward strand.
ACCGGGGATTTCGATCCCACCCTGCTATGGGTGCTGGGGTCGGCGCTGCTGGTCAGTGCGGCCGGCCAGCGCTGGGCGCTGCGGCGCGCGCGGCCGTGGTTCGCGATGCGCTTCCAGTTGCCCACCGCGCGCGATGTCGATACGCGTCTACTGCTGGGTGCCGCACTGTTCGGTATCGGCTGGGGATGGGCCGGCTACTGCCCGGGCCCGGCCATCGCGGGGCTGGCGGCGGCATCGCGCGAGGCGCTGTGGTTCGTGCCTGCCATGGTCCTGGGCTTCTGGGCGCACGATCGGTTCGCGCGCTGAGGCTTCACTCCGGTGTCACCCTGGATCGGATCAGATCATGCATCACGGGGAAAGGAGCGTAGTGCATGGCACGGATGAACTGGAAAGGAAAGGTGATGCTGGCCGTGGCGTTGGCGTCCGCGACCACGCCGGCACTGGCCTGCACGCGTGCGGTGTACCTGGGTGACAACGGCGATGTGATCACCGCGCGCTCGATGGACTGGAAGGTCGATGTGGCGACCAACCTCTACATACTGCCGCGCGGCATTGCGCGCACCGGCCAGGCCGGCCCGAAGTCGCTGGCGTGGACCGCGCGCTACGGCAGCGTGGTGGCCACCGGCTACGACGTGTCGACCACCGACGGCATGAACGAAAAGGGCCTGGTGGCCAACCTGCTGTGGCTGGTCGAATCGGAGTATCCGCAGAAGCGTGGCAGCAAGCCGGGCCTGGCGATTTCGCTGTGGGCGCAGTATGTGCTGGACAACTTCGCTACCGTCGAAGAGGCGGTCACCGCGTTGAAGCGCGAGCCGTACTCGATCGTCACCGACAAGGTGCCCGGCGAAGACCGCCAGGCGACGCTGCACCTGTCGCTGTCCGATGCCAGCGGCGACAGCGCGATCGTCGAATACATCGGCGGTCGCCAGGTGATCCATCATGACCGGCGCTACCAGGTGATGACCAACTCGCCGATCTTCGAGCACCAGCTGGCGCTGAACAGCTATTGGCAGCAGATCGGTGGCACGGTGATGCTGCCCGGCACCAACCGTTCCGCCGACCGCTTCGCCCGCGCCTCGTTCTACATCAATGCCATTCCCAAGTCCGAAGACCCGGTGATGGCGCTGGCCAGCGTGTTCAGCGTGATCCGCAATGCATCGGTGCCGTATGGCATCACCACGCCAGGCGAGCCGAACATTTCTTCCACGCGCTGGCGCACCGTAGCCGACCACAAGCGGCGGTTGTACTTCTTCGAGTCGGCGTTGACCCCGAACACCTTCTGGGTTGATCTGAACAAGGTCGACTTCGGCGGCCAGGTCCTCAAGCTGGACCTCGGCAAGGACCAGCGCAACACCTTTGCCGGCGATGCGCTGGGCCAGTTCGTACCCAGCGCACCGTTCACCTTCCTCGGCGTCGACGGTTAGTTCGACGCCTGGCTGGAAGCCGGATAGACCGCCTGGATCGTGCAGCCGCCGTGGGTGTACTGCGGCAGCGGCGCCAGTGCATCGTTGCGCAGGTCACCCTTCTCGAATCCGGCGGTAAGGATGCGATCGCCCGGATTGCCACAGATCAGGCCGTTCTGCATGCCGGAGTGGAAGCTCAGCTGTGGCGCACGGTCGAGCTGGCGGCAGTGGCTGCCAAGCTCCACGCGATAGTAGCGGTGACCACCATTGCGATGCGGATTGGTCTCCACCAGCATGCCCTGCGGGTCGGACGACCACGCGCGCACGTTGCGCGTGGCAAAGCAGTACGACGGCGAACCACCGAAACTGCGGCGGATGTCCCTGCGCTCGCGGATGGTCAGGGCGGGCAGGGTGGCCATGCGCAGGCGGTCGCTGTCGCGGGCCACGTTGGCGTAGTCGCGATCCTGCACGGGGGTCACCGCGCTGATCGCGCAGGTGCGGCCATCGACCACCACACGCTCGCTGGGGCGACCGCAGGCCCAGCCAGCGGGCGCCTCAAGTTTCAGCGTGGTGGCACCGCGGACGCCGGGGCACTCCTCGCTGAAGTCGATCCGATAAGCCTGGCCCGAGGCGGCTCGCAGGGCGATTGAACGCGGTGACGCCTGCTCCACTTCCTGGACGCCGACCGCGTCCATGCAGTGCGGCGCCGGTGGGGTACGTTCCTGCGCGGAGGCCGGGGCGGTGAGCGCCAGGCCGAGGCTGGTGGCAAGCACCAGGGACAGCTGCTGATGGGTCATGACCTGCACTCCCTGCGTTGGATGACGGACCGACTATAGCAGCGGTTTGCACGGCCGTTGTTACACGCGCACACTGCCCGGATGGGCGCCATCTTCCATCTGCGGCACTACGGGCAGGCCACCGGCCTGGACCGCCATGACTACGCGCAGTGGGTTCTGCCGCTGCAGGGCGAGCTGCAGTTCGAGATGGAAGGGCGCGGCGGTCGGCTGGACCTGCTGCAGGGGGCATTTGTTGCTGCCGGCGAAGCGCATGACCAGATGGCGGACGGCCCCAATGGTTTCGTGATCGTTGATTGTCCTCCAGGCGTGCTTGATGACGGCACGCAGGAGCATCTGTGCCGGCAGCGCTGGCTGCATCTGCCGCTGGCGTTGCGCCGGTGCCTGGCCGACGTGCAGACAGGGCAGCCGATGCCGGCGCTGCTGCCGCAGCTGCTGCAGGTGTTTGCACCGGCGGGCAGTGGCGCGCGCATGCAGGGCCTGTGTGCGGCGGTGCAGGCCGATCCCGGCCGGGCCTGGCCGGTTGCCCGGATGGCCGGATTTGTCGGTGTCAGCGAGAGCCGGTTGCACGCATTGTTCCAGCGCGAGTTCGGGCTGAGCCCGCAGGCCTGGCTCAGCGCGTGCCGGCTGCGCTGGGCCAAGCACCAGCTTCGCACCAGTACGGCGCCGATCAGCGATATCGCGCTGGCCGCAGGCTATTCCGAGCAGAGCGCACTGACTCGTGCGCTGCGCCGCGAGTGTGGCCAGACCCCGGCTGCGTGGCGCAGGAGCGCCGGCTGATCTATAGAGCCGAGCCCACGCTCGGCTGCCCTTATCTGCACAGCGGCCAATCGCAGCCGAGCAGTGGCTCGGCTCTACAGAGATGACAAGGCAATAGCCTGGGTCAAGAGCCCCTACCGGCCAGCGCTTACACTGCGCGGCTTGGTCTCTCTCCCCCAAAGAACCCGAATGCGCAACAACCCGATGGCCCTGGGCATCGCCAATGGCGTTGCCGCTGGCGCACTGTGGGGCGTGGTCTTTCTCGCACCTGCCGTGCTTCAGTCCTTCAATGCGCTGCAACTGTCCGCTGGTCGCTACCTGGTCTATGGCCTGATGGCAGTCGCCCTGCTGCTGCCGCGATGGAAGCGGCTGGCACCGCGGCTGGGCCGTGCCGAATGGATCGGCCTGCTGTGGCTGAGCCTGGCAGGCAACCTGGTCTATTTCCTGCTGCTGGCCGTGGCGGTGCAGTGGGCTGGTGGCGCTGCAGCCTCCTTGATTGTCGGCCTGATCCCGGTGGTGGTCACCCTCGTTGGCGTGCGCGAGCAGGGGGCGGTGCCGCTGAGGCAGCTGCTGCCGGCGCTGGGCCTGTGCGTGCTCGGCGTGGGACTGGTTGGCTGGGAAGCGCTGATGTCCGAGCATCTGGCCACCCCGTGGCGGCAGCGCCTGATCGGCCTGCTGTGCGCGTTCGGCGCGCTGTTCTCGTGGGCGCTGTACTCGATCGGCAACAGCCGCTGGCTGGCGCGCAGGCCGGACCTGTCCAGCCATGACTGGTCGCTGCTGACCGGCGTCACTACCGGCGGCCTGGCCCTGCTGCTGGTGCCGATGGCCTTCATCGGTCACACCGGCAGCCATTCGGCGGCGCAGTGGAGTGGGTTCTGGGCGATCAGCGCCGGTGTGGCAGTGGTGGCCTCGATCCTCGGCAACGCATTCTGGAACCGCGCCAGCCGCCTGCTGCCGCTGACCCTGACTGGCCAGATGATCGTGTTCGAAACACTGTTCGCACTGCTGTATGCCTTCGCCTGGCAACAGCGTTGGCCGTCGCTGCTGGAAGCACTGGCGATCGTGATGCTGATTGCCGGCGTGATGCTGTGCGCGCATGCCCATCGCACGCCGCGGGCGATCGCCGAACATGCCGGCTGAATCCGGTCGACAAGCGTGCTGATGCGCGCTTGGTCTCAGTTGCAACCAAATGTACGCACGTTAGCCGATGATCGCGGCAGTGGTCTTTTGCGGTGCAACACTTGACAGCAGGCCCATGCGCAGTGTTTTCTGTGCGCCATGGTCCTTGATGCCGCCCACGCCAGCCTGATCGCCCCCGCCACTGCGGGCCGTTCGACTGCGCCGGTCGCCACCACCACCATTACCACCACCACCGTCACCACTGCCCTGGTGCGGCCCGTCGTCTTCGTGTAACTCCCGAAAACCACGGCCCCGCACCATCCAGGTGGCGGGGAAACTCGACACCTGCATGCGACGGGGCCTCCTGCCGAGGTCTGCATGTCTTCCCACACCCCCGCCCATCGCGTTCCCCTGGCCGATCTGGCTGCGCCGTCCACTGTCGTGCACAAGTTCGGCGGCACCTCGGTGGCCGATGCCGAACGCTATCGCCATGTTGCCGGCCTGCTGCTGGCCCGCCCCGAACCGCTGCAGGTCACTGTCGTCTCGGCGATGAAGGGCGTCACTGACGCGCTGATTGATCTGGCGCAGCTGGCGGCCAAGGGCGACGAAGGTTGGCGCGAGGCGTGGCATGTCCTGCGCGCGCGCCATCGCGGCGCCGCCGTGGCGCTGCTGGGCGAGCAGGTCGGCGAGACGGTCGAATGGATCGACGCCCGCTTCGATCAGCTGGCCGAAGTGCTGGCGGCGCTGGCGGTGATCGGCGAGCTGCCGCGCGAAGTGCTCGACCGTGTGCAGGGCCTGGGCGAAGTGTTTTCCGCACAGCTGCTCGGCAGCCACCTGCGTGCCCTGGGCGAAGACTGTGCGGTACTCGATGCACGCGACGTGCTGGTGGTCGGGCATGGCGAACTGGGTGTGGATGTCGACTGGGAGTCCAGCGCGGACCGCCTGGCCAAGTGGCGCCTGCGGCATCCGCAGATGCGCCTGGTCGCCACCGGTTTCGTTGCCCGTGACCGCCATGACCGCATTACCACGCTGGGCCGCAACGGCAGCGACTATTCCGGCGCGATCTTCGCCGCGTTGTTCAATGCCGATGAACTGCACATCTGGACCGACGTCGACGGCGTGCTGTCGGCCGACCCGCGGCTGGTGCCCGAGGCGGTGCAGCTGGAGTCACTGAGCTACGACGAGGCCTGCGAGCTGGCTTATTTCGGCGCCAAGGTGGTGCACCCGCAGACGATGTCGCCGGCCATCCGCCTCGGCCTGCCGATCTTCATCCGCAATACCTTCCAGCCGGCGCATCCGGGGACGCGCATCAGCGCCGAGCGCTCGCCGCGCGGGCCGGTGAAGGGCCTGACCCTGAGCCCCGGCTTGGCCCTGTTGAACCTGGAGGGCACCGGCCTGATCGGCGTGCCCGGTACCGCCGAGCGCGTGTTCGCGGCGCTGCGCCAGGCGCAGGTGTCGGTGGTGATGATCTCGCAGGGTTCGTCAGAGCATTCGATCTGCTGCGTGGTTCGCGCCGCCGAAGCGGCGCGTGGCCGTGAGGCACTGCTGCATGCGTTCGCGCATGAACTGTCGGTAGGGCAGGTGCAGCGCGTGCAGGTCAGCGAGGGCGTCAGCGTGCTGGCGGCAGTGGGCGACGGCATGGCCGGCCAGCCCGGTGTGGCGGCGCGCCTGTTCGAGGCGCTGGGACGCGCGCAGGTGAACATCCTGGCGATCGCGCAGGGCTCGTCGGAGCGCAATATTTCTGTGGCGGTGGACAGTGCCGATGCCACCCGCGCATTGCGGGCCGCACATGCGGGCTTCTGGCTGTCGCCGCAGACGTTCGCGGTCGGTGTGATCGGGCCGGGCAACGTCGGCGCGGCACTGCTGGACCAGCTGCTGGCGGCCCGCCCGCAGCTGCTGGCCAAGGCCAATGTGGATCTTCGCCTGCGCGCGCTGGCCTCGCGTTCGCGCATGCGGCTGGAAGTGGATGGCCTGCACGCCGATTGGCGGGAGGCATTGCAGGACGCGGGCGAGCCCAGCGACCTGGATCGCTTCACCGAACACCTGCTGGCCGCACACCTGCCGCATGCGGTGGTGATCGACTGCAGTGGCAGCGCCGACGTGGCCGAGCGCTATGAGGACTGGCTGGCAGCCGGCATCCACGTGGTGACCCCGAACAAGCAAGCCGGTGCTGGCCCACTGCCGCGCTACCAGCGCATCCGCGCTGCTGCGGCGGCCAGTGGTGCGCGCTTCCGCTACGAAGCCACGGTGGGCGCGGGCCTGCCGGTGATCACCACGCTGCGTGATCTGGTCGATACGGGCGACGAGGTGCTGGCGATCGAAGGCATCTTCTCCGGCACGCTGGCCTGGCTGTTCAACCGCTTCGATGGCAGCCAGCCGTTCTCGCAGCTGGTCGCGCAGGCGCGGTCGATGGGCTACACCGAGCCGGACCCGCGTGACGATCTTTCGGGTGTGGACGTGGCGCGCAAGCTGGTGATCCTCGCCCGCGAGGCCGGCCACGCGCTCAGCCTGGAACAGGTACAGGTGGAAAGCCTGGTGCCGGCGCTGCTGCGCGACGGCAGCGTGGATGACTTCATGGCGCGGCTGGGCGAGTCCGATGCCAGCCTGCTGCAGCGGTTGCAGGACGCGCGGGCGCGTGGCGCGGTGCTGCGCTACGTGGCACAGCTGGGCGCTGACGGTGCCTCGGTGGGCCTGCAGGAACTGCCCGCCGACCACGCCTTCGCCAACCTTCGGTTGACCGACAACGTGGTGCAGTTCCGTACCCGTCGCTACTGCGACAACCCGTTGGTGGTGCAGGGTCCGGGTGCGGGTCCGGAGGTGACGGCAGCGGGTGTGTTCGCGGACCTGCTGCGGGTCGCCGCCGGTGAAGGAGCGCGGCTGTGATCGCACGTGCGTTCGCGCCTGCCTCGGTGGCCAACGTGGCAGTGGGCTTCGACATTCTTGGTCATGCCATAGCCGGTGTTGGCGATACCGTGAGCGTGCGCCGCATCGATGAGCCGGTGGTGCGCATCGAGGCGATTCGCGGCAGCGTCGTCGCGCTGCCACTGGATGCGGCTGGAAACACGGCCGGGGCTGCGCTGATGTCGCTGCGCGAAGGCCTGGGCCTGGATTTCGGTTTCGCAGTCGAGATCGACAAGGGCATCCCGTTCGGTTCCGGCATGGGCGGTTCGGCAGCGTCGAGTGTCGCGGCGCTGGTCGCCGCCAATGCGCTGCTGCAGGCCCCGTTGCCGCGCGAGGCGCTTTACCCCTACGCGCTGGACGGTGAGGCGGTGGCCAGTGGTGGCCGCCACGGTGACAACGTCGGCCCGCTGCTGCTGGGTGGCCTGGCGCTGTGTACGGCCGACCGCCTGCTGCCAATTCCTGTGCCGGCGGCCTGGCACAGCCTGCTGGTGCATCCGCACGCGGTGCTGGAAACACGCCGTGCGCGCCAGGTGCTGCAGGGCAGCTACGCGCTGGGTGAATTCGTGGCACAGAGTGCGAACCTCGCGCTGGTACTCAGTGGTTGCCATCGTAGTGATGCGGCGCTGGTGCGGGCTGGATTGCGCGATGTGCTGGTCGAACCACGGCGGGCCGGCCTGATTGCAGGTTTCGAAGCGGCCCGCGATGCGGCGCTGTCGGCCCATGCAATGGGTGCGGGCATCTCCGGTGCCGGACCCAGCGTATTCGCCTGGTTCGAGGACGCCGACCAGGCCCGCGCCGCTGCCGCACCGGTGCAGGCCGCATTTGCCTCCGCCGGTTTCGACAGCGATGCCTGGGTGTCGCCGCTGGATGCACCGGGAGCCCGCTTGTGCTGAATCCTTCCCCTTTACTGGATACCGAACCCATGCAATTTGTTTCGACCCGGGGTCAGTCCCCGGCCGTTGGCCTCAGTGCGGCGATCGCTGCAGGATTGGCGCCCGATGGAGGGCTGTATGTTCCGCAGGTGCTGCCGGCGCCACGTGAGCTGCAGGCCGGCGCAACGCTGGCCGATACCGCCGCCGATCTGCTGGCACCGTTCTTCGCAGGTGATGCTCTGGAGGCAGCGCTGCCTTCGATCTGCCGCGAGGCGTTCGACTTCCCGGTGCCACTGCGTGCACTCGGCGACGGTGACCATGTGCTGGAGCTGTTCCATGGGCCGACGGCGGCGTTCAAGGATATCGGTGCGCGCTTCCTGGCCGGTACGCTGTCGCGGCTGCAGGACGGCAAGGACCGTGATCTGACCATCGTCGTCGCCACCTCCGGCGATACCGGCGCCGCCGTTGCCGCGGCCTTCCATCGCCAGCCCGGCGTACGCGTGGTGGTGCTGTATCCGGATGGCCGCGTGTCACCGCGGCAGGCGCATCAGCTCGGTTGTTTCGGCGACAACATCCAGGCGCTGCGCGTGGCCGGCGCCTTCGACGATTGCCAGGCGATGGTCAAGCAGGCACTGGCTGACCGCGAACTGCAGGCGCAGGTGCCGCTGAGTTCGGCCAACAGCATCAGCCTCGGCCGCCTGCTGCCGCAGATGAGTTATTACGCGCATGCGGCGTTGTCCCATTACGCGACGCATCGTCGCCGGCTCAACCTGGTGGTGCCGACCGGCAACCTTGGCAATGCGATGGCGGCCGTGCTGGCGCGCGCGCTGGGCGTGCCGATCGGGCAGATCGTGCTGGCCACCAATGCCAATGCGGTACTGCCGGTGTACTTCAACGGTGGCGACTACCAGCCGCAGGCCAGTGTGGCCACGGTTGCCAACGCAATGGATGTGGGGGCGCCAAGCAACTTCGAACGCCTGCGCTGGCTCTATCACGGTGATGATGCCGAGCTGCGCGCTGCCTTCCGCGCGTTCTCGGTGGATGACGTGACCATCCGCGCGACGATTGCGGCGGCGCACGCCAGCAACGGCGAACTGTTCTGCCCGCATACGGCCACAGCGGTGAAGGTGCTGCAGGACCTGCGTGCGCGCGGCGCCAAGGGCGACTGGGCGGTGGTGGCTACCGCACATCCGGCCAAGTTCGAGGCTGTGGTCGAACCGTTGATCGGCGAACCTGTGGCCGTGCCGCCTGCATTGGATGCGTTGTTGCAGCGGCCGGCGCACGCCGAACCGTTGGCCGCCGATTACGCGGCGTTGCGTGAGGTGTTGGCTCCCATGTAGACCCGAGCCATGCTCGGCTGCTGTTCGCGCACGGCGCGATGAGTCGAGCATGGCTCGACTCTACAATGCCCTTCGCGCAACACGGGTAGTGCCGGCCGCTGGCCGGCAACCCAGCCAACCGCGATGCGGTCAGATCAACCCTTCACCGGCCAGCGTGCGCAGTCCATCCTCATCGAGGATCTCCACCACGTTCAAATGGGGCAGGGCGATCAACCCCTGCTGGCGCAGCTTGGTGAAGGTGCGGCTGACCGTTTCCATGGTCAGGCCCAGGTGGTCGGCGATATCGCCACGCCCCATCGGCAGCGATACGCGCAGGCCGTCACCACCGAGCCTGGCCTCGCGCGCGGCCAGGCGCAGCAGGAAATCAGCCAGCTTCTCTGCCGGCTGCAGGCGTGCCAGCGCCAGTGCAGCGTCCTGCGCGGCATCCAGTTCCTGGCAGGCACGCTGCAGCAGCTTGCGCTCCAGGTGCGGGAAGCGGCTGCGCAGCGCCTTCATCTGCGGCAACGCGACGCGGCATACGCGGCTGTCGGCGATGGCTTCGATGTCGTAGCGGTGATGGTCGCTGCCACTCAGTCCGAGGTAGTCGCCGGGAAGCACGAAACCGTTGATCTGGCGGCGGCCGTCGGCCAGGGTGCGTACCAGTCGCAGTGCGCCAGCGGTCAATGTATAGACATGGTCGCGCTCTTCACCCGTGCGTGCCAGCGTGCTGCCCATGCTGACCTGCTGTGACACGGTGACCTGTTCCAGCGCCTGCACTTCATCGGGCGACAGCGCCGAGCACACCGCAAGGTGGCGAACCGAGCAGTGCAGGCAGTCCAGCGTGGTGCAGGACGGCGCGGCGGGATCGTTGGTGGCGGGCGGAGCGCCGGAAGGCCGTGACATGGTGCGGGGGCGTATCGCGGGCGGGGAGGGCCTTATGATACTTCAAGCGGCCGTTCGACCCTGCCCGAGGCGGGGGCGCTAGAATGTCGCCCCCTCCCACGTCCCGTTCCAGCAGGAGTTCCGCCCGTGATCAAGCCCCGTACCCCGCCCGGCACCCTTGAACTGCTGCCGCGCGAGCAGATTGCATTCCAGCGCATGCTGGACGTGATCCGCCGCAACTACGAGCGCTTCGGGTTCCTGCCGGTGGAGACGCCGGTGTTCGAACTGTCCGACGTGCTGCTGACCAAGTCCGGCGGCGAGACCGAGCGCCAGGTGTACTTCGTGCAGTCCACCGGTGCGCTGGCCAATGCGGCCGAATCGGGCGACCGTTCGCTGCCGGAAATGGCGCTGCGCTTCGACCTGACCGTGCCGCTGGCACGCTACGTGGCCGAGCACGAACACGAACTCACCTTCCCGTTCCGTCGCTACCAGATGCAGCGTGTGTACCGCGGCGAGCGTGCCCAGCGCGGCCGTTTCCGTGAGTTCTACCAGTGCGACATCGACGTGATCGGCAAGGACAGCCTGAGCGTTCGCTATGATGCCGAAGTGCTGGCGGTCATCCACGCCGTGTTCTCGGAACTGCGCATCGGTGACTTCAGCATCCAGCTGAACAACCGCAAGCTGATGCGCGGCTTCTTCGAAAGCCTGGGCGTGGCCGAAGGCGAGCGCCAGCTGGCGGTGCTGCGCGAAGTGGACAAGCTCGACAAGCGCGGCGCCGATTACGTGCGCGAGACGCTGGTGGGCGAGGGCTTCAACATCCCGGGCGAGCAGGTCGAGAAGATCCTGGCCTTCGTGGCCGTGCGTTCGCAGGGGCATGCCGATGCCCTGGCGCAGCTGGCCAAGCTTGAAGCCAACGCCGGTTCTTCGGAGATCCTGCGTGCCGGTGTTGCTGAACTACGCGAAGTGCTGCAGCTGGTGCAGGCGCTTGGCGTGCCGGAAAGCGCCTATTGCCTGAATTTCTCGATTGCGCGTGGCCTGGATTACTACACCGGTACCGTGTACGAGACCACGCTGACCGACCACCCGCAGATCGGCTCCATCTGCTCGGGCGGCCGTTATGAAGACCTGGCCAGCCACTACAGCAAGTCGAAGCTGCCGGGCGTAGGCATTTCCATCGGCCTGTCGCGCCTGTTCTGGCAGCTGCGCGAGGCTGGCCTGATCGATGGCATCGAGGCCAGCAGCGTGCAGGCGCTGGTGGCGCTGATGGACGAGCAGGGCATGCCGCAGTCGCTGGACATCGCGCGTCGCCTGCGCGCCGGTGGCATCAACACCGAAGTGCAGATGGAGCCGAAGAAGATCGGCAAGCAGTTCCAGTACGCCGCCAAGGCGGGCATCCGCTTCGTGGTGTTGGCCGGTGAGGACGAGCTGGCGCGCGGGGTGGTGGCGGTGAAGGACCTGGTGCGCGAGCAGCAGTTCGAAGTCTCCCGCGACGAGCTGGCCAGCACTTTGCAGGTGGAGCTGGAGCAGTCGAAGGTGATGTAACGGCCATTGGCAGCATGCAGCGCTTCAACGAAACGCCCACCCACCGGTGGGCGTTGTCGTTTCCGGACCCCGGCCGTCCCAACAGCTCGCGGCCAACTGTCGAAGGCGGGGGTGGTCCGAACCCCGCTTTGCCGCTGCTCCGGCCTGTGCGGGCGCAGGGCAGCAGCCCTGCCGCCCCCTCACCCCCCTATTTGACGCGTCGCGGAATAATGCGCTAATGTACTAACGCGCTATTACATTGATGCATGGAAACGACCCCGTGAAAGCCCGTCCCGACATTGCCGCCAAAGACCCCAGGGCCGACCTGGAAGCCCTGGCCCGGGCCTTTGCCGCCCTGCGCGAGCCGGAACAGGTCGAGGCCTTCCTGCGCGATCTGTGCACCCCCGCTGAGCTGGAAGCCATGGCCGACCGTTGGAAAGTGGTGCCGCTGCTGCAGCAGGGCGTGCCGTACCGCGAGATCCACGAGCGCACTGGCGTCAGCGTGACCACCACCGGACGGGTGGCGCGAACGCTCGAGCATGGCCATCGAGGCTATGCCGCCGCCATCGACCGCCTTGCTTCGCGCTGATCCGCGCCCCGTTCCGAACTTCGAGACCTCCCCCATGAGTGCAACCCAGGCAGCGCCGGCACGAGACCGGCTGCGTATCGCCATCCAGAAGAGTGGCCGGCTGGCCGAGCCCGCCCGCAACCTGCTCAGTGCCTGTGGCCTGAGCTGGCGCGAGAGCCGCGACAAGCTGTTCTGCTACGGTGAATCGCTGCCGGTGGATCTGCTGCTGGTGCGCGACGACGACATCCCGGGCCTGATCGCCGACGGCGTCTGCGACCTCGGCATCGTCGGCCGCAACGAGCTGGACGAGCAGGCTGCGGCACGTCGCCAGATCGGCCTGCCGGATGCCTACGAGGCACTGCGCGGGCTGGGCTTTGGCCAGTGCCGGCTGATGCTGGCGGTACCCGAGGAGTGGCAGTGGCAGGGACCGGCGCAGCTGGCCGGTACCCGCATCGCCACCAGCTACCCGGCCATCCTCAAGCAGTGGCTGGCCGAGCAGAACGTGGATGCACAGGTGGTCGAGCTGTCCGGTTCGGTGGAAATCGCACCGCGCCTGGGCACGGCCGACCTGATCTGCGATCTGGTGTCCAGCGGCGCGACACTGCGCGCCAATCAGCTGACCCCGGTACACAACCTGCTCGACAGCGAAGCAGTGCTGGCCGGTGCAGTGCGCGTACCGGATGATGCGCGCGCATCGCTGCGCGCGATGCTGCTGCGCCGCCTCGACGGCGTGGTGCAGCGCCAGGACCGCAAGCTGCTGATGTTCCGCGCCAGCGAGGATCGCGTCGACGCGCTGGCGCAGCTGCTGGCCGATGCCGAGCCGCTGGTGCGGCTGCCGGCCGATGGCGGCGCGCTGCGCCTGCAGACCATGTGCCCGGGCCCGCTGAGCTGGCAGCGCATGGAAGAACTCGAGCGCGCCGGCGCGCAGGGCCTGATGGTGTTGAGCGTGGAGCGGTCGCTGGCATGAACCGTCTGACCTGGTCCCGACTTGATGAAACCGCGCGCCGCGCCGCGCTGACCCGCCCGGTGCAGACCGTGGCGCAGCAGACCCGCGACGCGGTGGCTGCGTTGATCGCGCAGGTGCGTGCGCAGGGCGACGACGCACTGCGTGCGATCACCGCGCGTTTCGATGGTGTCGAGCTCTCGTCCTTTGAGGTGAGCGAAGCCGAATTTGCCGCTGCCGAAGCCGCCGTGCCCGCCGAACTTCGCCAGGCCATGGTGGACGCCGCCGAGCGCATCGCCCGCTTCCACGCCGCCGGCATGGGCAAGGGATACGCGGTGGAGACCGCGCCGGGGGTGGTCTGCGAACGCATGCTGCGTCCGATCGGACGGGTAGGGCTCTACGTGCCGGCCGGCAGCGCACCGCTGCCGTCCACTGCGTTGATGCTGGGCGTGCCCGCGCAGCTGGCTGGCTGCCCGCAGGTGGTGCTGTGCACGCCGCCACGCGCCGACGGAAGTGCCGATCCGGCAGTGCTGGTAGCCGCCGGCCTGACCGGCGTGCGGCGCGTGTTCAAGCTGGGCGGCGCGCAGGCGATCGCCGCGATGGCCTATGGCACCGCCAGCGTTCCGGCCTGCGACAAGCTGTTCGGGCCCGGCAACAGCTTCGTGACCGAAGCCAAGCAGCAGGTCGCGCAGGATGGCGCCGCCGCCATCGATATGCCGGCCGGTCCCTCCGAAGTGCTGGTGATTGCCGATGCTGGTGCCAATCCGGCGTTCGTCGCCGCCGACCTGCTGTCGCAGGCCGAGCACGGCCCGGATTCACAGGTGCTGCTGCTGACCGACGATGCCGCGATGCTGGCCGCGGTCGAAGTCGAGGTGGAGCGCCAGGTGGTCTTGTTGCCGCGCCAGCAGATCGCGCGCCAGGCCTTGTCGGCCTCGCGGTTGATCCAGGTCGATTCGCTGGAGGAAGCCTTCGCGATCAGCAACCGCTATGCGCCGGAGCACCTGATCCTGGCACTGCGTGATCCGCGCGCGTGGCTGGACAAGGTGCAGGCGGCCGGCTCGGTGTTCCTGGGGGATTACACGCCCGAAGCACTGGGCGACTACTGCAGTGGCACCAATCACGTGCTGCCGACCGCCGGTGCGGCGCGTGCCTACAGTGGCGTCAGCGTCGCCAGCTTCCAGAACCTGATCAGCGTGCAGAGCGCCAGCGCCGCCGGCCTGGCCGCGATCGGCCGCTGCGCGCGCATCATCGCCAGCGCCGAAGGCCTGGATGCACATGAACGTGCGGTCGCAGTGCGCATGGAGGTGGCAGCATGAGCACGGCGATCGATGACGTGCTGGGGCTGGTGCGCCCCGATCTGCAGGCCTTCGCTGGCTACAGTTCGGCGCGCAGCGCGGCGGTGCAGGGCGAGGTCTGGTTGAACGCCAACGAGTCGGCCTGGGCCAATCCGGCCGACGCGGCTGGCAGCAGCCGGCGCTATCCCGAACCGCAGCCGTTGGCATTGCGTGAGGGACTGGCGGCGCTGTACGGCGTGACGCCACAGCAGCTGCTGATCGGTCGCGGCAGCGACGAAGCCATTGATCTGCTGGTGCGCGCGCTGTGCGTGCCGGGCCGCGATGGCGTGCTGGTCACGCCGCCGGTGTTCGGCATGTACGCTGTCTGCGCACGCCTGCAGGGTGCCGCATTGATTGAAGTGCCGCTGGTGGACAGCGAGGATGGCCTGCGCGCCGACCTGGATGCGGTGATCGACGCGGCCAAGGCGCAAGGCGCCAAGCTGGTGTTCCTGTGCGCCCCGTCGAACCCGGCCGGCAGTGATATCGCCCTGGATGAAGTCGAGCGCGTGGTGGTTGCGCTGCGCGGGCAGGCGCTGGTGGTGGTGGACGAGGCCTATGTCGAGTACGCAGGGCGCGCATCGGCCATCACGCTTCTGGCCGCACATGCCAATCTTGCAGTACTGCGCACCTTGTCCAAGGCGCACGCGCTGGCTGCTGCCCGCGTCGGCACCCTCATCGCCGCCCCGGAGCTGATTGCCGTGCTGCGCCGCTGCCAGGCGCCGTACCCGGTGCCGACGCCGTGCGCGGAACTGGCGGTACAGGCGCTGCAACCCGGCGCGCTGGCCAGGACCGCCGAACGCGTAGCCACGGTGATTGCCGAGCGCGAACGCCTGCGCGTGGCGCTGCCGGGCCTGCCCGGCGTGCGTCGCGTCTACCGCTCATCCGGCAACTACCTGCTGGTGCGCTTCGCCGATGCCCAGGCCGCGTTCGATACGCTGCTGGCTGCGGGCGTGGTGGTGCGGGACCAGCGCGCCGCGCCGCAGTTGGGTGATGCGCTGCGCATCAGCATCGGCAGCCCAGAAGAGAATGACCGCGTGCTTGCGGCCCTGTCGGCGCGGAGGGCCGCAGCATGACCCCGATCCTGTTCATTGACCGCGACGGCACCCTCATCGAGGAGCCGTCCGACTTCCAGATCGACGCCTACGAGAAGCTGCGCTTCGTGCCGCAGGTGATCCCGGCGCTGCTGAAGCTGCGTGACGCCGGCTACCAGTTCGTGATCGTCACCAACCAGGACGGCCTCGGCAGCGACAGCTACCCGCGCGCCAGCTTCGATGGCCCCAACGACCTGATGCTGCAGATCTTCGAGAGCCAAGGCATCACCTTCCGTGATGTGCTGATCGACTGCAGCTGGCCGCACGACAATGCGCCGACCCGCAAGCCGGGCATCGGACTGATGACGGCTTATCTGCAGGACCGCAGCATCGACTGGGCGCGTTCGGGCATGGTCGGCGATCGCATCACCGACCTGCAGTTTGCCGACAACCTCAACATCCGCGGTTTCCAGTTGCGCACCGCGCAGTTCGGTGGTCAGTGGGACTGGCCGGGCATTGCCCACGCGCTGGCCGACGCACCGCGCACCGCCGTGGTCCAGCGAAATACGAAAGAAACGAAGATCCGCGTGGAACTGGACCTGGACCGTGCCGCTGATGCACGCATCTCCACAGGCCTGCCGTTCTTCGACCACATGCTGGAACAGATCGGCAAGCATGGCGGCTTCGCGCTGGACATCCAGGCCGAGGGTGACCTGCACATCGACGAGCACCACACCATCGAGGACACCGGGCTGGCCCTGGGCCAGGCCCTGCGCGAAGCACTAGGCGACAAGCGCGGCATCGGCCGCTACGGTTTCACCCTGCCGATGGACGAGACGCTGGCCAGCGCCGCACTGGATTTCAGCGGCCGCCCGTACTTTGTGTTCGAAGGTGAGTTCAAGCGTGAGCGCGTGGGCGATATGCCGACCGAGCTGGTGCCGCACTTCTTCCGTTCGCTGTGCGATGCCAGCGGTTTGAACCTTAACCTGCAGGTACGGGGCGACAACGATCACCACAAGGTCGAGGCCTGCTTCAAGGCGCTGGCACGCGCGCTGCGCCCTGCATTGGCCCGGCAGGGCACGGCACTGCCGAGTACCAAGGGGGCGTTGTGAGTGACGTCGCGCTGATCGATGCCGGTGGTGCCAACCTGGGCTCGGTGCGCTATGCGCTCGAACGTCTTGGCGCCAGCGTTCGGCTGGTGCGCGATGCCGATGGACTGGTCGGCGCGCAGCGGGTGATCCTGCCCGGCGTCGGTGCCGCCGGTCCCGGCATGCAGCGCCTGCATGCGCAGGGCCTGGTCGAGCCGTTGCAGCGGCTGGAAGTGCCGTTGATGGGCATCTGCCTGGGCATGCAGCTGTTGTTCGAGCGCTCCGAGGAAGCCGGCGTGGAAACGCTGGGGCTGATTCCCGGGGTGGTGCGCAAGCTGGTACCAGCCTGCGGCATCCGGGTGCCGCACATGGGTTGGAACCGCCTGCTGCCGCTACGTGAGTCGCTGCTGTTGCAGGGTGTACCCGAGCGGGCCAGCGCCTATTTCGTGCACAGCTATGCGGCGCCGCTCAATACCCACACCGTTGCTGCCTGTGATCACGGCGGCCTGTTCACGGCCGTGGTGGAGCAGGGCCGCTACTACGGCGCACAGTTCCATCCCGAGCGCTCCGGCGAGACCGGCTCGCTGATGCTGCGCAACTTCCTTGAGGGCACTGCTGCATGAGTTTCATCGTCTACCCCGCGCTGGATATCCGCGACGGCCGCGTGGTGCGGCTGCGCCAGGGTGACTACGCGCAGGAAACCTCGTATGGCGACGATCCGCTGCCGCGTGCACAGGCCTTCGCTGCGCAGGGCGCGCAGTGGATGCATCTGGTCGACCTGGACGCTGCGCGTGCCGGTGGCTACACCCTTGCGCCGCTGCTGGCGTCGATCCGTGCGCAGACGCCGCTGCAGGTGCAGACCGGCGGTGGCGTGCGCGGCCGCGACGACGTGGCGCGCATCCTCGATGCCGGCGCCGGTCGCGTAGTGGTCGGCTCGCTGGCGGTGCGTCGCCCCGATGAAGTGGTCGGCTGGCTGGAGGAATTCGGCGCCGAGCGCATCACCATCGCGCTGGATGCGCGTCAGGATGCCCAAGGCCAATGGCAGCTGCCGGTGCACGGCTGGACCGAGAACGCCGGGGTGACCCTGGATGACCTGGCCCAGCGCTACGCACGCGCCGGCATGCGCCACCTGCTGTGCACCGACATTGCCCGCGACGGCATGCTGGCTGGGCCCAACATCAGCCTCTACCAGCACCTGGCGGCGTTGCTGCCGGGCGTGGCCGTGCAGGCTTCCGGTGGCATCCGCGACGTGGACGATGTGGCCGAGGCCCGTGCTGCCGGCTGCGGCGGTGCCATCCTCGGCAAGGCCCTGCTGGAGCAGCGCATGGACCTGGCGGAGGCACTGGCATGTTGAGCCGCCGCATCATTCCGTGCCTGGACGTGCGTGAGGGCCGCGTGGTCAAGGGCGTGCGCTTCCGCGATCACGTCGACATGGGCGATATCGCCGAGCTGGCGCAGCGCTACCGTGACCAGGGCGCCGACGAGCTGGTGTTTTATGACATCGGCGCCAGCCCCGAGGCGCGTTCGGTCGACGTTGCCTGGATCGAGCGTATCGCGCGACTGATCGACATCCCGTTCTGCGTGGCCGGTGGCATCGACAGCGTCGAAACGGCACGCCGCGTGCTGTTCTCCGGTGCCGACAAGGTGTCGATCAACTCGCCGGCGCTGGGGCGCCCGGAACTGATCACCGAGCTGGCCGACGAGTTCGGCGTGCAGTGCGTGGTGGTCGGCGTCGATTCGGTGCGCGAGGCCGATGGGCAATGGCGGGTGCGCCGTTTCAGCGGCGACCCGGACAAGACCCAGGCGGTGCGGCTGCGCACGCTGGACTGGATCGTCGAAGCACAACGGCGTGGCGCCGGTGAGATCGTGTTGAACTGCATGGACAGCGATGGCGTGCGCCGTGGCTACGATGTCGTGCAGCTGCAGCAGGCACGGGCACTCTGCCAGGTGCCGCTGATCGCCTCCGGTGGCGCCGGTGCGATGGAACATTTCGCAGAAGCCTTCGACCAGGCCGACGTCGATGGTGCACTGGCGGCGAGCGTGTTCCACAGCGGTGCCATCGCCATTCCAGAATTGAAGCGCTACCTGCGCGGACAGCAGATCGAGGTGCGGGATGTCTATTGAAGTCAGGCCGTCGTCGGACGCATTGCAGGCGCTGGACTGGAGCAAGGGCGACGGCCTGCTGCCGGCCGTGGTTCAGGATGCCGACACCCTGCAGGTGCTGATGCTGGGCTATGTGAGTGCCGAATCGCTGGCGGCCACGCTGGCCATCAGCCACATGACGTTCTTCAGCCGCAGCAAGCAGCGGTTGTGGACCAAGGGCGAGCAGTCCGGCAACGTGCTGGTGGTGCAGTCGATCAGCGTCGACTGCGATGCCGATACTTTGCTGGTGATGGCACGGCCGGCGGGGCCAACCTGCCACACCGGTGCAGAGAGCTGCTTTGACCAGGCGCCGAAGGATTTCCTGGGCGGGCTGGGCCAGCTGGTGGCGATGCGTGAGGCGCAACGCCCGCCGGGCAGCTACACCACCAGCCTGTTCGAGGGCGGCATCCGCCGTATCGCGCAGAAGGTGGGCGAGGAGGGCGTGGAGACCGCATTGGCCGCCGTGGCGCAGGATGACGAGGCATTGCTGGGCGAGGCGTCGGACCTGCTGTACCACCTGCTGGTGCTGCTGCGCGCGCGCGGGCTGTCGCTGGATGATGCGCGCGCGGTACTGGAAAAGCGCCATCGTTGAGCGGCGGTAGTGCCGGCCGCTGGCCGGCAACTCATGCTCGCCTGGCATCTGAGGCTTGCCGGCCAGCGGCCGGCACGACCCGCCGGCAATGCAGCCGAGCATGGCTCGGCTCTACAATACCGCGTCTCTTTCTGCCGGATCTCCCTCATGAAACTGCCTGCCGCGTGGCTGTGCTGCCTGTTGCTGACCTCGCCGGCCTGGGCCGCGGACACCGTGGTCAGCGGCAAGGTGTATCTGGAGCGTGACGGCAAGCCTGGCCGCGGTGCGACCGATCCGGGCCTGGCCGGGGTGCAGGTTTCCAACGGCGAGATCATCGTCAAGACTGCCGCTGACGGCAGCTACAGCCTGCCGGTGCGCGACGGCCAGACCGTATTCGTGATCAAGCCTGATGCGTATTCCTTCCCGAAAGCGGCCGACGGCCTGCCTTCGTTCTGGCGGCACTATCGCCCGAACGGTTCGCCGGCGTTGAAGTACGGCGGCATCGCCGCGACCAGCGACGTCACCCGCAACTGGGATTTCGCCCTGCAGTCGGATCGCCATGACAGTCGGCGCGGCTTCCAGATGCTGGTGTTCACCGACTCCCAGACCGCGAGCCTGAAGGACATCGGCTACTACCAGCAGTCGATCGTGGCGCCGCTGGTCGGCCAGACCAAGGCGCGCATGGGCACCACCCTGGGTGACATCGTCAACGATGACTTGACGCTCTACCCGGCGATCAACAAGGTCACCACCGGACTTGGCGTGCCGTGGTTCCATGTGCCGGGCAACCACGACCTCGATTTCGATGCGGCCAGCGACGAACACTCGCTGGACAGCTGGCGCAACATCTACGGTCCGGACACCTACGCGGTGGAAGAGGGCGGCGCCAGTTTCGTGTTCCTGGACGACGTGGTGTACGACCCCAAGGCCAGGCCGAAGTACATCGGCGGCCTGCGCGAAGACCAGTTCGCCTTCCTCGCCAGCTACCTGAAGGGCCTGCACAAGGATCGCCTGCTGGTGCTGGGCATGCACATCCCGCTGTTCGACGCGGCGCCGGGGCGCGAGACCTTCCGCCATGCCGACCGCCAGCGCCTGTTCGACCTGCTCAAGGACTTCCGCAACGTGCTCGTGCTCAGCGGCCACAGCCACACCCAGCAGCACGTCTACCACGGCAAGGCCGACGGCTGGAACGGCGACAAACCGCTGCACGAATACAACGTGGGTGCCAACTGCGGCGCGTTCTGGTCGGGGGTGAAGGATGCCGCCGGCGTGCCGGACAGCACCATGAGTGATGGCACGCCGAAGGGCTACGCATTGCTCGACGTGGCCGGCAACGGCAGCTATCGCCTGCAGTACCGCGTGGCCGGCAAGCCGGCCAGCGAGCAGATCGGCCTGCATGCGCCGAAAGTGCTGCGCCAGGGGGCTTACCCGGCGTGGGGCATCTATGCCAACGTCTACATGGGTGAGGATGCCAGCGTGGTTGAGTACCGCGTTGATGGCGGCGCTTGGCAGCCGATGAAGCAGGTCAGCCAGCCCGACCCGCGCCTGATGGTGGAGAACGTGGCCGACGATCTGGCTGACAGCCTGCGTGGCTACGACCGCTCGCCGGAGGCCACCGCGTCGCCGCACCTGTGGCGTGGCGCGCTGCCGACCGACCTGGCCGTGGGCAGCCACAAGGTCGAGGTACGCTCCACCCAGCCCGATGGCGCGGTGTTCACCGCCACCACCCGCTACAGCCTGCAGACGGCCCAGCCCTGACACGCCGCAAGGCCTCTCCAGCGAAAGGACCCCGCATGGATATCCGCTTCATGGCCGGCACCACGCCGGTGACCCTGAGCCGCCACTGGTTCACCGGCGCGATGCTGCTGCAGAGCGCCACCGAGAAGGTCTGGGTGCAGCATCCGCTGCATCCGGGCACGCACTTCTCCTTCTCGCTGGTACAGTCGTGGCTGCGCCACATCGCCGGCCACGAAGTGCTGGTCGAGCGCACCCGGCCGCTGCTGTTTGCCGGCTTCCGCCCGCAGCGGCTGCGCGTGCTGGTGGATGGCGTGCAGGTGGCCGAACAGGAAGGCATGTAGGCCAACCTGAACCGCCGGCGCGCTAGGCAAAGCCGCCCCGATGCCTGAGAATCGGGGCGATTCAATCGATCCAAGCAGGCCAGCGTGACCATCGCAGCAGCGTCCCCGGTTTCCTCCGACTCCGCCCGCGGCGGTCCTCCGCGCAGTCTGGTGGTCGCCGATGTCGGTGGCACCTTCGCCCGCCTTGCGCTGGCTGAAACCCAACCCGGCCAGGCGCCGCTGCTGGGCAGCCATCGCACCTACGCCTGCGCCGAGCACCCCAGCCTGGCGGCGATCCTTGCTGATTTCACCGCTGGCCTCGGCCAGCCGGTGCAGACCGCGGTGGTCGCCATCGCCGGCCTGCTCGATGGCGATGTGCTGATCAATTCCAATCTGCCGTGGACGGTCTCGCTGTCGGCCACCCGCGCGCAGTCCGGGCTGCATGAGCTGCAGTTGATCAATGATTTCGAAGCGGTGGCGCTGGCCATCCCGTACCTGCAGCCTGCCACTCTGGTGCCACTGAACGGCGATGCTGACCCGGCGCAGGCGTTCCCGGCGCTGGTGCTGGGCGCCGGTACCGGCCTGGGCGCGGCACTGCGTTTCGCCGATGGCGAGCGCCCGGTGCTGGCCAGCGAGATCGGCCATGCCGCGCTCGGCGCCGGCAACGCGCTGGAACTGCAGGTGCTGGGCAAACTGCTGCAGCGCTGGGCGCACGTGGACAACGAGCGCGTGCTGTCCGGCAGTGGCCTGATGAACCTGTACCCGTGCCTGTGCGAGCTGCGCGGCGTCACCCCGGTGTGGACCAGTACCGAAGCACTGATCGGTGCCGCCCGCAGCGGTGAAGACGCGCTGGCGGTGGAGACGCTGCAGGTGTTCTGCGCCTGGCTGGGCAGCCTGGCCGGCGACGCAGCGATCGCCGTCGGTGCGCGCTCGGTGTACCTCGCCGGAGGTATTTCCGCGCATGTGCAGGATTTCCTGGCCGATGGCCGCTTCCGTGAGCGCTTCCTCAACAAGGGCGTGCTGACCGAGGTGCTGCGCCAGGTGCCGGTATGGCGCGTGGAGCACGGCCAGTTGGGCGTGCTCGGCGCAGCGGTCTGGCACGCCGCACGGCAGCCCACGCACGACTGATCGGCATGACCGGCATCGTGCCGGCCGTGCATTGCAGACTGGGAGGGGAAGATGGTGGATCGCAGGCAGTTCCTGCAGGCCGGTGCACTGGCTGCAGGCATGGCGGCTTTGCCGGGCGTGCAGGCGCGCACGCAGGGTGGGGCCAGGGTGGTTTCGACCTGGGACTTCGGCGTACCGGCCAACCAGGCCGCGTGGAAGGTGCTGGCGCAGGGCGGCAGCGCGCTGGATGCGGTGGAAGCAGGCGCACGCTGGGCCGAGAGCGAGCTGTGCAACCCCACCGTCGGCCATTGTGGCAACCCCGATCGCGACGGCGTGCTGAGCCTGGACGCGAGCATCATGGATGGCGATGGCCGTTGTGGCGCAGTGGCCGCGCTGGTCGACATCCTGCATCCGGTGTCGGTGGCCCGCAAAGTGATGGAGAACAGCCCGCACGTGCTGCTGGTGGGCGAGGGCGCGCAGCAGTTCGCGATGCAGCAGGGTTTCGAGCGCAAGCACCTGCTGACGCCGCAGGCCGAAGCGGCCTGGCGCGAGTGGCTGAAGACGGAGAAGTATCAGCCGCAGATCAACGCCGAGCGCCGTGGTATTCCCGGCAACAGCGACAACCACGACACCATCGGCATGCTGGCGCTGGATGCCAAGGGCCACCTTGCCGGTGCCTGCACCACCAGCGGCATGGCCTGGAAGCTGCACGGCCGGGTCGGCGACAGCCCGATTATCGGTGCCGGCCTGTATGTCGACAACGACGTGGGCGCGGCCACTGCTTCGGGCGTGGGTGAAGAGATGATCCGCAACGCCGCTTCGTTCCTGGTGGTCGAACTGATGCGCCAGGGGCGCTCGCCGGCACAGGCCTGCCGCGAAGCGATCGACCGTGTGGTGCGCAAGCGGCCGGAGGCGAGCAAGACCCTGCAGGTGTGCTTCCTGGCCATGAACAAGCAGGGCGAGGTGGGCGCCTGCGCGTTGCATCGCGGCTTCGTCTACGCGGTGTGCGATGCGCAGCGCCAGGATGACCTGCGCGACTCGCCGTCGATCTACACGAGCAGCCAGGCGTGAGCACGCGGCTGACCCTGGAGGTCGCCAGCAATTCGCTGGCTTCGGCACTGGCCGCGCAGGCCGGCGGCGCCGACCGCATCGAGCTGTTCGACAACCTGGCCGAGGGTGGCACCACGCCGTCGTTTGCCAGCATCGCGATTGCCCGCGAACGCCTGTCGATTCCGCTGTTCGTACTGGTGCGCCCACGCCCGGGCGACTTCCACTACGACGCGCTGGAAACCGAACTGATGCTGCGTGACATCGCGCAGTGCCGCGCGCTGGGCTGCGATGGCGTGGTGATTGGTGCATTGGACGTGCAGGGCGGCGTTGACGTGGCGCTGTGCCGTGAACTGATGCAGGCGGCCGGGCCGTTGCAGGTGACCTTCCACCGCGCCTTTGATGCTGCCCGCGACCTGCCGGCGGCGCTGGAGCAGGTGATCGGGCTGGGCTGCCAGCGCGTGCTGACCTCCGGCGGCCAGGTCAGCGCCGAGGCCGGTGTCGATGTGCTGGCGGCGCTGGTCACCCAGGCGGCCGGGCGTATCACGGTGATGGCAGGTGCCGGATTGGCCCCGGGCAACATCGCAACCGTCGCGCGGCAGACGAGCTGTACCGAACTGCACGCGTCCGCAAAAGGCCTGCGCCGCTCGGCCATGCAGTTCCAGAACCCGGCCCTGCGCGGCTTGGACCCGGACTGGAGCCAGACCGCCACCGCGACCGTGGCCGCGCTGCGGCAGGCGCTGGACGGCGCAAGGTAGCCCGCCTCTTCTGTAGAGCCGAGCCCACGCTCGGCTGCTTTTCTCGGCGAACAACAGCAGCCGAGCGCGGGCTCGGATCTACAACGACCCGCTGTCGGCCGTACACGGCATCACGGACAAAACCGTTCCGCGCGCGGTTGTCGTGATCGTGTCACTACTTCGTGCGCCGTTCTTTCAGTGATGTGTCGCAACTATTTGATTGTTATGGATGTCGGTGGCCGCTAGCGGCATTCCGCCGGCTGTTGCTGCGCCGCCGCATGCCGGGCGTGGTTCAGCTGTGCTTTAGTTTGGATCGATCCACAGGGGAGGTGCCCTATCGGTCGTGAACCGACCCAAGCGCCTGGATCCGTCGTAGTGCCGCGCCACCGTCCGCCCGTGCGTCCACATCTTCGAAGAGCAACCACCATGGCTCAGATCGTCCACAAGCGTCGCCACCTGCTGTCCCAGGCCCTGATCCTGGCCCTGCTTCCCCTGGCTGCCAATGCGCAGCAAGCCTCAAGCTCGTCTACCAAGGATCTCGACGCGGTCACCGTCACCGGCTCGCGCATCAAGCGCGCCAGTGTCGAAGGCCCGGCCCCGGTCAACGTGATCACCGCGCAGCAGATCCAGAAAGAGGGCTTCGTCAGCGTGTATGACGCGCTGAAGACGCTCACCGAAGCGACCGGCACCGTTGAAGCCGCCTCGCAATGGGGCTCGCACACGCCCAACGCCAGTGGCCTGAACCTGCGCGGGATGGGCCCGAACCGTTCTCTGCTGCTGGTCAACGGCCGCCGTGTGGCCGACTACCCGCTGCCCTACGGCGGCGAAACCAATTTCTCCAACTACGGCAACATTCCGGCCGCAGCAGTGGAGCGCATCGAAGTGCTGACCGGTGGCGCCTCGGCCATCTACGGTTCGGATGCGATCGCCGGCGTGGTCAACGTCATCCTCAAGACCAACTACGACGGCGACGAAGTGCGCGTGCGTGGCGGTACCTCCACAGAAGGTGGACGAGATACCTGGGACCTGTCCTGGGCCGGCGGCAAGACCGGCGACAACTGGAGCGTGACCTACGCGCTGCAGTACACCAAGCGCGATCCGCTGTTCGGACGCGACCGACCGCAGATGGACGACGCCGACGACGCACCGTATCCCTCCTGGAACATGGAGCAGCGCAGGGTCGGCTTCCGCCCCACCTCGGGCCTGGCATTGATCGACCCGACCAACGGCCAGCGCCTGGCACCGCCTGCAGGCACCTGCGAGAAGTTCGACGGCGAGTACTACACTGCCGATCGGCTGGTCTACAACTACGCTACCAACACCATCACCAACACCGGCCGCCTGTGCGGCATGAGCGCCGACTACGCCAACTGGCTGCTCACCGGCGGCGCCGAGAATGTTTCCGGCAACCTCTACGCCACCTTCGATTTCAGCAGCGACCTGCAGGCCTGGACCAACCTGGCGGTGTACCACTCCGAAGCGATCTGGGGCACCAATCCGCCCAGCGTCTCGCTGATCGACGACGACAACGGCTATTACTGGGATGCCAACCGCAACCGCCCGATCCTGGGCGTGCGCCAGTTCACTCCGAACGAAGTCGGTGGCCTGGATACCCTGCGCAACACCAACCGCGAGCTGTCCTGGGACTGGAGCGCAGGCCTGCGTGGCCGCCTTGCCGATCGCTTCGACTGGAGCGCCTCGGTGGGCCGTTCCTACTACCGCGTGGAAGAACGGCAGAACGTGGTGGACGAGCAGAAGTCGTACGACTACTTCCTCGGCCCGCGCCTGGGCACAACCCCCGATGGCGAGGCGATCTACGCGTTGAACGAATCGCGCTGGTGGAATCCGCTCACGCCGGACCAATACTGGCAGATGGGCACGGTGGCCAGGAACCGCGCGTCATCGTGGGTCAACCAGGCCTCGGCGGATATCACCGGCGAGCTGTTCCAGGGCTGGGCAGGCCCGATCTCGTTCGCAGCGGTAGCTGAAGTCGCGCAGCAGGGCTACCACCTCAGCCCGGACCCACGCGCCGGCATCGATTTCGACCTGCAGAACGTCGACCGCGGTGGTGGCGAGCGCACCCGGTATTCAGCGGGCGTCGAGTTCAAGATTCCGCTGCTGGAGAGCGTGACGGCCACCGCGGCCGCACGCTACGACCGCTATGGCAACTACAAGGCCGATGACAGCAGTGAAGCGTTGGATATCGGCAGCCAGAAGGAAACCACCTGGAACGTCGGCCTGGAATGGCGCCCGGTCGAATCGCTGCTGGTGCGTGGCTCGTATGCCACCAGCTTCCACGCGCCGGACATGCACTACCTGCTGGGCCAGCCGAGCAGTTCCGAAGTGCAGACCTATGATCGCCTGCGCTGCATCCAGAGCGGTGCCTACCTGGTCAACAACTGTGGCGTGGGCAACACCGATGTCTGGTACACCTTCGACGTGAACCGCCGTGGCACGCCGCTGCTGCGCTCGGAAACCGGTGATTCGTGGACGGTCGGCTTCGTCTGGGACGTGATGCCCAACCTGTCGGTCAGCGCCGACTACTGGGCGATCAAGCTGGAAGACATGATCGTCGACGTCGGCGCCGATGAGGTGCTGGCCAGCGAGGCGGGCTGCCTGACCGGCAAGAACATCGATGGCACGCCATGGGCCAATCCGGCCGGTGGCGACTACTGCGCCGGCATCCTGGCGCGCGTGAACCGTGACAGCAACGGGCGCCTGGTGTCGATCGAGCGCGGCCCGTTCAACCTGGCCAGCCGCGAAGTGCGTGGCGTCGACCTGACCGCGCGCTACCGTCTGGAGACCGCGCAGTGGGGCAGCTTCCAGCTGGGTGTGAATTACACCAACCAGATCTCCACCAAGGAACAGCGCTACGCCAACGACCCGAACCCGGAACGCCGCGACCGCGACCTGCGCAGCAAGCTGCGCGCGAGCCTGGCCTGGCAGCGCGGCAACTGGAATGCCAATGTCTATGCCGACCGCGTGGGCTCGGTGCCGGGCGTGCGCTACCACTGGGGCACCGACCGCCTGGACAACCCCGGCGGCTGCCTGCCGTTCGCCGATGGCTACGTGCCCAGCGACAGCCCGTCGCTGAACTGCTTGGAGCCGGCAACGCGTCCGGATGGCTCGCCGAACCCGAACCCCAATGCCGGGCAGCAGACGGCGCGCTACTACGGTCGAGTGGGGCCGTTCATCACCTGGAACTTCAACGTGGGCTACCAGGTGACCGAACACGCGAAGGTAAACGTGTACGTCAACAACGCCTTCAACTCCGCCAGCTGGAACCACAAGGATCCGTACAAGCTGGACTATGACTTCGCCCCGACCCGGTTGCTGAGCGCGGTCGGCCGTGAGCTCGCATTGGAGTATGTGTTCACGTTCTGAAGAGACCGACCTCGCCGGTAGATCCACGCCATGCGTGGATGCGGAAACGGAACGCCGGGGGCGGCGCCCCCTTCAGGCATGCGGACAGGCTGGATTTGACCTTCCCACGATGGCAAGGTTTAGCCTGTCCGCATCCAGAAGGAACCCCGGGAATCCGATCATGAGCACGCCCCGCGCCGCTGCCGCCTCCGCAAGTCCTGCCACCATCAGCCTGCCCATCGAGGGCATGACCTGCGCCAGCTGTGTCGGCCGGGTCGAGGCGGCGCTGTCCAGGGTCGAAGGTGTGGGCAGTGTTTCGGTCAATCTGGCCACCGAGCGCGCGGATATCCGCCCGTCCGGCCCGGTCGATCGGGCCGCGCTGATCCAGGCGGTGGAGCGGGTGGGCTACGACGTACCTGCCGCCACCGTTGAACTGGCCGTGGAAGGCATGACGTGCGCCTCCTGCGTGGGCCGCGTGGAGCGCGCGCTGCTGGCGGCGCCAGGCGTGAGCCAGGCCAGCGTCAACCTGGCCACCGAGCGCGCCACGGTGCGTGGCGTGGCGGATGCTGCGACGCTGGTCGCCGCCATCGACAAGGCCGGCTATGACGCACGCGTAATCGAGGCGGGTGTGCAGTCCGATGACGAGGCCGTAGAAAAGAAGGATGCCGAGCGTGCCGAACTGAAGCGCGACCTGATCGTGGCCACTGCGCTGGCATTGCCGGTGTTCGTGCTGGAGATGGGCTCGCACCTGATTCCCGGCATCCACGAATGGGTGATGGCCACGATTGGCATGCAGGCCAGCTGGTACCTGCAGTTCGCACTGACGCTCCTGGTGCTGGCCATCCCCGGTCGCCGTTTCTACCAGAAGGGCTTCCCGGCGCTGCTGCGCCTTGCACCGGACATGAATTCGCTTGTGGCGGTGGGCACCGCTGCGGCGTTCGGCTATTCGGTGGTCGCGACCTTTGCACCGCGGCTGCTGCCGCCGGGCACGGTGAACGTCTACTACGAAGCGGCGGCGGTAATTGTCGCACTGATCCTGCTCGGCCGCTTCCTCGAAGCGCGCGCCAAGGGCCGCACCTCGGAGGCGATCAAGCGTCTGGTCAACCTGCAGGCCAAGGTCGCCCACGTGATCCGTGACGGCCGCACCGTCGATATCCCGGTCAATGAAGTGCAGAGCGGCGACGTGGTGGAAGTGCGGCCAGGCGAGCGTGTGCCGGTCGATGGCGAGGTGGTTGAAGGCCGCAGCTACATCGACGAATCGATGATCAGCGGCGAGCCGATTCCGGTTGAGAAGCAGCCGGGCAGCAGCGTGGTGGGCGGTACGGTCAACCAGAAGGGCGCACTGACGGTACGTGCGACGGCGGTGGGCGCGCAGACCCTGCTGGCGCAGATCATCCGCATGGTCGAACAGGCGCAGGGCTCGAAGCTGCCGATCCAGGCGGTGGTTGACAAGGTCACGTTGTGGTTCGTGCCGGCGGTGATGCTGGCCGCGCTGGCGACCTTCGCAGTCTGGCTGATCTTCGGCCCGTCGCCGGCGCTGAGCTTCGCGCTGGTCAATGCGGTGGCGGTGCTGATCATTGCCTGCCCATGCGCGATGGGCCTGGCCACGCCGACCTCGATCATGGTGGGGACCGGTCGTGGCGCCGAAATGGGCGTGCTGTTCCGCAAGGGCGAAGCGCTGCAGCTGCTGAAGGATGCGCAGGTGGTGGCGGTGGACAAGACCGGCACGCTGACCGAGGGTCGCCCGCGCCTGACCGACTTCGAGATCACGGACGGCTTCGATCGCAGCACAGTGTTGGCGGCAGTGGCTGCAGTGGAATCGCGCTCTGAACATCCGATCGCCCGCGCCATCGTCGATGCAGCCACTGAACAGGGCATTGCACTGCCGTCGATGGTCGATTTCGAATCGGTCACCGGCATGGGCGTGCGTGCCAGCGTTGATGGTGCGCGGGTGGAGGTCGGTGCCGATCGCTTCATGCGCGATCTGGGCGTGGACATCACTTTGTTTGCGGCGCTGGCGGCAGAGCTGGGCACCCAGGGCAAGTCGCCGCTGTATGCCGCCATTGACGGTCGCCTGGCCGCAATCATCGCGGTATCCGATCCGATCAAGCCGAGCACGCCGGCCGCAATCGCGGCACTGCATCAGCTTGGCCTGAAGGTGGCGATGATCACCGGTGACAACGCTGGTACCGCGCACGCGATCGCGCGCCAGCTCGGCATCGACGAAGTGGTGGCCGAGGTGCTGCCGGAAGGCAAGGTCGAGGCGGTGCGCCGCTTGAAGACCACACATGGCCATGTCGCCTTCGTCGGCGACGGCATCAACGATGCGCCGGCACTGGCCGAGGCCGATGTCGGCCTGGCGATCGGAACCGGTACCGATATCGCGGTGGAATCGGCCGACGTGGTGCTGATGTCGGGTAACCTGCAGGGTGTGCCGAATGCCATTGCGTTGTCGAAGGCGACGCTGGGCAACATCCGGCAGAACCTGTTCTGGGCCTTCGCCTACAACACCGCGTTGATTCCGGTGGCCGCCGGCGTGCTGTATCCGGTCTGGGGCGTGCTGCTGTCACCGGTGTTCGCGGCCGGTGCGATGGCCCTGTCCAGCGTGTTCGTGCTGGGCAATGCGCTGCGCCTGCGCCGCTTCCAGCCACCGATGGCGGATGCCGCCGCCGTCACTCATTGAAGGGAATACCCATGAACATCGGTGAAGCCGCCAAAGCCTCCAGCGTGTCGGCGAAAATGATCCGCTACTACGAACAGATCGGCCTGATTCCCGCCGCTGATAGAACCGAGTCGGGCTACCGGGCGTATTCGCAGGCGGACATCCACCGCCTGCGTTTCATCCGCCGCGCACGCGATCTGGGCTTCCAGGTGGCCGAGATCACCGATCTGCTCGGCCTCTGGAACGATACCTTGCGGCACAGCGCCGACGTCAAGCACCTGGCCGAGCAGCACATCGCCGATCTGGAGCAACGCATCGAGCACATGCGGCAGATGGCCGACACGCTGAAGTCGCTGATCAGCTGCTGCGCGGGCGATGAGCGCCCGGAGTGCCCGATCCTGGAGCGGTTGGGTGAGGACGATGGGACGCTGGTACCGGTCGATACCGCGAAGACTGGTGCGGTGCGGCGGCGTACGCACAAGCATTGACTCGATATCGCATGCATGAAAAAGCCCGCCGGGTGCTGTAGTACCCGGCGGGCTTTTCAGTATGGGACAGGACAGGGGATCAGGCAGTACGCGGCGGGAAGCCGGCATCGGTCAGTGCCGCCACGATCTGCGCTTCGCTGGCCGAGGTCTGCACCTGCACTCGGCGGCTGGCCGGATCTGCCTGCACGCTGGCCTGCGGATCGACCAGTTCGATCGCCTTGGTCACGCTGCGCGCGCAACCGCCGCAGGTCATGCCTTCAACATGGAATTCCATCCGTAGCTCCTTGGGTGCTCTTGGGGTCGAGTCAGTGTGCACCTTCCAACGATGGCAGGGTCAAGTGCCGGGCTGAACGACAGGCAAGGCGGCAAGAAAAACGGCAGCCGCCTGTACCAGCGCGGCTGCCGTGGAGGAACGTCCCCGCCAGGGCGGGGCGTGGGTTGCACCGGGGCGCGCCCGGGCAACCCGGTGTTGCCTTAGAACTTCCAGGTAGCGCCGAAGTACAGCTGGCGGCCTGCATAGGTATTGGAGATCAGGCGTGCCTTGGTGTCGCTTCCCAGGTGCACGCGCTGCTCGGACTTGGTGGCGTTGATCACCGAGGCGGTCAGGGTCCAGTCCGGGGTCAGGTTGTAGGCAACATTCAGATCCAGCTGGTCATACGGTTCGGTGTAGACGGTGAGGCCATTGTTGAGCCCGCCGACCACTTGGCCGCGACGGTTGAACGAAGCGCGCGCGAGGAACTTCTCGTTCTCGTAGAAGACCGTCACGTTGGCCTGGTTCTTGGCGCTGCCGACCAGCGGCGAGGAGCCGATTTCCTGCCCGTCCAGAACAATGGAAGCCAGGTTGGTGTCGTTGTAGGTGTAGTTGGCCTGCACGCCGAAGCCGAAATCGAAGGTGTACTGGCCATACAGCTCGACGCCCTGCGACACACCATCGCGGCCATTGGCCTGGGTCTCGTAGCGCTGCACGTTCACCGCTTCACCGTTGATGACCATCGGCGTGTCGCGCACCACCGGCAGGGTGAAGTTGTCCACGTTCTTGCGGAACAGGCTGACGCCGGCGACCGCGCCCGGCTGGAAGTACCACTCCAGGCCCAGGTCGAACTGGGTGGCCTTGAACGGCTCCAGCTGCTTGTTGCTGCCCTGGCCGACCCAGCCTGCGGTCGATGCGCCACCGGCAACGCGGCGATCATTGACGTACTCCTCGCTGTAGTAGCTCAGTGCGCCCGGTGCTGCGATGTCGGTGTAGCCAGGGCGGGCGATCACCTTCGATGCGGCACCACGCAGCACCAGCGTGTCGGTGATGTCCCATGCGATGTTGAAACTCGGCAGCACGTCGGTGTAGGTGCGGTCCACGCCGATCAGGCTGTAGGTCTTGCTCTGCGCCAGGTCATGCGGCAGGCGCACGAAGCCGCTCTCGCAGCTGTAGGTCGGGTAGGCCGCAGCGGCGGGGTCGGTGCACGCCATCGGCGCGCCGGACGCGTTGTCCAGGAAGTAGTCGTTGAACTTCTCGATCGAGTCGGAAGACTGCGCGAACTGCTTGGTGCGCACCACGCGCACGCCGACATTGCCGCGCACGCGCTCGGTGCGGAAGTTGGCCTGGAAGTAGCCGGAGTAGATCTTCTCGTTGACGTTGTAGACGAAGTCTTCCTCGGTACGGTTGTGCGAACCACCGTAGGTCTTGTTCAGATAGTCGATGTACGCCGGGTAGTTGATGCCCGGGAACACGTTGGCATTGAAGCCACCGGCAATGTTGCTGATCGGATTGGACAGGAAGAAGCCGGGCTGCGCATCGCCGGCAGTCGGATCGCAGCCACTCTGGTAGCGGCTGTTGTCATAGTCGGCCGGGTCACGGCCGGGGCACACCCAGTAGGTGTTGCCGGTGTTGCGGTGCACCTTGCCGTCGCGGTATTTGGCACCGAACTGGATTGAATCCAGCCAACCGGACTCGAACAGCTTGGTCACGTCGGCCTGGAAGTAGTTCTGCTTGACCTCGGTGCGCTTCCACGACGAATCGGTCGAGCCGGTGTCGACTTCGGCGATGCCGTTCATCAACTGCTGCTGCAGGTCGGGCGAGAAGGTGGCAGACGGCGTGCCGGTCAGGTCCCATGCGCTGTACTGGTTACCGGACAGGTAGTCGTTGCCGACCTTGCGGCGCGGCTTGGCCGACATGCGGAAGTTCATCGACGGACCACCTTCGGACCAGGTGCGGCCACCGGTGAACGAGGCCTTCCACAGCGGGCTGATGTCCCAGTCGATGGTCAGGTCGGCGGTCTGCGACAGCGCCTTTTCCTTGCTGTAGCCACCGGTCAGCTGCGGTGTCGGAATCGTGCAGTCGTCCGGGCCCCAGCCGCCGGGCTTGAGGCCGGCGGCCTTGGCCTGGTCTTCGCTGCAGTAGTAGGTCTTTCCAGGCAGCTTTTCGAATTGGGCACCCGTGACGGTGTTGCCGCTGGCATCGAAGTCCAGGCCATTGAGAAGGCGGCCTCCGGCCCAGTTGCCGTCCTGGTTGTAGCGCGCCATGCTCCATTCCGGAATCTTCAGCATGTTCTGGGTGTAGTCACCCTGCAGCTCGAAGCGGAAGTAGTTGGCGGTCATCGTGACGTTGTCGACCGGCTTGAACTGGAAGGTCAGCTGGCCGCCCTTGCGCTCGCGCTTTTCTTCCTTCACCGCGAAGTTGACCGAGGTCGGCATGAAGAAGTCGCTGTAGTTGCCGCCGGTCTGGTTGTTGAAGCCGGACTTGCCCCACCAGTAGTGGATGCCATCCTGCTGCTGCACGTTGCCATAGGCGTCGCGTGCCCTGCCGGCGCCGTACCACTGGTAGTCCTCGGTGCTGGCTTCCATGGTACGGGTCGTGCGCTTCTGCTGCGTCACGCCGACCAGCACGCCGAAACGCTCATCCTTGCTGTGCCACGAATACAGGGCCGAGGCCTGCGGGTCGATATCGTGGTGGGTATCGGAGGAGGTGCCCTCCAGTGTGACGAAGCCCGAGTTGGACTCCATGTCCAGCGGACGGCGGGTGTGCAGGATGACCGTGCCGCCGATGCCGCCTTCGTCGATGCGTGCTTCCGGCGACTTGAACAGCTCGGCGCTGGACAGCATGTTCGACGGCAGCAGGGTGTAGTTGAACGAACGGGTGGCTTCGTCGTTGGTTTCCGACGTGGCCACGTAGTTGCCATTCAACTGGGTCAGGGTCAGGTCCGGCGCAAGGCCGCGCACGCTGACACTCTTGCCTTCACCACCGCTGCGGGTGATGACCACGCCGGGCACGCGCTGCAATGCGTCGGCCACGTTCTTGTCGGGGAACTTGCCGACGTCTTCGGCGGTGATCACTTCGACAACGGCGTTGGCGTCGCGCTTCTGCTCAAGGCTCTTTTCGATGGCGTAGCGGTAGCCGGTGACCTGGACGCTGTCCAGAGTCGTGGCGTCCTGCGAGCCGGTGGACGTGGCCTGCTGCGCGGCGGCGCCAGCCGGAATGACGGCGGCGGCCAATGCCAGCGCGATGGCCAACGACAGTGCGTCCTGGCCATGCGTACGTATTGAATGCTTCATTCCCATCTCTCCCTCTCTCCTGGATTGATCCGGTGACGTGGCACGGACAACTTGAATCGATCTAATTTGAAGTGACTTTGCGGCTGTCGCCATGTGGGTGGCAGAGCACCGCGCGTGTGGCCTGGTACGTCCTGTTGCTGCTCCCCCAACTCCGGGCCATCGCAATGTCGTTCTTGGATCGATCTAAGCGATGGGCGGGCGATTTTTAGCACGGGTCGCCCGTGGGCGCATGCTGCTGCGCAATATGGTACTGGCGTGGCGAAGGGATGACGGTTTGCTGAAATCGGTGAAATCGTTTTCGTGCGCAGGGGAAGGGTGGGTCGGCAGGGCTGCGCCCTGCACCTGCGGTAGTGCCGGCCGCTGGCCGGCAACAGCCAAAGCCAACGCCAAAGCCAAAGCCAAAGCCAAAGCGGCTCTGGGTTGTCTGTGGGTTGGGCGGGGCGGTGTCGGATTGCGGGGACGCCGTAAACCCCGCTCCGCGGTCCGGCCCAGCCGCTGGCGGCTGGGCGTTCGGGCGCTTGCGAAGCAGTGCTTCGCAAGCAAAGCGCCCTCACCCCTGGGGGCTCGATGGCGCCATCCATGGCGCCAACGGTCCTGCCAGCCCACACCGCCCCACCTTTGACAGTTTCCCGGTGACGGTTGGATTGATCTTGGTGCGGCATGGGGTCATGGGGTCAGATCCGTTTTCCTTTGGAAAACGGATCTGACCCCCGATTGTTTCGTTATCTGTGAGAGATTCATCCACGCATGGCGTGGATCCACAGACCGCAGAGATCTGTCGAAGGCGGGGTGGGTCCGGTTGCGGGGGTGTCCGCGGCATGGATGCCGCGGCCAAGCCCCCAGGGACGGGTTTACGGCGTCCCCCGCAACCGGACCCACCCCGACTCCCCACAGGAAACCAGCTTCTGCTGTTGCTGTTGCTGTTGCTCCAGCTCGGAGCAGGTGCAGGGCGCAGCCCTGCCGAACACCCCCCCTCATGCTGCGCCGCAGAATGCATTCGGCTGAACCTGCATGGTCTACTTGAATCGATCTAAATTCACGACCGCGCGGGTCGGGCGTCATTCCAGGGGGAGCTCTCTGCCAGTCACGGCGGGACTCAGCGGAACGGTGCCGAACGACCCCGGCCGTCTGCCTCCGCGTCATCGACTACAGGAACCCGACATGCGCCCAGTGCCGTCCGCTCCCGCCGTCCCATCGACCTCGCGCCCGCTGGCGCGCCTGGCCTGCCTGTTGGCACTTTCGGCCATGCCGATGCTGTTGCAGGCCGCGCCGGCAGCGCTGGAGCGGGAGGTCAATACATTCATCGGCAGCAAGGACGACGGCAATACGTTCCCGGGCGCGTCGGCGCCGTTCGGCCTGATCCAGGTCAGCCCGATCGGCAGCCACTATTCGGGTTGGCGCTATGACGACGAGAAGATCCGTGGCTTTGGCCACTCCTTCATCTCCGGTGCCGGCTGCTGGGAACAGGGCGGCCAGGTGTCGGTGCTGCCGGTGACCGGCTCGATCGGCCCGGGCGGCGATTTCGATACCGGAAACCCCAAGAAATTCGACCACAAGACGTATGCCTCGAACTACACCCATGACGGCGAGATCGGCCAGGCTGGCTACTACAAGGTGCGCCTGACCAGCTACGGCGGCATCGATGCCGAGGCGACCGCGCGCACCCGTGCCGCAGCCGAGCGCTACACCTTCAGCCAGCGCAGCGGCGATGGCCACGTCCTCGTCAATGTCGGCCAGGCCAACGAACGCCATTCAGTGATCGGCAGCGTGGTCGATGTGGTCGGCGACCGTGTAGTCGAGGGCAAGCTGGTGACCAAGAGCTTCTGTGGCGGTCATCAGTACACCACCTGGTTCCGCATCGAGTTCGACCGTCCGTTCAAGGCGCATGGCACCTGGGGCGAGGGCGGTGGCCTGCCGGGTGCGCGGCACAGCATGGAAGGCGAGCAGAAGCCGAACGGTGCCTGGCTGACCTTCGACCTGGCCAAGGGCCAGTCGGTGACGGCGGTCAGCGCAATCTCGCACGTGGATGCCGAAGGCGCGCGCATCAATCTGCGCGCAGATGGCATGCAGGGTGGAGCGCTGCTCGGTTTCGACCGCATGCGTGCGTTGTCCCAGCAGTCGTGGCGTGAGCAGCTGGGCCGGGTGCGTGTGCAGGGCGGCAACGCCGACGACCGCGCGGTGTTCTACAGCGCGGTCTACCACGCGCTGCTCCAGCCGATGACCGGCAACGACGCCGACGGCCGCTACCGTGGCTATGACGATGGCATCCACCGTGCCGACGGCTGGACCTACTACGAGTACTTCTCGCTGTGGGATACCTACCGCGCGCAGAACCAGTGGCTGGCACTGACCCGCCCGGACGTGGCGCGTGACATCGGCCGTACCCTGCTGGCGATCGACGAGCAGGGCGGTTGGCTGCCGCGCTGGGGCTATGCCAATTTCGAGACCAACATCATGACCGGCGATCCGGTTACGCCGTTCATGGTCGATCTGTGGCGCTTCGGCGCGCTCAAGGGCCGTGAATCGCAGGCCTGGGATGCGCTGCGCCGCAACGCGTTCGGCACGCCGCCGCTGGACTCGCGCATGGCTGGCCGCTCCGGCAACCCGACCTATCTGGACAAGGGCTACGTGGTCTACGACCGCGCGTTCCCGTCCAAGGGCATGGACGTCGATCCGCATCACGGCGGTTCGGCGACGCTGGAATACGCGCTGGCCGACTGTGCGCTTTCGCAGATGGCCGATGGCCTCGGCCATGCGCAGGACGCGGCGACGCTGCGTGAGCGCGGCCGCAACTGGCGGAAGGTGTGGGACCCGCAGGTGCGTGACGCCGAGACCGGCTTCACCGGTTTCCCCCGCCCGCGTACCGAGGATGGCCAGTGGTACACCCCGGCCGATGGCCACTACAGCCCGCGCTCGCATCACGGTTTCCATGAAGGCACGGCGTGGCAGTACCAGTGGCTGGCGCAGCAGGACGTGCCGGGCCTGGTCGAAGCCATGGACGGCCGCGAACAGGCCGGCCGCCGCCTCGATGCGTTCTTCGCGATGGACGCGCTGCAGGCCGACCCGCTCAATGCCGCCCGCAAGGCTTGGGTGGTCGGGCCGTACAGCTATTACAACCAGTTCCGCTACAACCCGAACAACGAGCCGGACCTGCACGCGCCGTGGCTGTACACACTGATCGGCCAGCCGTGGAAGACCGCCGCCGTGGTGCGTGCGGCGCAGCAGCTGTTCACCAATGCCCCCAACGGCGTGACCGGCAACGATGACCTCGGCACGATGTCGGCCTGGTACCTGTTCAGCGCCATCGGCGTGTACCCGGCGGTGCCGGGCAGTGGCCAGTTCCTGCTGCACACCCCGCGCTTCAGCAAGGTGGAAGTGGACATGGGCAATGGCCGCACGCTGCGCATCGACGCGCCGGGTGCCGATGGCCGCCGTCTGCAGTATGTGCAGGGCGTGCAGGTCGATGGCCAGCCGCATGCGCCGGTTTGGCTGGACTGGAACCAGCTGCAGCAGGGCCCGCGCCTGCAGTTCGCGCTCGACGCGAAGGCGCCGGAGCAGGGCTGGGGCACTGCGGTGAAGGACCTGCCGGTATCCTGGTGCGCGGCACCGGGTAGCCAGCTGCGCTGAGACGGACTGTGCCGTTCGCGGTGACCCAGCGAACGGCACGGCACGACAGGTCCCTGATCCATTAGGCTTGAGCATCCAGCGGAGTCCGGGAAGACGATGAACGACAACGGCAGCAGTCCCAGCAAACGCGCCGGCAAGGCGGTGACGGTGACCGACATCGCGCGTGCCATCGGCGTGTCACGGGCAACGGTGTCGCTGGTGCTGCGCGGCAGCCCACTGGTCAACGTCGATACCCGCGCCAAGGTCGAGGCCGAACTGCGCCGCCAGCGTTATGTCTACAACCGCGCGGCGGCCAACCTGCGCCGGCGCACGTCATCAAGCATCGCGCTGGTGATCAACGATCTGTCCAACCCGTTCTTCGCCGAATTCGCATCCGGTGTGGATGAGGCGCTGGGCGGGCGTGGTTATGTGACCCTGCTGGGCAGCACCGGCGAATCGCCGGAGCGCCAGCAGGCGGTGCTGTCCACGCTGATGGAGCACACCCCGGCCGGCCTGATCCTGTCGCCGGCCGAGGGCAGTGATACCACGCTGCTGCGGCAGGCGCTGGGTGCCAATGCCAACGTGCTGCTGTTCAACCGCGAGCTTGAAGGGGCTGACTGGGATTTCCTCACCCTCGACAACCAGCACGGCGCCTATCTCGCCACGCGCCACCTGATCGAGCGCGGCCATCGCCAGATCGCTTTCTTCGGCGGCCACGCCGCATCCAGTTCGTGCCACCAGCGCCGTGCCGGTTTCCAGCAGGCGCTGGCCGAGGCCGGTCTGTCGCTGCCGCCGGGCTGGATGATCGAATCTGCACCGAACCGCCTGGAAGCCGCCGCGCGCACCGATGAGTTGTTTGCCGACGGCCATCGCCCGAGTGCGGCGGTCTGCTACAACGACACCGTCGCGTTGGGCCTGATGCTGGGCCTGAATTCGCGTGGCATCCGTCCGGGCGGCGATTTTGCCGTTACCGGTTTCGATGATATTTCCGAGGCTGCGGTGGCAGTGCCGCCACTGACCACGTTGACCGCCGACCCGCGCGAGCGTGGCCGGCAAGCTGCGGCGCTGCTTCTGCAACGACTGGATGAACCGGATGCGCCGCCGCGGCGCACGGTCGCGCCGGTGCAGCTGCGCATCCGCGAAAGCAGTGCCGCGCGACCGAACTGATTCCTTTCATACATCCCTTCCACGCAACAACGACCTTCCGCGCATCGAGGCGCGTACCGCATGCCGATCTCCGCAACGCCCCGTCCATCGGGTTCTTCGGGCAACGCACCCGCCGTCACCAACGGCAAGGCGCTGGCCGTGGTCACCACGATCTTCTTCATGTGGGGCTTCCTGACCTGCCTCAATGACATCCTGATCCCGCACCTGAAGGCGGTGTTCGAGCTGAACTACGCCAAGGCGATGCTGGTGCAGTTCACCTTCTTCGGCACCTATTTCCTGATGTCGCTGCCGGCCGGACGCCTGGTGGCGGCGCTGGGCTACAAGAAGGGCATCGTGGCCGGCCTGCTGATCGCCGGTATCGGCGCACTGGGTTTCTGGCCCGCGGCCGAGCTGCGCGTCTACGGCGCCTTCCTCGGTGCACTGTTCGTGCTGGCGACCGGCATCACGGTGCTGCAGGTCGCCGCCAACCCGTACGTCGCACTGCTGGGACCGGAGCAGACCAGCTCAAGCCGCCTGACCCTGGCGCAGGCGTTGAACTCGCTGGGCACGGCCATCGCCCCGATCTTTGGCGGCATGTTGATCCTGTCCAACACGGTGAAGAGTGCCGATGACATCGCGGCGCTGCCGGCCGCCGAGCAGCTGGCCTACCGTGCCGCCGAGGCGCAGGCCGTGCAGGGTCCATACGTGGGCCTGGCGGTGGCGTTGGTACTGCTGGCGCTGTTCGTGTTCCTGTTCCGCCTGCCGGCGTTGAGCGACGCCACCGAGCAGGCTGATCAGGGTCACCACCACAGCTACCTGGATGCACTGCGCAAGCGCCACCTGCTGCTGGGCGTGCTGGGCATCTTCTTCTACGTCGGTGCCGAAGTGTCGATCGGCAGCTTCCTGGTCAATTACCTGTCGATGCCCAACATCGGCGGCTTCAGCGAACAGGAGGCCACCCATTACGTGTCGGCTTACTGGACGATGGCGATGATTGGCCGCTTCGCCGGCTCGGCGCTGCTGGCGCGCTTCTCGCCCAGCCGCCTGCTGGCGATCTTCGCGCTGGTCAACGTGGCCCTGCTGGTTACGACCATGCTGACCTCTGGCAGCATCGCGCTGTACTCGGTGGTGGCGATCGGCCTGTTCAACTCGATCATGTTCCCGACCATCTTCGCGCTGAGCATCGAGCGCCTGGGGCCGCTGACCAACAAGGGCTCCAGCCTGCTGATCATGGCCATCGTCGGCGGTGCCGTGGTGCCGTACCTGCAGGGCGTGCTGGCCGACCACATCGGTGTGCAGGCCAGCTTCACCCTGCCGCTGCTGTGCTACGGCTACATCATTTTCTACGGACTGGTCGGCGCACGTACGCCGGCTTCCGCAACGCAGGGAGGCTGAGTCCGGAATGGGTGCCATTGTCTGCTTCGGCGAAATTTTGATCGATCTACTAGCGCAGCCGCCGGCCTCGGCCGACACCCCGCGCGCATTCCTTCAGTACGCCGGCGGTGCGCCGGCCAACGTTGCGGTGGCGGCAGCGCGACTGGGGGCGAAGACCCAGTTCGTCGGCATGCTGGGCCGAGACATGTTCGGTGACTTCCTGGCGGACAGCCTGGCCGAGCACGGCGTGGGCACGGATTACATCGTGCGTACCGATGCGGCAAAGACCGCGCTGGCCTTCGTCGCGCTGGATGCCAGCGGCGAGCGCAGCTTCAGTTTCTACCGCCCACCGGCGGCCGACCTGCTGTTCCGTGACAGCGACTTCCAAGCCGCGTGCTTCGACAGCGCGCAGTGCTTCCATGTCTGCTCCAACAGCCTGACCGAGCCGGCCATTGCCGAGGCGACCTTCGCCGGCATGGAGCGCGCCCGTGACGCCGGTGCGGTGGTCAGCCTGGACCTCAATCTGCGCCCGGCGCTGTGGCCGGCCAACGAGGACCCGACGCCGCGCCTGTGGCAGGCGCTGGAACGTGCCGACCTGGTCAAGCTGTCGCGCGAGGAGCTGGACTACCTGGCCGCGCCGCTGGGCAGTGACGGCGAGGCGACGGTGCTGCGGCGCCTGCTGGCCGCGCAGGCGCGCTGGGTCATCGTCACCGACGGTGCGGCCACGCTGCACTGGTACACCCGCGACAACTACGGCACGGTCACCAGTTTCCGCGTGGCCACGGTCGACACCACGGCTGCTGGCGATGCCTTCGTCGGTGGCGTGCTGGTTGGGCTGCTGGAGCGTGGCGGGGCCGGTGCAGGCTTTGCAGCGTTCTGCCAGGACCCGGAGGCGATCACCGCCACGCTGCGCTTCGGTGCCGCGGTCGGCGCTCTGGCTGTTACCCGCAAGGGCGCGTTCGCCGCGATGCCCTCGCTCGATGAAGTGCAGCAGCTGCTGCAGGACCAGGACATTACCGCATGAGCACCTCGCCCGATTTCCGTTCACCCGCGTTCCTGCGTGCGCACATCGCCGACACGATGGCGTTCTACCACCCGCGCTGCATCGATCCGAACGGCGGCTTCTTCCACTACTTCCGTGATGACGGCAGCATCTACGATGCCAGCCACCGCCACCTGGTGAGCAGCACCCGTTTCGTCTTCAACTACGCGATGGCATACCGCGAGTTCGGCAACGCCGAATACCGCGACGCAGTCGAGCATGGCGTGCGCTATCTGCGCGAGGTGCATCGCAATCCGGCCACCGGTGGCTACGCCTGGACCCTGCGCGATGGCAAGGTCGAGGACGACATGAACCACTGCTATGGCGTGGCGTTCGTGCTGTTGGCCTACAGCTGCGCACTGAAGGCCGGTCTCGAACAGGCCCGCGCATGGATGGACGAGACCTGGCAGCTGCTGGAAGCGCGTTTCTGGGAGCCGCAGCACGGCCTCTACAAGGACGAAGCCGATGGGCAGTGGAATTTCACCGGCTACCGTGGCCAGAACGCCAACATGCACATGTGCGAGGCGATGCTGGCCGCCTTCGAGGCCAGCGGCGAACAGCGCTATGTGGAGCGCGCGCTGCAGCTGGCCGACAACATGACCCGCCGCCAGGCCGCCAAGGCCGGTGGCCTGGTGTGGGAGCACTACGATTCCAACTGGGAGATCGACTGGGATTACAACCTGGATGACCCCAAGCACCTGTTCCGCCCGTGGGGCTTCCAGCCGGGCCACCAGACCGAATGGGCCAAGCTGCTGTTGATCCTGGACCGCCATGTGCAGGCCGATTGGCTGGTGCCGACCGCGCAGCACCTGTTCGACGTGGCCGTGGCGCGCAGCTGGGACGAGGCGCGGGGTGGCCTGTACTACGGTTTCGCGCCGGAATCGCGCCGGCAGCCGGGCATGGATGGCGCCCCGATCGGTGGCGACAGTTTCGTCTGCGACGACGACAAGTATTTCTGGGTGCAGGCGGAGACGCTGGCGACCGCCGCACTGATGGCCAAGCGTACCGGCGATGACCGCTATTGGAAGTGGTACCAGCGTATCTGGGCGTATTCGTGGGAACACTTCGTCGATCACCGGTACGGCGCCTGGTTCCGCATCCTCGATGCCGACAATCGCAAGTACAGCGACGAGAAGAGCCCGGCCGGCAAGGTGGATTACCACACCATGGGTGCATGCTACGAAGTGTTGAACGTCGTGCGTTGAGGTCTGCCGCGCTGCGCGCTCGCCGGACGTGGTCCGGCGCTACCGTGGCGTGTTGAATTGGTAGCGCCGGGCCATGCCCGGCGGAAAAACAGGAGCATCCCGTGCATCGCCTTCCCCTCGTTGTCCGTCTGCTCCTGCTGCTGGTTGCAGCCTCCTCCTTCCCGGTAGCTGCAGCGCCGCTGCAGGCACAGTGGGAGTTCCGCATGCTGCCCGGCGACGCGCAGGGTGCAGCCCATCCGGGCCTGCAGCAATGGCGGGCGGCGACGGTGCCGGGCAGCGTGCACACCGACCTGCTGGCTCACGAATTGATCCGTGATCCGTATGTCGGTGCGCCCGAGGCCGAACTGCAGTGGATCGGCCTGGCGGCTTGGGAGTACCGCGCGCGCTTCGACATGGACGCGGCGATGCTGGCCAAGCCCAATGCCGAACTGCGCTTCGACGGGCTGGACACTTATGCCGAAGTCAGCCTCAACGGAAAGCCGCTGCTGCGCGCGGACAACGCACACCGCACGTGGCGTGCCCGGGTCGAAGGCCGCCTCCGTGCGAGCAACAATGAACTGCAGATCGTGTTCCGTTCGCCGATCCGCACCCTGCTGCCGGGCGTGCAGGCAATGCCGCACAAGATCGCTGGCAACTACCCGTCGCCGTATGGCGATGAGCCGAAGGACGCGATGGTCGGCAACTTCGCGCGCAAGCCGGCCTACCACTTCGGCTGGGACTGGGGTCCGCGCTATGTCACCGCCGGCGTCTGGCGCGGAATCGATCTGCAGGCTTGGGACGCGCACCGCCTGACCGATCTTGCGGTGCGCACGGATGCATTGAGCGCGGAGCAGGCGAAGCTGGCCGTGCTGCTGCGAGTGGAGCAGGGTGCGGCGGCGGGCTCGGCCGTGGTGAATGTGGATGTGCAGGATCCGCAGGGCCGCAACGTGGCCCAGGTGCAGCGCACGGTGCTGCTGAAGCCCGGCCAGAACAGCATCGAGGTTCCGGTTGAACTGGCCGATCCGCGGCGCTGGTGGCCAGTCGGCCACGGCGCGCAGGACCGCTACACGGTGCGGGCCCGCCTGGACCAAGGTGGCGCGCCGGAGCTGGTGCGCGAGCAGCGCATCGGCCTGCGCACGGTTGAACTGCGCCGCGAGGAAGACGGCAAGGGCGGGCAGGGCTTCGCTTTCGTCATCAACGGCGTGGAGATCTTCGCCAAGGGCGCCAACGTCATTCCGTTCGATGCCTTCCCCGCACGGGTCGACGCCGCGCGCCTGCGCCAGGTGCTGACCGCCGCACGCGACGCCAACATGAACATGCTGCGCAACTGGGGTGGCGGCTACTACGAGGACGATGCGTTCTTCGACATCGCCGACGAACTGGGCCTGCTGGTCTGGCAGGACTTCATGTTCGGTGGTGGCATGCAGCCGGGCTACGATCCGGCCTTCCGTGCCAGCGTGGTGGCCGAGGCACGCGACAATGTGCGCCGGCTGCGCCATCACCCCAGCATCGTGCTGTGGTGTGGCAACAACGAGGAAGAAACCGCCTGGAAGGACTGGGGCCACGGTCGCGACCTGAAGGCAGCCGACCCTGCGTTTGCAGCGAAGGTCTGGCAAGGCTATGTCGACCTGTTCGGCAATGATCTGCGTCAGGTAGTGGGGGAGGAGGGGCTGGGCGTGCCGTACTGGTCCAGCTCGCCCAGCAACGACCTGGACGAAAAGGCGAACGA
Organism: Stenotrophomonas sp. YJH_SMC_33; assembly: GCF_059372295.1. Taxonomy (NCBI): domain Bacteria; kingdom Pseudomonadati; phylum Pseudomonadota; class Gammaproteobacteria; order Lysobacterales; family Lysobacteraceae; genus Stenotrophomonas; species Stenotrophomonas sp. YJH_SMC_33. Next base: position 121,306 of record NZ_JCAFVJ010000008.1, read on the forward strand.
CTCGACCCGTGGCGACAAGCACTACTGGCAGGTCTGGGGCAATCCGGCGCTGCCGGTGCAGGCTTACCTGCGCGAGACGCCGCGCTTCATGTCCGAGTACGGCCTGCAGGCATGGCCGTCGGTGGCCACCGTGGACCAGATCGCCACCCGCGCCGAGCAGCGCATCGACAGCCCGGTGATCCGCGCGCACCAGAAATTCATGGCCGGCGAGGGCAACAGCCGCCTGCTGCACTACATCGAACTGGGTTACGGCACGCCGAAGGACTTCGAGGACTTTGTCTACCTCAGCCAGGTGATGCAGGCCGATGGCATCGCGCTGGCCGCGTTGCACCATCGCGCTTCGCGGCCGTACACGATGGGCTCGCTGTACTGGCAGCTCAACGATGTCTGGCCGGGTGCTTCATGGTCCAGCGTGGACTACTTCGGTCGCTGGAAGGCGCTGCACTTCGCCGCGCGGCGCTTCTTCGCGCCGGTCACGGTAGCGGCGCTGCGCGATGAGGGCAGTACGCGGGTACGCCTGATCAATGACGGTGCGGCGCTGGATGCACGTTGGCGGCTGCGGGTGATGGACGTGGAAGGGAAGGTGCTGCGCCGTCGCGAGGACGCGGTGACGCTGGCGGCGTCGGGTGTGACCTCGATCGGTGATTTCCGCGATGCCGAGCTGCTGGCCGGTGCCGACCCGAAGCGCACGGTGGCCGTGTTCGAGCTGCTGCAGAACGGGGCGGTGAGCGCGCGGCAGGTGGTCGGATTCGTCGAAGCCAAGGACCAGGTGTTGCCGCGGCAGAAGCTGAAGGCCACGTTGTCCATCGAAGGCGATCACTACCGTCTGCGCCTGGAAAGCGCGGCTTACGTGCGCGCGGCGTGGATCGATTTCGGCGCGCTGGATGTGCAGGTCGAAGACAACCTGCTGGACTTGCTGCCGGGCGAAACCCGCGATATCGCCGTACGCGGCCCGGTGGATCTGGTTACCCTGCGCGAAGCGCTGAAGGTGAAAACCCTCAACGATCGATGAGGGCAGGTGAACCATGTTCTGGTAGGTGTGAACCTTGGTTGACACATCGGCCGTATGCCAACCAAGGTTGGCAACTACCAGAAGCAGAGCCGGGTAGGTGCGGACCGTTGGTCCGCACACCTTTCTTTTTTACAGTTGGATCTGCTGGAAGTTCTCGACCCGCTCGTGGCCATTGGCGGCCTGGCCGGTGCGCGGCATCGGGTAGTCGTCGCGGCGGTCGATCAAGCGCGTCTGCAGGCCGGCTTCACGGGCGGCATCCAGCTCTTCCACCACATCGGACAGGAACAGGATCTCGCCGGCGGGCACGCCGATCGACTGCACGATGCGGCGGTAGCTGTCGGCCTCGCGCTTGCCGCCGATCTCGGTATCGAACCAGCCCGACACCAGCGGGCTGAGGTCACCGGCATCGCTGAAACCGAAGAACAGCTTCTGCGCCGGCACCGAACCGGAGGAGTACACGTACAGCGGCAGGCCGGAAGCGTGCCAGCCCTTCAGCACCGGCGCTACTTCCGGGTAGAAGTGCGCGGTGTAGTCGCCGCGGCGGTAGCCTTCATCCCAGATCAGGCCCTGCAGCGCCTTCAGTGCGGTGTGCTTGCGGTCCTGGTCGATCCAGCCCTGCAGCGTTTCGGCCACCAGGCTGTCCTGGCAGGCACCGCCGATCTCGGTAGCCACCGCATCCAGCCAGCGGCGGACGTCCGGCTGCTGGCCATGCTCGGCGACAAACGCGGGCAACGCCTTGCGCGCATAGGGGAACAGCACGTTCTTGACGAACGAGATGCTGCTGGTGGTGCCTTCGATGTCGGTCAGGATGACGCGGGCTTGCATGGATCAGGACGCCTGGGTGGGTACGTAACGAGGGAACTTCTGCGCGATGTCGGTGCCGGTGAAATGACCCACCCAGCCGTCCGGCTCGGTGAAGAAGCGGATCGCCACGAAACTCGGTTCCTCGCCCATGTCGAACCAGTGGGTGGTGCCATCGGGCACGGCGATCAGGTCGTCCTTCACGCACTCGATCTCATAGACCTTGTCACCCACGTGCAGGGTGAACAGGCCGGAGCCGGCGACGAAGAAGCGCACCTCGTCTTCCTTGTGGAAGTGCTCGTCGAGGAACTTCTTGCGCAGCTCGGCGCGGTTCGGGTTGTCCGGGGCGATCGAGGCCACGTCCACGCTCTTGAAGCCGCGCTCGGCGACCAGGCGGTCGATGTCCGCGCGGTAGGCGGCGAACACTTCCTCCTGGCTGGCGCCCGGCGCGACTGGCGCGGTGGCCTGCCAGCGCTCGAAGGTGACGCCGATCTTCTGCAGTTCGGCAGCGATGACCGCGCCGTCCTGGGTGTCCAGCAGCGGCGATTCGGGGCGGGTGTCGTCGTAGATGCGCAGTCGGCTCATGGCGGCAGCTTGAACGTCTCGGGGGAAGACAGGGTAGCAGGGTGGGGGCGGGGCGCAGATTCCGGATCGGCATCTGCACCTGCGCGCCGGTTCAGCTGCGCAGCTTGCGCAGTTCCAGTTCGCAGTGGAACAGGAATTCGAACGCTTCCAGGTGGCGGCGTGCTTCGGCCATATCGCGGCCCCAGGCGTACAGCCCATGGCCGTCGATCAGGTAGCCCCACAGGTTCTGCCGGTCGAGCAGGTCATCGACCTGCTGCGAAAGCACGTTCATGTCCTGGGTATTGGCGAACACCGGCACGTCGATGGCCATCTCGTGGGTGCTGTTGCCGGCGAAGGCCTTCAGCAGCTCGTAACCCTCCAGGCGGATGTGGCCCTGCGGCGCATACAGGCGCGAGGCGATGGTCTGCACCGGCGAATGCGTATGCAGCACGCAGCCGACCTCCGGGAAGCGGCGGTACAGCTGGGTGTGCAGCAGGGTCTCGGCGGACGGGCGCAACGGACGGCCCACGGCCTGGCCGTCGAAGTCCACCACCATGATGTCATCCTCGATCAGGCGGCCCTTGTCCTTGCCCGAGACGGTGATAGCCGCGTGGCGGTCGTCCAGGCGGTGGGAGAAGTTGCTGCTGGTGGCCGGGGTCCAGCCGGCGTGGGCCAGTTCGCGGATGTTGTCGATCAGCAGCTGGGCCAGTTCGCTCAGGCGCGCGGTGTCGTACGGGAAGGTGGGGGCGTTCATGTCGGCGATTTTACTGGATTCGGCCAACGGCTGAGCCCCTCGTGGCGGGTCGTGTAGAGCGGTTCATGGGTAGGGCGGGGCGGGTGGGCCGCGCAGGGGACGCTGCAAGTACATCCCTGTAAGCTCGATGGCGCCATCCATGGCGCCAACGCCCCTGCACGGCCCACCCGCCCCGCCTCTGACAGGTTCCGGCGCGCGGCCGGCCACGGAGTGAAGAAGGAAAAGCGAAAGCGGGTCGCTTCGCTGCGCTTGCTCGGAGCGGAGCATGGCTCCGCTCTACAGAGGATTCATCGAACGGAGAAAATTCATTTCCCGGATGAATTCATCCACGCATGGCGTGGATCTACTGGACGCGCCGGGAGACTGTCAGGGGCGGGGAGGCATGGGTTCGCGGGGGTGTCAGCCGCATGGATGCGGCTGCCAAGCCTACATGGACGTACTTGCGGCGTCCCCCGCGAACCCATGCCTCCCCGCCAAACCCACAGTCCCGCTCTTGCCGTTGCTCCGGCTTCAAAGGCGGGTGCAGGGCGGCAGGCCCTGCAATGCAAAACCCCTTACTTCCCCCGCAGGCGGCTGTGCCTGAAGCCGTAGCAGAAATAGATCACGAAACCGACGAAGGTCCAGACGCCCATCAGCATCCAGTTGTGCATCGTCATCGCCGACAGCAGCGCCAGGCAGCTCAGCACGCCCAGGCTGCAGATCAGCCAGGCCATCGGCATGCGGAAAGGGCGCGGCAGGTCCGGTTGGGTGCGGCGCAGGATCAGCACGCCGGCGCAGACCGCCGCGAACGCAATCAGCGTGCCCATCGAGGTCAGCTCGCCGAGAATGTCCAGCGGGAACAGCGCCGCCAGCAGCGCGATGCCGATGCCGGTGATCACCGTGTTGATGTGCGGGGTGCGGTACTTCGGGTGGATCCTGGTGAACACCGGCGGCAGCAGACCGTCGCGGCCCATGATCATGAAGATGCGCGGCTGGCCGATGATCATCACCAGCACTACCGATGACAGGCCGACCAGCGCGCCGACCTCGACCACCCAGCGCAGCCAGCCCAGCTGCGGATGCGCGGCCACCGCGGTCACCACCGGTTCGTCGGTGCCCAGCAGCTGGAACGGCACCAGGCCGGTCATCACCGCGGCCATCGCGATGTAGAGCACGGTGCAGACCACCAGCGACAGCATCATGCCGATCGGCATGTCGCGCTGCGGGTTCTTGGATTCCTGCGCCGCCACCGAGACCGCCTCGAAGCCGATGTAGGCGAAGAACACCATCGCCGCGCCACGCAGCACGCCTTCCATGCCGTACTTGCCGGGGCCTTCGTTGGCGGGGATGAACGGCGTCCAGTTGCTGGTGTCCACGTACTTCCAGCCGACCACGATGACCAGCAGGATGAGGCCGGTCTTGAGCACGACCATCGCCATGTTCATTGCCGATGACTTGCTGATGCCGACGTAGCACAGCCAGGTCAGCAGCAGTACCAGCGCAGCGGCCGGCAGGTTGGCGATAGCACCGGTGGGGCGCAGCTGTGCGTCCAGTGGCGCACTGACCAGCGCCGCCGGTAGATGGATGTCGAACTGGCTGAGCAGGCTGAGGAAGTAGCCGGTCCAGCTGACCGCCACCGCCGATGCAGAGACGCCGTATTCGAGCACCAGCATCCAGCCGATGAACCAGGCCGACAGTTCGCCGAAGGTGGCATAGGTATAGGTGTAGGCGCTGCCGGAGACCGGCACCATCGAGGCGAACTCGGCGTAGGCCAGCGCGCAGAAGGCGCAGCAGATGGCGGCCAGCACGAACGACAGCATGATCGCGGGGCCGGCGTGGTTGGCGGCCGCCTGGCCGGTGATGACGAAGATGCCGCCGCCGATCACCGCGCCGATGCCGAGGGCGGTCAGCCCCCAGGGGCCTAGGTGGCGGCGCAGGCTCAGGCCGTTGGCGTCTTCATGGGCGGCATGCGGGTGCTTGGTGGCCCACAGTTGCTTGAACATGTGTGGTGGTCTTGTCGAAGCGCGCCAGGAGCGGCGCGCGGGGAAAACGGACGGGCCGGCGCGAGGCCGGCCCGTAGGCGGATCAGGGCGACTTGGCCAGCTTGCTGTTGCGCATGCCGTAGCCGAGGTAAATCAGCATGCCCAGCACGGTCCAGCCGACGAACAGGTGCCAGTGCACCACGAACGCCTGCCAGAACAGGAACAGGCAGGCCGCGGCGCCAAGCGGGCAGATGATCCACACCGCCGGTACGCGGAACGGGCGATGGATCTCCGGCTTGGTATAGCGCAGCACCAGCACGCCGATGCAGACGGTGGCGAAGGCCAGCAGGGTGCCCATCGACACCAGTTCGCCGAGCACGTTCAGCGGCACCAGGCCGGCCAGCGCGGCGGCGATCACGCCGACCACGATCGTGGCCCAGTAAGGCGTGCGGAACCGGGCGTGGACCTTGCCGAAGAACTTCGGCAGCAGGCCGTCGCGGGAAATGGTGTAGGCGATGCGGGTCTGGCCCATCATCATCACCAGCACCACCGAGGACAGGCCGGCGATGGCGCCGATCTCGACCAGGGTCTTCAGCCAGGACAAGGTCGGGTAGGGCTCCAGTGCGGTGGCCACCGGCTTGTCGGTGCCCAGCAGGTGGTACGGCATCATGCCGGTCAGTACCGCGCAGACGATGATGTAGACGATGGTGCATACCGCCAGCGAGCCGAGCAGGCCGATCGGCATGTTGCGCTGTGGGTCTTTGGTTTCGCCGGCGGCGGTGGAGACCGCATCGAAGCCGATATAGGCGAAGAACACGATGGTGGCCGCGCGGAAGATGCCGCTCCAGCCGAACTCACCCGGCACGCCGGTGTTTTCCGGGATGAACGGCTGCCAGTTGGCCGGGTCGATATGGGCCGCGCCGATGCCGATGAACAGGCAGATGACGGTGACCTTGATCGCCACGATGATGGCGTTGACGAAGGCCGACTGGGTCACGCCCACGTACAGCAGGCCGGACACCGCCGCCACGATCAGCACCGCAGGCAGGTTGAACAGCTTGCCGGAGGAGACGAACTCGCTGCCGGTCCAGGCGATGGGCGCGGCGCTGAGCAGGTCCGGGAACGGCATGTGCAGCGTGGTGGTGATGAAACTGATCAGGTAGGCCGACCAGCCCACCGCGACCGATGCCGAGGCGAACAGGTACTCCAGCACCAGGCACCAGCCGATGAACCAGGCCATGCCTTCGCCGAGGGTGGCATAGGAATAGGAATAGGCACTGCCGGAGACCGGCATCATCGCCGCGAACTCGGCATAGCACAGGCCCGCCAGCGCACAGGCGAAACCGGCCAGCACGAACGACAGCATGACCGCCGGGCCCGCGTGGTTGGCTGCGGCCTGGCCGGTCAGCACGAAGATACCTGCGCCGATCACCGCACCCACGCCCAGCAGGATGAGGTGTTTAGCCGTGAGGGTCCGTTTCAACGTGGCTTCGCCGTCCAGGCTGCCTTCGATGGGTTCGCCGGCATCGACGTGCCCGGCCGGCTGGACCGGCTTGACCCTCAACAGAGCTTTCAGCATGCAGTACTTCCTAGTGATCGGATGGGGTGGGCGGCCGATGCGTTGCCGGCTGCCTTGAATGGTGAAGGCCGTGCGAACAGCCCGCTGTACCTTAGCCAAAGCTGAAGCCAACGCACAAGCGCAATCGCAACAATGAACGGCGATAATGAGCAGTATTTTTCCGAACCGCCCCCATTCATGCGCCAGACCGCCGAAACCCTTGCCGTGCTTGACGATCGCCTGCGCGGTCTGTTGCGGGACTATGCCCGCCGCGAGCCCGCCCACGACGCACTGGCTGCCGAATTCGGCACATTGCTGGATGATCCGGAAGATCCGTTCCGGCGTGAGCGGCTTGCAGGCCACTTCACCGCGAGCTGCTGGCTGGTCAGCGCCGACGGCCAGCGCCTGCTGCTGACCCACCATCGCAAGCTGCAGCGCTGGCTGCAGCTGGGTGGCCACGCCGACGGCGACCGCGACCTGGCCCAGGTGGCGCTGAAGGAGGCCGAGGAGGAGTCCGGCCTGAGCGGGCTGGTGCTGGAAGACCCGGCCATCTTCGATCTGGACAAGCACTGGATTCCGGAGCGCAAGGATGTGCCGGGGCACTGGCACTACGACGTGCGTTTCGTGATCCGCGCGCTCGGTGGTGAGGCATTCGTGCTCAGCGAGGAGTCGCTTGACCTGGCATGGCGGCCGGTGACCGAGGTCGCGGCCGACCCCGAATCGGATGAATCCATGCAGCGCATGGCGCGCCGCTGGCTGGCACGTTGATGCTCTCGGACGGCTGTGCCGCGTTTGTTGCGGCTCATGCCTGTGGCGAGGCGAAGCAGGATGCTGCCCTTGCGATGATCAAGGCTGCATTGCCAGTCATCACATGCATCGACTGGGAGCGCGTGCCATCGCGCCTGGAGGTCCCCGGGGTGGGGCGGGAGCGGCTGGCGCAGGAGTTGAGCGCCATTGCAGATGCTGTTGGCTTGCCAAGCGAGGCTGCGTTGACGGTTGTCCAGGTGGATGGGGCGGTACCTTCACTGGGCAGCCGCCTGCAGGACTGGCTGGCTCATGCCGAGGAGCTGGATTTCGTCGATACGCTGTTCCTGTCGATGGAAGAAAGGGTTCTGATCCATTGGGACTTTTACAAGAACCTCCACGCCGTAAGGTTCTGAGGTGTTCCATCCACGCCATGCGTGGATGGCGCGATGCCGGAAGCAATCCGCCGGGGCATGCCCGGCGACGCCTTGCTCAATACAGGATGCGCGTCCGCAGCGTGCCCGGAATCGCGGCCAGCTCGTCGCGCACGGCGGCGGCCTGCGCCTCGCTGGCGGTGATGTCGATCACCACGTAACCCACCTTCGGGTCGGTGCGCAGGAACTGGCCGTCGATGTTGACGTTGTGGCGCGAGAAGATCTCGTTGACCTTGGACAGCACGCCCGGCACGTTCTGGTGGATGTGCAGCAGGCGCAGGCTGTCTTCGTGTTCGGGCAGGGTCACTTCCGGGAAGTTGACCGCCGACAGGGTGCTGCCGTTGTCGCTGTAGCGCACCAGCTTGGCCGCCACTTCCACGCCGATGTTGTCCTGCGCTTCCAGCGTGCTGCCGCCGACGTGCGGGGTGAGGATGACGTTGTCGTGGCGGGTCAGCGGCGATTCGAAGATATCGCCGTTGCCCTTCGGCTCGACCGGGAACACGTCCAGCGCGGCGCCACCGACGTGGCCGCTGGCCAGGGCCGCGTCCAGCGCATCGATGTCGACCACGGTGCCGCGCGCGGCGTTGATCAGGTGCGCGCCCTTGCGCATCTTCGCCAGCTCGGTGCTGCCGATCATCCACTGCGTGGACGGGGTCTCCGGCACGTGCAGGGTGACGATGTCGGCGCGCGCCAGCAGGTCGTCCAGGCTGGCCGCTGCACGGGCATTGCCCAGCGCCAGCTTGGTTTCCACGTCGTGGAAGATCACCTGCATGCCCAGCGATTCGGCCAGCAGGCCGACCTGGGTGCCGATGTGGCCGTAACCAATGATGCCCAGCGTCTTGCCGCGCACTTCATGGCTGCCGCTGGCTGACTTCGACCAGCCGCCGCGATGGCATTCGGCGTTCTTCTGCGGAATGCCACGGGTCAGCATGATCGCCTCGGCGATCACCAGTTCGGCCACGCTGCGGGTGTTGGAGTAGGGCGCGTTGAACACCGGGATGCCGGCCAGTTCGGCCGCGTCCAGGTCGACCTGGTTGGTGCCGATGCAGAAGCAGCCCACCGCGATCAGGCGCTTGGCCTCGGCCAGCACCTCGGCGCTGAGCTGGGTGCGCGAGCGGATGCCGACGATGTGCGCCTCGGCGATGCGCGCCTTCAATTCGTCCTCGGGCAGTGCCTTGGTGTGCGCCTCGATCTGGCTGTAGCCGGCCGCGCTGAACACCTCCACGGCGGTCTGGCTGACCCCCTCCAGCAACAGCACGCGGATATCCTGCTTCGGGAACGAGGTCTTCTTCGGCGACATGGGGCAACACGGCCAGTGGGACAGGGGCCAACCACTATGCCAGATCGCAGCGCTCATGGTGCGGTGCGCAATTGGTTGCATCCGTAGCTATCTGCCTGCTCGCAGGGCTGGACGCTGGCGCGTGCCGCTGGCACGCTTGCCCGTTCTTCACGCCCCGCGCTGGACCGTCATGACCGATTCCCGCATTGCCTCGCTGCAGCAGGCCTGTCCCGGCCTGAAGCTGAAGACCGACCCGGCCGACCTGGAGCATTACGGGCGCGACTGGACCCGGCGCTGGACGCCGGCGCCGTTGGCGGTCGCACTGCCGGCCACGGTCGAGGAGGTACAGGCGGTGATGCGCTGGAGTGCGGGTGAGGGCGTGCCCGTGGTGCCGTCCGGCGGCCGTACCGGCCTTTCCGGTGGCGCGGTGGCGGCCAATGGCGAGCTGGTGCTCAGCCTGGAGCGGATGAACAAGGCGCTGGCCTACGACGCGGTCGATCGCACCCTGGTGGTGCAGGCCGGCATGCCGCTGGAGGCCGTGCACAACGCCGCGCTGGACCACGGCCTGATCTATCCGGTGGATTTCGCTGCACGCGGGTCGTGCACGATCGGCGGCAACATCGCCACCAATGCTGGCGGCATCCGTGTGATCCGCTACGGCAACACCCGCGAGTGGATCGCCGGGCTGAAGGTGGTTACCGCCAGCGGCGAACTGCTGGAGCTCAACAAGGGCCTGATCAAGAACTCCAGCGGCTATGACTTCCGCCAGCTGCTGATCGGTTCGGAAGGCACGCTGGGCGTGATCGTCGAGGCGACAGTGAAACTCACCGATCCGCCGCCAGCCAGCAACGTGATGCTGCTGGCCGTGCCCAGCTTCGAGGTGCTGATGCAGGTGTTCGCCGCGTTCCGCGCGCGCCTGCAGCTGCAGGCCTTCGAGTTCTTCACCGACCGGGCGCTGGAGCACGTGCTGGCGCATGGTGCGCAGGCACCGTTCGACGAGGTGCACCCGTATTACGTGGTCACCGAGTTCGCCGCCAATGACGAAGCGCAGGAAGCGGCGGCGATGGCCGCCTTCGAGGACTGCATGGGCAACGGCTGGGTGAGCGACGGGGTGATCAGCGCCAGCGACGCCCAGGCCGCCCAGCTGTGGCGCCTGCGCGAAGGCATCACCGAATCGCTGGCGCGCTACAAACCTTACAAGAATGATGTCTCGGTGCGGATCTCGGCGATGCCTGCGTTCCTGGCCGAGACCCAGGCACTGATCGGGCAGGCCTACCCACACTTCGACGTGGTCTGGTTCGGCCATATCGGTGACGGCAACCTGCACATCAACGTGCTCAAGCCCGATGACACCAGCGACGCCGATTTCGTGGCGCAGTGTGAACACGTGACCAAGCTGTTGGCGCAGGTGCTGGCCCGGTTCGATGGCAGCATCTCGGCTGAACACGGCATCGGCCTGGTCAAGAAGGGCTACCTGGACAGCACCCGCGGCCCGGCCGAGATCGCCCTGATGAAGGCGGTCAAACGTGCGTTCGATCCCCAAGCGCGGCTGAATCCCGGCAAGCTGTTCGACGTTTGAGCCGGGCAAATCCTTCACGCACCCGTTACGCTCCACGCATCCTCACAACCGGCTTCGAACCGATGACCCGTCCGCTTCTGCTGCTCGCCCTGCTGTCCCTGCCGCTGGCCGGCTTCGCTTCCAGCTTCGCCGGCACCTCGGCCGGTTCCGCCACCGGTGCCTCCTCCGGCTCCTCGGGTAGCAGCTCGGGTGACGACAAGGTGGTACTGGCTGCGCGCGACGACGCTGCGGCGTTCGTCGCCAGCGACGGCCAGATCCGTGGCGCCCGCCTGCAGGCCGCGCTGGCCCACCTGCGTGAGCAGAGTGCTGCCGCACAGCAGCAGAGCGACCTGGAACTGGCCCGCGCGTTGCTGGCGCGTTGATCCGGACTGCATGACCCCGGCGACATCGCGTTCTGTAGAGCCGAGCCATGCTCGGCTGAATGCCTGGCGCATGCGGATCGCAACAGCAGCCGAGCATGGCTCGGCTCTACAGAGGCTTGGCCGGTGGAACGCAGCCACGCATGGCGTGGCTCTACTGCTGGTTGCCCACGTCGCGCACGCAGCTGATCGCCTGCAGCTGGACCCGGCAGGGTTGAGCCCTGCACAGCAGCAGGTGGCGACGCAGACCCTGGCCGACGTGCAGGCACTGCTGCCGGATGGCCTGCTCCGCGCATTGCCGGCACAGGTCCAGGTGCGCTGGCGCGATGACCTGCCGGCCGATGTGCACGGCCGCGCTTTCGCCGGGCGCATCGCCCTGCGTCGCGAGCTGTTGGATGATGCCGTGCCCGGCGCGCGCCGCGCACGCCGCAGCGCGCTGGTACACGAACTGACCCATGTCGCCGACCGTACGGGGGCGAACTGGTCACGCAGTGTGCGCTGGCGTGATCTGGCTGGATGGCAGCGCAAGCCCTGGCATCTCGGCCGTGGCGACAACGATTTCCGTGACCGCAGTCCCGATGCGTATGAACTGAAGGACCCGGCCGAGTACCTGGCAGTGAACGCCGAGCATTTCGTGCTCGACAGCGAGTTCGCCTGCCGGCGCCCGGCACTGGCGCAGTGGTTCCAGGTCCATTTCGGAACCCCGCCATCGCTGCCACAGTCGCACTGCGCGAACGCGTTGCCATTGCTGCAGGCCGAATCGGAAGAGGGGGCGGCATCGCTGCTGCAGCTCGACCCGGCGCGTGTCTACGCCGTGGACTACCTGTTCGCCGAGGGCAGTGCGCAGCCGATGAGCCGCTGGGGGCACAGCATGCTGCGGCTGGTGATCTGCCGGCCGGGCCGCGCACCGGGTCCGGACTGCCGCCTGGACCTGGAGTACCACCGCGTGCTGTCGTTCCGCGCGTTCGTCGGCGATGTGCAGATTTCCAACTGGCGCGGCTTGACCGGCGGCTACCCGTCGCGGCTGTTCGTGCTGCCGCTGCAGCAGGTGGTGGACGAGTACACCAAGGTGGAACTGCGGGGCCTGCAGTCGTTGCCCTTGCAGCTGCAACGCGACGAGATCGCCAGCCTGCTCGAGCGCACCGCGCAGGTGCACTGGAGCTATGACGGGCGCTATTACTTCGTCAGCAACAACTGTGCGGTGGAGACCGCCAGGCTGCTGCAGGCCGGAGTGCCCCGGCTGGGCGAGGACGGGCTGGCCCAGCTGAGTCCGCGCGGTCTCAAGCGGCGGCTGGCGCGGCTGGGCATGCTCGACGAGCGGGTACTCACGGACCGCAACGCAGCGCAGGCACAGGGCTATTACTTCGCTTCCGCGCGCGACCACTACCAGCAGTTGTTCACAGTGGCGGCGACCCAGCTGGCCTTGCCCGCGCGCGATGTGCGCGGCTGGTTGAAGCTGCCGGCAGAACAACGGGCACCGTGGCTGCTGAAGGGCAACCTGCGCGCCAGTGCCAGCCTGCTGCTGCTGGAACAGGCGGCACAGCGGCGTGCCGAACTGCGCGCACGCGATGTGCTCAAGCGGCAGCTACTGGCTGCTGCGGACAGCGCGGAAACCCGCAGCCTGCGCAGCCTGCTGGCGCAGAGCGGGCAGTGGTTGCGCCCGGGGACGCTGCTGCAGGGCGGCTACGGGTTGCCGCTGGCCGATGAGCAGGCGGTGCTGGCCGAAGCGGTTGCCACTGCCAGCGCAGAGGCGGTGCCGGCCTGGCAGGCGCTGCGCGTGCAACTGCGCCAGCAGTTGCCGGTGGGCCAGCGCAACGAGATGGATGCGATCGACGCCAACCTCGCCACACTTGGCGCGCGCCTGCGGGAACAGGCAGCCACGCCCGCTACTGGCGCGGCAGTTCGATGACGAAACGGCTGCCGCCGGCGTTGCCTGCCGTGCAGTAGACGCGGCCGCCGTGCGCGTCGGCGATGGCCTTGACCACCGCCAGGCCGAGGCCACTGCCGCCGCCCTGGCGTGAACGTGAGCCGTCGGCACGCATGAACGGGCTGAAGATGTCGGCGTGCAGCTCCGGATCGATGCCCGGGCCCTCATCCTCGATTGCCACTTGCACATGTCCCGGTGTGTCATGCACGGCAATCCGCACCTTGCCCGGGCTGGCATAGCGGCGTGCGTTCTCCAGCAGCGCCAGCAGCGCCTGGCGGAGGCGGGTCGGGTCGCAGTGCGCGTTGTGTTCCTCGCGGCTGGTTTCCAGCTCCAGCACGAAGCCGGCGGCGCGGAACTGCGGATCGACCAGGGTCATCACCGAATGCACTTCGGCCACCACATCGGTGCGCGCGCGACGTACGTCCAGCCGCGCGTTGTCGGACAGGCTCAGCACGCGCAGATCCTCGATCAGGCGCGAGAGGCCCTCGACCTGCGCCAGCAGGCTGCGAAACTGTGACTCGTCCGGCTGGAACACGCCCTCGGCGAGCCCTTGCAGGCGACCGCGCAGGATCGTCACCGGCGTGCGCAGCTCATGGGCGATGGCCGCGTGCCACATCGCGCGCTCGCTCTCCATGTGCTGCAGGCGGCGGGCCATTGCATTGAAGTCCTCGACCAGGGTCGCCACTTCACCCGGCGAATTCTCCTCGACGCTCGCGCGCGCCCCGAGGTCGCCGCCGGCAAGCGCACGCACACTGTCCACCAGTGAATTCAGTGGCGACAGGATACGGTGCGCAAGACGGAACGAAGCGGCGATGGCCAGCGCCAGTCCGGTCAGGATCACGCCCACCATCCATGCCAGTTCCGGCCCGGTCGGCAGCCAGCTTTCCGGCTCCTCGGTGCTGCCGGGGAAGAACTCGACCAGCACCGCGTACAGCAGCCACGACGACAGGATCATCATCACGATGACGCCGATCACCATCAGCGACATCGAGATGATGATGTGGCGGCTGAGCCCGGAACGGCGCAGGCGCGCCATCAGCGGTCGGCCATCAACCGGTAGCCGACACCGCGCACGCTGGCCGGGACGTTGACCATGCCCACGTCATCGAGTTTGCGGCGCAGCTTGCTGACATGGCTGTCGACGGTGCGTTCCAGCGCTTCGCTTTCCGGCAGGCATTCGTGCATCAGCTCGCTGCGGCTGAAGATGCGGGTCGGCGCCAGCGCCATGCAGTGCAGCAGCTTGAACTCGGTGAGCGTGAGCAGCACTTCGTGGCTGTAGCCTTCGCCCTCCACATGCACGGCATGGGTAGCCGAGTCGATCAGCAGCGGGCCCGCCCGCAGCGCGGTCGGTGCGTCCATGCGCGAGGCGCGCAACGTACGCCGCAGCACGGCGCGCACGCGTGCTGCCACTTCGGCCGGATTGAACGGCTTGACCACGTAGTCGTCGGCGCCCATGCGCAGCGCGGTGAGCTTGTCCAGGTCCTGGTCCAGTGCGGTCAGCATGATCACCGGCGTTTCACCGCGCTGGCGCAGCTGGGTCAGCACGCTCCAGCCATCCAGGCGCGGCAGCTGCACATCAAGCAGGACCAGGTCGGGGCGGGCGCTGCGGTGCAGGTCCAGCGCGCTGTGGCCGTCGGCGGCGCGCAGCGTACGCAGTCCTTCGCGTTCCAGATAGGCGGTGAGAATATCGGCGATCTCGGCCTCATCCTCGACGATCAGGACGAGGGCGGCGAGGGCAGGGGCGGCATGCATGCAGGGGCGGGGCCTTAAGGTGCTTGCCTCCATCGTATCTCCACAGTTCCTCCATCGAAACCCCATCATCGCCACGCACACTTCACGCTTCAGAACCTATCAGCCGCCTGCGCGGCATTGTGCACAGCAATGAGAACCTTCAGGACTCCGGTCGCGTTGATCGCGGCCCTCGCCCTGGCCGTGACGGCCTGCTCCGCCCCCGAAGCCACGCCCGAAGCGGCACCGCGCGTCAGCGTGGTCACTGTCGGCCCGCAGGTCGTGCAGCGCGACGATGAACTGCCCGGCCGTGTCGCCGCCGTTCGCACCGCACAGATCCGTGCGCAGGTCGGCGGCATCGTGCAGCGCCGCCTGTTCGAACAGGGCGCCGAAGTGCGCGCCGGCCAGGCCCTGTTCCAGATTGATCCGGCGGCGTTCCGTGCCGATGTCGACTCGGCACTGGCAGCGCTGCAGCGCAGTGAGGCAGCCCTGGGCCGCAGCCGCGTGCAGTCGCAGCGCCTGCATGCGCTGGCGGCCGCGCAGGCGGTCAGCCAGCAGCACCGCGACGATGCCAGTGCCGAGTACGAACAGGCCCGTGCCGCGGTGAACGAGGCGCGCGCGATCCTGGCCCGCCGCCAGCTCGACCTGCGCTATGCCACGGTCAGTGCACCGATTGCCGGCCGCATCGACCAGGCGCTGGTGACCGAAGGTGCACTGGTCGGCGTGGCCGATGCCGAGCCGATGGCGGTGGTGCAGCAGATCGACCAGGTCTACGTCGATGTGCGCCAGCCAGCGGCGCAGCTCGAGTCGCTGCAACGCAGTGCCGGTGGCGGCGAGCTGCCGGTGACGATCATCGGTGCGGCCGGCAGGCCGCTGCCCGAACGTGGCCAGATGCTGTTCTCCGGCATCAATGTCGATGCGCGCACCGGTGATGTGATCCTGCGCATCCTGGTCGACAACCCGCGGCGCCAGCTGCTGCCCGGCATGTACGTGCGCGCGAAGGTGCCGCGGGGTGCGCCGGCCAGCGCACTGACCGTGCCGCAGCAGGCCGTACTGCGCAGTGCCGGTGGCCAGGCCTATGCCTGGGTGATCGGTGGCGATGGCAAGGCGGTGATCCGCACGCTGGAAGTGGACGGTAGTGTCGATCGCCAATGGCTGGTGCGCACGGGCCTGAAGGCGGGCGAAAAGGTGGTGGTCGAAGGCCAGGAACGCCTGCAGGAAGGCGTGGTGGTCGATGCGCGCGACTGGCAGATGCCGGTCGCCAGCGCTGGCGCGGTGCAGGCCGGCAGCAAGGGCTGAGCCTCCACCGGGCCGGTCCCTCCAGGAAAATCCAACATGGCACATTTCTTCATCGATCGCCCGGTGTTCGCCTGGGTGCTGGCGATCTTCATCATCCTGGCCGGTGTGCTGGCGATCCCGCGGCTGGCGGTGGAGCGCTATCCGGCAGTAGCGCCGCCCAGCGTCAGCATCTACGCCAGCTACCCGGGTGCCAGCCCGCAGACGCTGAATGACGCGGTGGTCGGCCTGATCGAGCGCGAGCTGTCCAGCGTCAAGCACCTGCTGTATTTCGAGTCGTCGGTGGACACCTCCGGCGAAGCCTCCATCACTGCGACCTTCAAGCCGGGTACCAACCCGGAGCTGGCGCAGGTGGACGTGCAGAACCGGATCAAGGCGATCGAGCCGCGCCTGCCGCGCAGCGTGCGCCAGAGCGGCCTGTTCGTGGAAGCAGCCGATTCCGGCTTCCTGATGCTGGTCGGCCTGCGTTCGCCCGATGCCAGCGTCAGCGAGGCCGCACTGGGCGACTTCATGGCGCGCAACATCATCGAGGAGCTGCGCCGCATCGATGGCGTCGGCCGCGTGCAGCTGTTCGGTGCGGAGCAGGCGATGCGCGTGTGGCTGGACCCGACCCGGCTGACCGGCTATGGGCTGACCATGGGTGACGTGGCCGCTGCCATCGAGCAGCAGAACCTGGAGATCTCGCCGGGGCGCATCGGTGATTCGCCGGGTGTTCCAGGCCAGCGCATCACCGTGCCGCTCAGCGCCGACGGCCAGTTGTCCACGCCGGAACAGTTCGCGGCGATCGTACTGCGCGCCGGGGCCGACGGTTCACGGGTGGTGCTGGGTGATGTCGCCCGCGTCGAACTGGGCGCGCAGAGCTATGCCTGGGGCACCCGCGAGGACGGCCATCCGGCCACCGCTGCCGGGGTGCAGCTGCGGCCGGGCGCGAATGCGGTGCGCACGGCGTCGGCGGTCCGTGAGCGCATGGCCGAACTGGCGCCGCTGTTGCCGCGCGGCGTGGAGGCGAGCATCCCGTTCGACACCGCGCCGTTCGTGAAGATCTCGATCCAGAAGGTGGTGCAGACGCTGCTGGAGGCGATGCTGCTGGTGTTCGCAGTGATGTACCTGTTTTTGCAGAACTGGCGCTACACGTTGATCCCGGCGTTGGTCGCGCCCATCGCGCTGTTGGGTACGTTCGCGGTGATGCTGGCGCTGGGCTTCTCGATCAACGTGCTGACCATGTTCGGCATGGTGCTGGCCATCGGCATCATCGTCGATGACGCCATCGTGGTGGTCGAGGGCGTGGAGCGGATCATGGCCGAGGAGGGCCTGCCGCCGCGCGAGGCCACCATCAAGGCGATGCGCGAGCTGACCGGCGCAGTGATCGGCATCACCCTGGTGCTGACCGCGGTGTTCATCCCGATGGCGCTGGCCAGCGGCTCGGTGGGCGCCATCTACCGCCAGTTCACCGTGGCGATGGCGGTGTCGATCCTGTTTTCGGCGCTGCTGGCCCTGAGCCTGACGCCGGCGTTGTGCGCGACGCTGCTGCGCCCGAACACCCATGGCCATCATGGCCGTGGCGGGCTGTTCGGTGCCTTCAATCGTGGCTTCGAGCGGATGACCGGGCGTTACCAGCGTGGCGTGGCGTCGGTGCTGCAGCGGAGCGGGCGGGTGATGGGCGTGTTCGCCGCGCTGGTAGTGGCGCTGTTGCTGGGCCTGCACTGGCTGCCGGGTGCATTCCTGCCGGAAGAAGACCAGGGCTATTTCATGACCTCGATCCAGCTGCCGGCCGAAGCCACCGCCGAGCGCACGCTGGCCGTGGTCGAAGCCTACGAACGGCATGTGGCGTCACGCCCGGGCATCGGGTCCAACCAGTCGATCCTCGGCTACAGCTTCTCCGGGTCCGGCCCGAGCGCGGCGCTGACCTACACCATGCTGAAGGACTGGGGAGAGCGTGCAGGAGCCACCGCGGCCGGCGAAGTGGAGGCCGCGCAGAAGGCGATGGCGACGATTGCCGAGGGCGAGGTGATGAGCGTGATGCCGCCGGCGATCGACAGCCTGGGGCGTTCGTCCGGCTTCTCGCTCGCCCTGCAGGCGCGTACCGGGCAGAGCCAGGCAGAGCTGCGCGCGGCCTTGCAGCAGCTGCTGAAGCTGGCCGAGGCCAGCCCGCTGCTGTCGGAGGTGCATGCCGATGGCCTGCCAGCAGGTACCAGCGTGCGGCTGGACATCGACCGCGCCAAGGCCGAGGCGATGGGCGTGGGGTTCGAGCAGATCAGCAGCACGCTGTCGGCGGCGATGGGCTCGCAGTACGTCAACGACTTCCCCAACAAGGGCCGGCTGCAGCAGGTGATCCTGCAGGCCGATGCACCCCACCGGATGGAGCTGGAGGATGTGCTGAGGCTGTACGTGCGCAATAGCGAAGGTGGCATGGTGGCGTTGTCGGAACTGGTGACGCCGCACTGGACCGAGGCGCCGCTGCAGCTGCAGCGCTATCTCGGCTTCCCGGCGCTGAATCTGTCCGGCGCACCGGCCTCCGGCGTGTCGACCGGCCAGGCCATGGCGGAGATGGAGCGGTTGGCGGAGGAGCTGCCGTCCGGTTTTGCCCTGCAGTGGACCAGCCAGTCGCTGCAGGAGCGGGAGTCCGGTGCGCAGGCGCCGTGGTTGCTGCTGTTGTCGATGCTGGTGGTGTTCCTGGTGCTGGCGGCACTGTACGAGAGCTGGTCGATCCCGCTGGCGGTGATGCTGGTGGTGCCGCTGGGCCTGCTTGGTGCGGTTGCTGCGGTGCTGTTGCGGGGCATGCCCAACGACGTGTTCTTCAAGGTCGGCATGATCACCGTGATCGGGCTGTCGGCGAAGAACGCGATCCTCATCGTCGAGTTCGCGCGCCAGCTGCAGCAGCAGGGTCGCGGCCTGGTTGAAGCAGCGCTGGAGGCAGCGCGGCTGCGACTGCGGCCGATCGTGATGACCTCGCTGGCATTCGCGCTGGGCGTGGTGCCGCTGATGCTGGCGCAGGGCGCCTCGAAGGAAACCCAGCAGGCGATTGGAACCGGTGTGTTCGGCGGCATGGTCAGTGCGACCGTGCTGGCCGTGTTCTTCGTGCCGGTCTTCTATGTAGTGGTGCAGGGCGCGCGGCAGTGGATCGCGCAGCGCCTGCGCAGGCGCCGGCCGATGCCGGGAGGAACCGTGGATGGAACGGAACATCGTTGAAGATCTGCATGAGCGGCAGTTGGCAGCGCTGGAACAGCGCCTGCGGCAGGCATTGCTGGATGACGACCACGATGCGCTGACCGCGCTGGTATCGCCGGCCTTGTTCATGATGGATGGCCACGGCGGCCGCATGCTCGACCTGCCGTGGCTGGGCGACTGGCTGACCGGAAACCTGCAGGTGCGCAGCCTGCAGTCGTACGCGGTGGAAACGTTGCTGTGCGGACGCCTGGCATTGTTGTCCAGCGACGTGCGCTTGTCGGTGCGCGGGCAGGGCCAGGAGCGCGAGCTGAAACTGCGCCTGCTGCGGGTGTGGACCTGCAGTTCCGGCGAAAGCGGCGCGCAGCTGCTGTCGATGGCGGTACTGGCCGCATGAGCGCGGTCAGGGCGCTTTCAGGCCCCGCTCACCGCGAGGTGGTAGGGTCGAGCATTCCTGTAGTGTCGACAAGGAGTCGAGCCATGCGTGTAGTTCCCAGTCTGTTGGCAGCCTCCCTGGGGTTGGTGCTGGTCGCGTGCCAGCCGGCCCAGGCACCCGCGGCGGGCAGCAATGACGCCCCGCCTGCCACGCCGCAGCCGAGCGCCAACACGGAAGGTGGCAGCGAGACCGCCTACCAGTGTGGTGATCTGAGTGTGGGCGCGACATTCAATGGCGAGGATGCTGCCACGCTGGTGATCGGCGAGCGTAGCTTCGCCATGACCTCCGAGCGCGCGGCATCCGGCGCCAAGTACAGCGATGGTCTCGGCAACAGCTTCTGGACCAAGGGCAGCGATGATGGCCTGCTGAGCCTGAAGGGCGAACCGGATCGCGAGTGCCATGCGGTGGAAGCTACCGAAGGCGATGGCAGCGCCGGCAATGCGGCATTCCGTGCCACCGGCAATGAACCCGGCTGGCTTGCAGTCGTCGACGGCGATGCGCCGGGCCTGCAGGTGGAGGTCGATTATGGCGAGCGCCGCTTCGACGTGGCCAAACCCACACAGGGCGCTGATGGATGGAGCGGAAAGGCGTCCGACGGCACCGACGTCAAGCTCAGCTTCCAGCGCACCACCTGCCAGGATGACATGAGCGGCGAGGCGTTCGAGGCCAAGGCGATGCTGACTGTCGGTACCCGCCAGTACCATGGCTGCGGCAACTTCGGTGCGAAACAGCCGTAACCGCTGCCACCGATGATCCGTCCGCTGCCTGCGGCGAACACGCCGCAGGCAGGGACAGGCAGCCGATCAGCGCAAGGCGCTTAGTCGGCACGGCCGGCGAATTCGCCGGTGGCGGTGTTCACCAGCACGCGTTCGCCGTTAACGATGTACTCCGGCACCATGATCTCGATGCCGGTGTTGAGCTTGGCCGGCTTCGGGCGCTTGGTGGCGGTGCCACCCTTCAGTTCCGGCGGGGTCTCGATCACTTCCAGCACCACCGAGGCCGGCAGCTGGATCGCCACCGGCTGCTCGTCGATGACCTGCACATAAATGCCGGTCAGGCCGTCGGTGATGTACCCGGCGTCATCACCGATCACGTCCGCGTCCAGAGTGTAGGGGGTGTAGTCCTCGTCATCGAGGAAGACGAAGGCGTCGCCGTCCTTGTACGAATAGGTGGACTGGCGGCGCAGCAGTTCGACCTCGACCAGGTTGTCGTCGGCATCGAAGCTGGCGTCGAGCTTGTTGCCGCCCGGCACGCTGTACATGATGAAGCGGAAGCGGACGTTGCCGCCGCGACCCTGCGGCGAGCTGCGCTCGATGTCGCGGATCTGGTACACGCCGTTGTTGTACTCGACGACGTTGCCCTTCTTGATGTCGTTGGCTTTCATGGTGATCTAGGTCGTTGGGGGAGGGCGCCGTCCCGGCGCCCGGGGGGAATCACTTCGGAGCGAGGCGGGTAGCGCCGTCCAGGCGGATGGTCTCGCCGTTGAGGTAGGTGTTGCCGAGAATGAAGCCGACCAGACTGGCGAAGTCTTCCGGCTTGCCCAGGCGCGACGGGAACGGGATCGAGGCGGCCAGCGACTGCTGCACGGCCTCCGGCATGCCATCGACCATCGGCGTCCAGAATACGCCTGGGGCGATGGTGTTGACGCGGATGCCGAAGCGCGACAGTTCGCGTGCCATCGGCAGCGTCATCGACACCACGCCGCCCTTGCTGGCGGCATAGGCGGCCTGGCCGATCTGGCCTTCATAGGCAGCGATGCTGGCGGTGTTGATGATGACGCCGCGCTCGCCATCGGTGCCGGCCTCGTTGTGCTGCATGCGGTTGGCCGCGGCCTTGGCCACATTGAAGCTGCCGACCAGGTTGACCATCACCGTGCCCTGGAAGCCGGCCAGCGGCATTGGGCCTTCCTTGCCCAGCACGCGACCGGCGCCGAGGATGCCGGCACAGTTCATCGCCACGTTCAGGCCGCCGAGGAATTCGTGGGCCTGGTCGATGGCCGTTGCAACCGCCGCTTCATCGCTGACGTTGACGTTGAAATAGCGGGCCTTGTCGGCACCCAGTCCGGCGACGGCGGCAGCGCCCTTGTCATCGTTGAGGTCGAACAGGGCCACCTTGCCGCCCTGGGCGACGAGGTGCTGGGCCACGGCCAGGCCGAGGCCGGAGACGCCGCCAGTGATCACGGCACGTACGGAAGACAGCTGCATTGAACGGTCCTGCAGGTTCGAGAACCGCCGATTCTAACGGAAGCGGCGACCGTCGCCGTTGTGCACTGCGCCGCCCCGCCAGGAGCGGCGCAGCGGGGTGCTCAGCCGGCCGCTGCGAGCGCCTGGCCGGTGCGGCTGGCGGTGGCACGGCCGAGCAGGCCGGCCAGCCAGCGGCCGGTCTCGGCCAGTGCCGGCAGGTCCACGCCGCTGTCCAGGCCCAGGCCCTGCAGCAGATAGACCACGTCCTCGCTGGCGACGTTGCCGCTGGCACCCTTCGCATACGGGCAGCCACCGGCGCCGGAGACCGCGCTGTCGACCACGCGCACGCCTTCTTCCAGGCAG
The DNA here is from genome assembly GCF_059372295.1 of Stenotrophomonas sp. YJH_SMC_33. Taxonomy (NCBI): domain Bacteria; kingdom Pseudomonadati; phylum Pseudomonadota; class Gammaproteobacteria; order Lysobacterales; family Lysobacteraceae; genus Stenotrophomonas; species Stenotrophomonas sp. YJH_SMC_33. Next base: position 143,449 of record NZ_JCAFVJ010000008.1, read on the forward strand.
GTGGCGATGTTGGCGATGGCCTGGCCGTAGGTGTCGTGGAAGTGCACGGCCAGTGCCGTCATCGGAATCTCGGCGGCAACCGCCTGCAGCATCGCCCGTGCCTTGCGTGGGGTGCCGACGCCGATGGTGTCGCCCAGCGAGATTTCGTAACAGCCCATCTGGTGCAGGGCGCGCGCCACCCGTACCACGTCGGCCAGTGGAACCTCGCCCTGGTAGGGGCAGCCGAGCACAGTGGAGACGTAGCCGCGCACGCGCACGCCATCGGCGGCGGCGCGGCGGAGGATCGGCTCGAACCGGGCCAGCGACTCGTCGATGCCGGCATTGGTGTTGGTGCGGTTGAAGGCCTCGGACGCAGCGGTGAACACCGCCACTTCCTCCACGCCCACCGCGCGGGCGCGGTCGTAGCCCTGTTCGTTCGGCACCAGTACAGGGTAGTGGATGCCGGGGCGGCGCTGGATGCCGGCGTAGACCTCGGCGGCGTCGGCCAGCTGCGGAATCCACTTCGGGCTGACGAAACTGGTCGCCTCGATGCTGCGCAGGCCGGTGGCCGACAGGCGGTTGATCAGTTCGATCTTGTCGGCGGTGGACACCGACTGCTTTTCGTTCTGCAGGCCGTCACGCGGGCCGACCTCGACGATGCGGACGTAGTCGCTCATGCAGCCACCTCGCCGACGGGGCGATGGCAGACCGCTTCGATGTTGTTGCCGTCCGGGTCGAGCACGAAGGCGGCGTAGTAATCCGGGTGGTACCACGGGCGCAGGCCCGGCGCGCCGTTGTCGCGGCCACCGGCGGTGAGGGCGGCGGCGTGGAAGGCGTCCACCTGCGCGCGGCTGGCGCAGGCGAAGGCCACGTGCACGCCGTGGCTGGCGGTGCCGCCATTGCCGAGCCAGAAGAACGGCTTGCCGTCGCTGCCGAAGCCGACGTGGTCGTGGTCGCCGGTCAGTTCGGCGCTCACTTCTATCACCACGCCGATCTGCAGTGGCGCCAGTGCCTGCAGGAAGAAAGCCTTGCTGCGCGCCAGGTCGGCGCTGGTCAAACCAAGATGATCGAGCATGTTCAGGCTTCCGTGACCCAATGGGGGGCGCGCTTGTCGAGGAAGGCGCCCAGGCCCTCCTGGCCCTCGGCGGACACCCGCAGGCGCGCGATCAGGGCGGCATTATCGCGATCCAGGGTGTCGCGGTCATGGCTGTCCCGGACCTGCCGCACCAGCTGCTTGGCGGTGGACGAGGCGATCGGGCCTGCCTTGTCGAGCAGGGCCAGCTGGCGTTCCAGCGCCTCGTCCAGGCGCTCGGGTTCGACCAGCTGGTGGACCAGGCCGATCCGCAGTGCGGTCTCGGCATCGAAGTGCTCGCCGGTGGCGAACCATCGACGGGCCTGGCGTGGGCCGATGGCCTCGATCACATAGGGGGAGATCACCGCCGGCAGCAGGCCCAGGCGGCTTTCGGTCAGGCCGAAGCGGGCCGCGGTGCTGGCGATGGCGATGTCGCAGCAGGCGACCAGGCCGACACCGCCGCCGAAGGCCGCGCCGTGGACCCGTGCCAGGGTCGGCTTGGGCAGCTCGTCCAGGGTGCGCATCAGCCGGGCCAGGGCCAGCGAGTCCTCGCGGTTATCGGCTTCGCTGGCCGCAGCCATGCCGCGCATCCACTGCATGTCGGCGCCGGCCGAGAAGGAGGCGCCATGGCCGGCCACCACCACGGCCCGGATCGAATCGTCCCGTCCGGCGGCCTCCAGCGCGGCGGTCAGCCGGGCGATCAGGCTGGCGTCGAAGGCATTGTGCAGTTCCGGCCGGTTCAGCCAGAGGGTGATGACGGCGCCGCGGCGCTCGATCTGCAAAGCATCGTTCATGGGATTCCAGGGTCACTCCATACCTGTATGGATCATAGCGGGCCATTGGTCATGGGCCATGACGCGACGCGGGAATGTTAGAATCGAGAACCATTTACATCCAGCAGAGAACACGCTAGATGACGCTGTCCGAACTGCCGCTGCACACCTCGGCCGTGGTCGAGTCCGTGCAGGACCTGCACGCCAACGATGCCATCGCCCGTCGCCTGCGCGAGCTGGGTTTCGTCAATGGCGAGGAAGTGCGCCTGGTGGCCAAAGGTCCGGTGGGGGGCGAGCCGCTGCTGGTGCAGGTCGGGTTCACCCGGTTCGCGCTGCGGATCAGTGAGGCCAAGCGCGTCGTGGTAGACGCCAACCGCCAGGAGCGACGCGCATGAGCGCTTCCGCTGCCACCGCCCCGCTGCGCATTGCGCTGGTCGGCAACCCCAACAGCGGCAAGACCGCGCTGTTCAACCAGCTGACCGGCAGTCGGCAGAAGGTCGCCAACTACACCGGCGTCACCGTAGAGCGCAAGGAGGGCCGCCTGCGTGCGCCGTCCGGCCGTGAATTCGCGGTGCTTGATCTGCCGGGCGCCTACAGCCTGCATCCGGCCAGCCTGGACGAGGCGATCACCCGCGACCTGTGCCGGGGCTTCTACCCGGGCGAAGCCGCGCCGGACGTGCTGCTGTGCGTGATCGACGCCACCAACCTGCGCCTGCACCTGCGCTTCGCGCTGGAACTGCGCGAGCTGGGCAAGCCGATGGTGGTCGCGCTGAACATGGTCGACGCCGCCCAACGCCGCGGCATCCAGGTGGATGTGGCCGCGCTGGAACGCGAGCTGGGCGTGCCGGTGGTGGAGACCGTGGCGGTGCGCAAGCAGGGCGCCAAGGCCTTGGTCGAGCGCCTCGATGCGATGGTGCCGCACCTGGATGCGCCGGTGCCGGGCCCGGAAGGTGGCATCGACTACCACGCCAAGGTGCGCGAGATCCTTTCGGTCGCCGTGCGCATGCCGGCGCGAACCGCGAAGATCGACGACGCGCTGGACCGCTGGCTGCTGCACCCGGTGTTCGGGCTGATCAGCCTTGCGGTGGTGATGTTCCTGATCTTCCAGGCGGTGTATGCCTGGGCGACGCCTTTGATGGATGGCATCGAGGCTGGCTTCGCCTGGCTCGGTACTCTCGTTGGCAGCGTGTTGCCGGAGGGTCCGCTGGCCAGCCTGCTGACCGACGGCATCATCGCCGGTGTCGGTGGCGTGGTCGTGTTCCTGCCGCAGATCCTGATCCTGTTCTTCTTCATCCTGGTGCTGGAGGAATCCGGCTACCTGCCGCGCGCGGCGTTCCTGCTCGACCGCATGATGGCCGCTGCCGGCCTGTCTGGCCGCTCGTTCATCCCGCTGCTGTCCAGCTTCGCCTGCGCGGTGCCGGGCATCATGTCCACGCGCAGCATCCAGGACCCGCGTGACCGCCTGGCCACCATCCTGGTCGCACCGCTGATGACCTGTTCGGCGCGCCTGCCGGTGTACGCGCTGCTGATCGGTGCGTTCATTCCGCAGAAGACCGTGTGGGGCGTGTTCAACCAGCAGGGCCTGGTGCTGTTCGGCCTGTACGCCGCCGGCATCCTCAGTGCGCTGGCGATGTCGTGGATCATGAAGAAGTGGCGCCGCGACAAGAGCGAGCATCCGCTGATGCTGGAGCTTCCGTCGTACCGGCTGCCGCATGCGCGCGACCTGGCGGTGGGGCTGTACGAGCGCGGCATGATCTTCCTCAAGCGCGTCGGCGGCATCATCCTGGCGCTGACCATCCTGCTGTGGGTGCTGCTGTCGTTCCCAGCGGCGCCGGCGGGCGCCACGATGCCGGCCATCGACTATAGCTACGCCGGCCAGATCGGCCATGCGATGGCGGTGTTCTTCGCACCGCTGGGCTTCAACTGGCAGATCTGCATCGCGCTGATCCCGGGCCTGGCCGCGCGTGAGGTGGCGGTGTCGTCGCTGGCGACGGTGTATGCGCTGTCGGCGGCGGATGACGATGCGGCCAGCCAGGCACTGACCCCGTTGATCAGCGATGGCTGGTCGCTGGCCACGGCCCTGTCGCTGCTGGTCTGGTACATCTACGCACCGATGTGCATCTCGACGCTGGCCACCATCAAGCGCGAGACCAACTCGTGGAAGCAGATGGGCTTTGCCGCGTTCTACCTGTTCGCCGCAGCTTACGTGGCGGCGCTGATCACCTACCAGGTGACCAGGGCGCTGGGAGGTGGCTGATGGATACCGGGCTGCTGATCCAGTACCTGATCATCGCGGTGGCCGTGCTGGTCAGTGCCTGGGTGGTGCTGAAGAAGCAGTTCCCCGGCACGGTGCGCAAGCTGCGCGGTGCCTTGGCGCTGGCCCTGCTGAAGCCGGGCCGCGCGGCCTGGGCGCAGGCGCTGGGGCGGAAGATCGCGCCGCCTGCCAGCGGAGGTGGCGGTGCCTGTGGCGGTTGCGACAGTTGCGGGCCGACCAACAAGAAGTAGCGTCGAGCCATGCTCGACGGCGGCTGTGCGGCGGGTGCGAACTTTCGGCCTGTGGGTGCGAACCTTGGTTCGCACGCTTTCCGGGGTTCAGACCTCTTTGCGGATGATCGCGCGAAAGCGTCCCTCCTGGTGCATCCGCCGTACCGAGGCGCGATTTCCATGGGTCGCTGCGAAGCCCGCCACGTCGGCAAGGGCATTGAGCAGCAGGCGCTTCATCGCGTTGCGATCGCCAGCATCGAGCAGGTCATGAAGATCCTGCTGGGTGAAAGCCCGGCGCAGGCCTGGCGTCTCTTCGATACGCCAGTCGACATGCGGCGTGGGGATGCTGGAGCGGTACCTGAAAGCCGTTTCAAGATCGTCGGGCGTGAGGGGGTGCACGAGCAACTCTGGAAAGTAGAGTCCAGCATTCACATAGAAACCGCGGCTTTCGCTGGCGCGTTGGTGATTCACGACAAGCAGGGCGTCATCCAGCAAGCGGTAGCGGGTGGTCGTGGTCCCGGCATAGCCGGTCTTCCTGGCGCACTTGCTGAAGACGGTCGCGGATTTCATGGGCGTTGCCTGGACCGGAAGAGGGGACCACAGCCTTGAGTGGCCGCGTTTCTGCGTCCAGTGGTAAACGCGACATCTACGGTGTCGCATGCGCTCCGCCTGGTGCGGTCAAGCGAGGCGTACCCAGGGAGGAACGAGCATCCATTGCGCGGAAGGTCACCCAGCGTCGCAGTGACGGCGCTTGCCGGAGCAGGCGTGCTGCCGCTAGCCTGCAGGCATGAACCAGACTCCCCTGCGATTGCTCATTCACGGCGCCTCCGGGCGCATGGGCCAGGCCCTGCTGCGGCTGGCCGCCGAACATCCCGAAACCCTGCAGATCGTGGCCGCCGTGACCGGCCGTGCGCCGGCGCAGCGCGTGGTCGACGGCGTGCCGTTCTTTGGTGCCAGCGAACTGTCCGGTGCGCCGGTGTTCGACGTGGCCATTGACTTCAGCCTGCCGGAGGGCTTCGACCCGATGCTGGCGCTGTGCCTGGAACGCGGCGCGGGGCTGGTGTCGGGTACCACCGGCATCTCCGGCACGCAGCGGCAGGCGCTGGATGCAGCAGCGGCGAAGATCCCGTTGGTCTGGGCGTCGAACTTCAGCCTGGGCGTGGCGGTGCTGGACGAGCTGGTGGAGCGCGCCGCGCAGGCGCTGGCCGGCTGGGACTGCGATATCGTCGAATCGCACCACACGCAGAAGAAGGACGCACCATCAGGCACCGCGCTAACCCTGGGCGCGGCCGCGCAGCGCGGCGGAGCGGAGCCGCATTACGCGAGCCTGCGTGCTGGCGACATCGTAGGTGAGCATCTGGTGCAGTTCACCGGGCTGGGCGAGCGCATCGAGCTGGTGCATAGGGCCACCAACCGCGACATCTTCGCCCGCGGTGCGCTGTTCGCCGCCCGCCAGCTGCAGGGCCGGGCCCCGGGCAGCTACCGGGTGCGCGATCTGCTGGACGGGCCGCGTTAACCGGTAGCGCCGGGCCGTGCCCGGCGTCGGTGTCGGTTTCGCCGGGCATGGCCCGGCGCTACCAGCGGGCGCCGCATACGCCGCCGGATTGAAATGAATACGCAATCGCCTGTTCATGAAGCGCGATAACCGCTGGCGCGAGCGCCCCGGCAGCGTTACAATTCGCACTCGCCGAATCACGAAAGCCGGACCGGTCCCAGACCGCACGTCCGCGCTTTTTTGCAACCGGATTTCCGTGAAGCGCAGGCGTGACTTCGGCAGCCCCCTCGGTAGCCAAAGTGAGATTCCCGTGACCCAAGCCGCAATCCTCGTCCTCGAAGACGGCACCGTATTCGAGGGCGAATCCGTAGGCGCGCCCGGCCTGTCCGTCGGTGAAGTGGTGTTCAACACCGCCATGACCGGCTATCAGGAAGTATTGACCGACCCGTCCTACGCCCGGCAGATGGTCACGTTGACCTATCCGCATATCGGCAACACCGGCATGACCGACCAGGACGATGAAGCGTCCAAGGTATGGTCGGCCGGTCTGATCGTGCGCGACGTCCCGCGCCGTCCCAGCAACTGGCGCAGCCAGCTGTCGCTGCAGGACTGGCTGATCCAGCGGGGCGTGGTCGCCATCGCCGGCATCGACACCCGCAAGCTGACCCGCATCCTGCGCGAGAAGGGCGCGCAGAACGGTGCGCTGATGGCCGGCGACATCGACGTGGAAAAGGCACTGGAAGCCGCCCGCAAGTTCCCGGGCCTGAAGGGCATGGATCTGGCCAAGGTCGTCACTACCGAGAAGACCTACACCTGGACCGAGGGCCAGCTGGACCTGGATGCCAATGCTTTCGTCAGCGTGCCGGCCCGGTTCAAGGTCGTGGCCTACGACTTCGGCGTGAAGACCAACATCCTGCGCATGCTGGCCGAGCGCGGCTGCGAAGTGACCGTGGTGCCGGCGCAGACCCCGGCCGCCGAAGTGCTGGCACTGAAGCCGGACGGCGTGTTCCTGTCCAATGGCCCGGGTGACCCGGAACCGTGCGACTACGCCATCGACGCGATCAAGGCCTTCATCGACGTGAAGATCCCGACCTTCGGCATCTGCCTGGGCCACCAGCTGCTCGGCCTGGCCTCTGGCGCGAAGACCATGAAGATGGGCCATGGCCACCACGGTGCCAACCACCCGGTGCAGGACCTGGACAGTGGCCGGGTGATGATCACCTCGCAGAACCACGGTTTTGCGATCGATGAAGCAACCCTGCCGCCGACCCTGCGCGTGACCCACCGTTCGCTGTTCGACGGCACCAACCAGGGTGTCGCCCGCACCGACGTGCCGGCGTTCTCGTTCCAGGGCCATCCGGAAGCATCCCCGGGCCCGCACGATGTCGGTCCGCTGTTTGACCGCTTCGTGGCGCTGATGGAGCAGGCCAAGGCGTGATCAGTACGCCGCCGGCCTGCCGGTGGCGTCGCGATGGACCGTAAACCCCGCATCGCTGCTGCCCCTGGCGCGGCGCTGCGGATCAAGATTCCTGATCGACAGCGTGCGATCACCCCCCTTGTCACGCTGTACTGACTTAGAGAAGAAAATGCCCAAGCGCACTGACCTCAAGACCATCCTCATCATCGGTGCTGGCCCGATCGTCATCGGCCAGGCCTGCGAGTTCGACTACTCCGGCGCCCAGGCCTGCAAGGCCCTGCGTGACGAGGGTTACCGCGTGGTGCTGGTCAACAGCAACCCGGCCACGATCATGACCGACCCGGAGATGGCCGACGCCGTCTACATCGAGCCGATCAACTGGCAGACGGTCGAGAAGATCATCGCCAAGGAAAAGCCCGATGCGCTGCTGCCGACCATGGGTGGCCAGACCGCGCTGAACTGCGCGCTGGACCTGGCCGACAACGGCGTGCTGGAGAAGTACAACGTCGAACTGATCGGCGCCAAGCGCGAAGCGATCCGCATGGCCGAAGACCGCGAGCTGTTCCGCGTGGCCATGGGTGAGATCGGCCTGGAATGCCCGACCGCCGCCGTCGCCCACACCCTGGACGAAGCGCTGGAGATCCAGACCCGCGTCGGCTACCCGACCATCATCCGCCCCAGCTTCACCCTGGGCGGCAGCGGTGGCGGCATTGCCTACAACCGCGAAGAGCTGGTCGAGATCGTCAGCCGCGGCCTGGAACTGTCGCCGACCACCGAGGTGCTGGTGGAAGAGTCGGTGCTGGGCTGGAAGGAGTTCGAGATGGAAGTGGTCCGCGACACTGCGGACAACTGCATCATCGTCTGCTCGATCGAAAACCTGGACCCGATGGGCGTGCACACCGGTGACTCGATCACCGTGGCCCCGGCGCAGACCCTGACCGACAAGGAATACCAGCGCCTGCGCGATGCCTCCATCGCCGTGCTGCGCAAGATCGGCGTCGACACCGGTGGCTCGAACGTGCAGTTCGGCATCAACCCGAAGACCGGCCGCGTGGTCGTCATCGAGATGAACCCGCGTGTGTCGCGTTCCTCGGCGCTGGCCTCCAAGGCCACCGGCTTCCCGATCGCCAAGGTCGCCGCCAAGCTGGCCGTGGGTTACACCCTGGACGAACTGAAGAACGAGATCACCGGTGGCCTGACCCCGGCCTCGTTCGAGCCGTCGATCGACTACGTCGTCACCAAGATCCCGCGTTTCGCCTTCGAGAAGTTCCCGGCCGCCGACGCTCGCCTGACCACCCAGATGAAGTCGGTGGGCGAGGTGATGGCGATGGGCCGTACCTTCCAGGAGTCGGTGCAGAAGGCCCTGCGTGGCCTGGAAACCGGCAAGGTCGGCTTCGACCCGACCGGCTTGGACCTGGCCAACGAAGACGACCTGCAGACCCTGCGCCGCGAGTTGAAGGCGCCGGGCCCGGAGCGCCTGTTCTTCGTCGCCGACGCGTTCCGCGCCGGCATGAGCGTGGAAGAGATCTACGCACTGTCGTTCATCGACCACTGGTTCCTGGACCAGATCGAGGAAATCATCGCTGCAGAAGGCGAAGTCGCTGCCGGTGGCATCGACGCGCTGGACGCCGCACGCCTGCGCAAGCTGAAGCGCGCTGGCTTCTCCGACGCGCGCCTGGCGCAGCTGACCGGCACCAATGAAGCCGCCATCCGCGCGCTGCGTCGTGCGCACAAGGTACGCCCGGTCTACAAGCGCGTGGACTCCTGTGCCGGTGAGTTCTCCACCGGTACCGCCTACCTGTACTCGACCTACGAGGACGAGTGCGAGGCCGCGCCGAGCAACCGCGACAAGATCATGATCCTGGGCGGTGGCCCGAACCGCATCGGCCAGGGCATCGAGTTCGACTACTGCTGCGTGCACGCGGCACTGGCGCTGCGCGAGGATGGCTATGAAACCATCATGGTCAACTGCAACCCGGAAACCGTGTCGACCGACTACGACACCTCCGACCGCCTGTACTTCGAACCGCTGACCCTGGAAGACGTGCTGGAAATCGTCGATCTGGAACAGCCGAAGGGCGTGATCGTGCAGTACGGCGGCCAGACCCCGCTCAAGCTGGCGCGCGCGCTGGAAGCCAACGGCGTGCCGGTGATCGGCACCAGCCCGGACTCGATCGACCTGGCCGAAGACCGTGAGCGCTTCCAGCAGCTGGTCGACAAGCTGGGCCTGAAGCAGCCGCCGAACCGCATCGCCCGCAACGACCAGGAAGCCCTGCTGCTGGCCCGCGAGATCGGCTACCCGCTGGTGGTGCGCCCGAGCTACGTGCTGGGCGGCCGTGCGATGGAGATCGTCTACGGCGAAGCCGACCTGGCCCGCTACGTGCGCGACGCGGTGAAGGTGTCCAACGATTCGCCGGTGCTGCTGGACCGCTTCCTCGACAACGCCGTGGAGTGCGACGTCGACATCATTGCCGATGCCCAGGGCAACGTCCTGATCGGCGGCGTGATGGAGCACATCGAAGAAGCCGGCGTGCACTCGGGCGATTCCTCGTGCTCGCTGCCGCCGTACTCGCTGTCGGCTGAAACCCAGGCCGAGCTGCGCCGCCAGGTGGTGGAGCTGGCCAAGGCCCTGAACGTGGTCGGCCTGATGAACACCCAGTTCGCGATCCAGACCAGCGACGAGGGTGCCGACACCATCTACCTGCTGGAAGTGAACCCACGTGCCTCGCGCACCGTGCCGTTCGTGTCCAAGGCCACCGGCATGCCGCTGGCCAAGATCGCCGCGCGCTGCATGGCCGGCAAGAGCCTGGCCGAGCAGGGCGCGACCAAGGAAATCGTGCCGGACTACTACTCGGTGAAGGAAGCGATCTTCCCGTTTGCCAAGTTCCAGGGCGTCGACCCGATCCTCGGGCCGGAGATGCGCTCCACCGGTGAGGTGATGGGCGTGGGCCGCAGCTTCAACGCCGCCTTCGCGCGTGCGCAGGAAGCCGGTGGCATCAAGGCACCGCCGGTCGGCAAGGCCTTCGTTTCGGTCCGCGATCCGGACAAGAAGCGCGTGCTGCCGGTGGCCAAGGCGCTGCTGGCGCGTGGCTACAGCCTGGTTGCTACCCGTGGCACTGCCGCGTGGCTGCAGCAGCACGGCATGGACTGCGAGATCATCAACAAGGTGGTCGAAGGCCGTCCGCACATCGTCGACTCGATCAAGAACGGCGAGATCGTCTACATCGTCAACACGACCGAAGGTCGTTCGGCGATCAACGACTCGTTCTCGATCCGTCGCGAGGCGCTGCAGCATCGCGTCACCTACTCGACCACCATTGCCGGCGCCAAGGCGCTGGTGGATTCACTGGAATTCCGCGGCACCGGCCCCGTCTGGTCGCTGCAGGAGCTGCACAAGGAGTTGAATGCATGAGAGCCCCCATCACGATGAAGGGCGCGCAGAAGCTGCGCGACGAACTTGATCACCTGAAGTCGGTCAAGCGCCCGAAGGTGATCGCCGCCATCGCCGAAGCGCGTGAGCATGGTGACCTGAAGGAGAACGCCGAGTACCACGCCGCGCGCGAGGAACAGGGCTTCATCGAAGGCCGCATCAAGCAGCTGGAAGGCGAGCTGTCGCACGCCGAGATCATCGACGTGAGCAAGCTCAACGCCGGCTCCAAGGTGGTGTTCGGCGCCAGCGTGACGCTGGCCGACGTGGAAACCGACGAAGAGAAGAAGTACCAGATCGTCGGTGACCTGGAAGCGGACATCAAGCTGGGCCTGATCGCGATTTCCTCGCCGGTGGCGCGCGCGATGATCGGCAAGCTGGAAGGCGATTCGATCGTGATCGACGCCCCGGCCGGCCAGCGCGAGTACGAGATCGTCAGCGTCAGCTACGTGGACTGACCACGTGGCGACGGCGACCCTGCTGTTGCCTGCACGCAGCCGCTTTGCCGCGGCTGCGTTGCCGGACGATGTGGCGCGTGCGCTCGGCCGTGCCACGACCGTGCAGGTCGCGCCGGGCGAACGCGCGCAGCTGACGCGCCATTTTGCGGTTGCCGCGCCGCACTGGCCGGTGGCCGCGTTGACCCGCCAGCGCGACGTCGGCGATGCGGCCGGCGCCAGCTGGCTGCGTGCCGATCCGGCCTGCATGGTGCCGGACATGCATGGCGCGCGGATGATGGCCTACGGCGAAACGCTGCGGCCGACCTTGGCCGACAGCCTGGCGTTGCTGCCGGTGCTGCAGCCGTTGTTCGCCGATGCCGGATTCGTGCTCGACGCACCCGATCCCTCGCGTTGGTACCTGCGGCTTCCGATCGACCTGGCCCTGCCGGATTTCGACAGTCCGGACGAGGTCCTCGGCGATGACCTGTTCTCGCACCTGCCGGAGGGCGAGGGCGGCCGTCGCTGGCGGGCGCTGATGACCGAGGCGCAGGTGCTGCTGCACAACCATTCCTGGAACCAGCAGCGCGCCGCGCAGGGGCAACAGCCGATCAATTCGCTGTGGTTCTGGGGCGGCGGCGTGATGCCGGTGTCGGTCAGCACGCCGCACGCACAGGTGCGCAGCCGCGATGCCCTGCTGCAGGGCCTGGCCCTGGCGGCTGGCGTAGCCGTCGATGGCGAGCAGGCGGTGGATGCACTGGTCGACCTGCGCCAGCTGCGTTCCCTGCAGCAGCTCGGCAACGATGCGATCCGTCCGCTGCTGGCCGCGCTGAAGCGCGGCGAGCTGCAGCGGCTGGTGCTGGATTTCGAGGACGGCCTGCAGTTCCAGCTGGATCGCGGACAGCGCTGGCAGTTCTGGAAGAAGCCGCGCCAGCTTCACGACTGATCGGGGCTCGGCCGAGCGGGGTCGGATCCGTTTTCCATCGGAAACGGCGCTGACCCCCAGGGTTTGCCGGGGTTGCCGGCCAGCGGGCGGCACTATCGCAGGTAGCGGCGCCTCAACGGACCTCGCTGACCACCGTCGGCAGCGTCCAGTGCCCACCCGCAACGCCCCGGCACTGCCCGGTGGTGAACTCGCTGCTCTTCACGAATCGCGCGCCATCCCAAGCCCAGTCGTGGCCGGAGAAGCAGTCACCGACGCCGCGCCCACGGAAGCGACCGCTCAACGTAGCGTCGTCGCGATCGAAGTCTTCTGCATCGGACGTGACGAAGCGTGCTTCGTACGGCGGCTTGTCCTGCACTACCCAGTAGCCGCTGCTGAAGTTGTAGGCACCCACGAAGCAGCTGGTGCTTGCCAGCACATGTTGGGCGTCCAGTCGCTGGATCTCGATTTCATCTGTCCCGCCATCGCTCAGGCGGCCGCACTCATCCGGCTTGGGCAGGCTGGCGATCAGTGCCTTGCGCAGGCCTGGTGCTTTCGCCAGTGCCGCGTCCGAGGCGCGCGGTGCCACCAGCGTGCCGCGCACGATCACTGGCACCGGCAACGCCGCAGGCACGCCTGCTTCGGGCTTGTCGCCACGCCGCACCAGCGCACCGGGGGTGCCCAGCCGGCCCTGTGCCTCGTCCATCTTCAGCAGTACGGCCGCTGCACCGCGGTCGGAGATCGGCCAGGCCTTGCCCTTGCCGTCGATGATCTCGATGCGTGCCTGGCGCGGCAGTGCGGCGACCAGTGCATCGGTCTGTGCCTGCTGCAACAACACTTTGTCCCCGTCGCCGGTGTCGCGCACCGGGCCCAGGTCCTTGCCGTTCAGGCGCAGGCGCAGTGCCCCGGTCGGCGTCGGGCTTTCGCCATCCTCGCCATTGCGCAGCCGCGCGAGCACCTTCGTACCCGGGCCGCCGGCGCGCTCAAGCATCAGGCTGAGCAGGTTGCCGGGTTGTTCCGGACTGTAGCCGGCGGCGCGACAGGTGCGGGTGTTGTCACAGGCCAGCGACCAGTCGTTGTGTTCGAATTCGACCCCGGGCCTGGGCTCAGGCGTTGCGGAGTGGGCGGCCGGCGCCACGGTGAGTGCCATCAGCGCGGTCAGCAGGGTGCGGGTCATGGATGGAAGTCCGTTCCAGGGCAGGCAAGCATGGAAGATGCGGTCGTGAAATCCAAATGCTGCTGGCCGAAGAGCCAAGGTGCCTCGTCAGCAGCGGCAGCCGACTGGGAGAGTGGTGCACGTTATGATGTGCAGGTCTTTCGTAACCGGCGATGCCGATGTCCCTTGCCGCCGATGCTGTGCAGCCCGCCTCTGATACGCCGATGATCCGCCGCCGCGATGCGGTCGTACCCGGCAGTTGGCCGGAGGGCACGCTGCCGCTGCTGGCGCGTCTCTATGCCAGCCGTGGCGCAGGTACACCGGAGTTGGCGCAGCCGAAGCTGGGCAATCTGCACGCGCCTGAGCTGCTGACCGGCATCGATGATGCGGTGGGTCTGCTGATCGAGGCCATCGCCAACGACAAGCGCATCCTGGTGGTCGGCGATTTCGATTGCGATGGCGCCACCGCCTGTGCAGTCGGCGTGCGCGGTCTGCGCATGCTCGGTGCGCAACACGTCTTCCACGCGGTGCCGAACCGCATGGTGCATGGCTATGGCCTGTCACCGTCGCTGGTGGAAGAGCTGGCCGCGCTGCAGCCGGACCTGCTGGTCACGGTCGATCACGGCATCGCCTGCCATGCGGGCGTGACCGCGGCCAAGGCACGCGGCTGGCAGGTGCTGGTCACCGACCATCACCTTCCCGGGCCGCAGCTGCCGCCGGCCGATGTCATCGTCGATCCGAATCTGGACGGTGATGCGTTCCCGAGCAAATCGCTGGCAGGCGTCGGCGTGATCTTCTACGTGCTGATGGCGCTGCGCCGGCACATGCGCGAGGCAGGTGTCTTTGCGGATGGCAAGGGCCCGGACCTGACCACGCTGCTGGACCTGGTGGCGGTCGGGACCGTTGCCGACCTGGTGGCGCTGGATCCGAACAACCGGGCACTGGTCAGCGCGGGCCTGCGGCGTCTGCGCGCGGGACAGGGCTGTGTGGGCCTGCGTGCGCTGATCGAAGCCAGCGGCCGTGATGCCGCGCGGCTGACGGCCACCGACATCGGCTTCGCGCTCGGCCCGCGTCTGAATGCCGCAGGCCGGCTGGAAGACATGGCGCTGGGCATCGCGCTGCTGCTGACCGAAGACCCGCGCCAGGCGCGCGAGATCGCGCAGACGCTGGAGCAGATCAATTCGGAACGGCGCGCCGTGCAGCAGTCGATGACCGATGACGCCGAGCAGGCGTTGACCCGGGTGGTGCTGGACATGGCCGGTCAGCGACCGGTGGCGGCCTGCCTGTTCGATGCTGACTGGCATCCGGGTGTGGTCGGCCTGGTCGCATCGAAGATGAAGGATCGCCTGCATCGCCCGGTGATCGCCTTCGCCCCGGCCGAACCCGGCGCCGAGATCCTGCGAGGCTCGGCGCGCTCCATTCCCGGCCTGCACATCCGTGACGCCCTGGCGCTGGTCGATGCGCGCCATCCGGGCCTGATCGAACGCTTCGGTGGCCACGCCATGGCGGCCGGCCTCAGCCTGCGGCGTGACCACGTCGATGACTTCAAGGCCGCCTTCGTCGCGGTGGTGCTGGAAATGCTCGATCCGGCGGCACTGCAGCAGCAGGTGCTCAGTGACGGCGAGCTGGCCGTGGACGAGCTGGACCATCGCCACGCCGATGCGTTGCGCCTGGCCGGGCCGTGGGGCCAGGGTTTCCCCGAGCCACTGTTCGACGGCCACTTCGAAGTGGCCAACTGGCGCGTGCTGAAGGAGCGTCACCTGAAGCTGGAACTGCGCCTGCCGGGCGTACCCGGCACCATCAATGCCATCCATTTCGGCGGCTGGCACGGTAACGCGCCTGGCCGCCACGTGCACCTCGCCTACCGCCTGGCCTGCGACGACTATCGCGGTGGCAGCGCCATCCAGCTGATCGTGGAGCACTGCCTGCCGGTTTGAGCGCCGCTTCGCGACCGGGGCCGTGGGCGGCGCGCTATGCGTGGATCCAATCAACTGGCCAAGCTCAGGGCGTCACCTCGGTCACCAGCGTCGGCATGTGCCATGCACCCCCAGCCGCGACCAGCCGGCACAGGCCGGAGGTGGATTCATCGGTCTGCACAAAGCGGCGCCCGTCCCAGCCCCAACTCGCGGTGGACCAGCAATCGCCCAAGCCGCGGCCTTTGTGCGCCGAACTGATTACCCGACCATCGTCATCGCCGCCCGATGCGGTCACCAGCGTGGCCTTGAAGGGCGGTGCATCGTTCACTACCCAGTAGCCGATGCCTTCGTTGTAGGCGCCACGCCAGCAGAGCGTAGACACCAGCAGGGAAGTCCTCCCCAGCCGGGACACGCGCAGCTCCTGCGGGCCGTCCACCATCGGCAGGCCTTCGGGTGTCAGTGCGACGCAGTCGCCGCCCGGGTTGGCCGCGGCCAGCGCCGCGCGCAGTGCGGGTGAGTGTTCCAGTGCGGCATCGGTGGCTCGTGCCGCCACCAATGGCGCCAGAACCAGCGTAGGCACCGGAAGTGCGGGAGGAACTGAGGCTTCGGCGCGCGACCCCTTGCGCATCAGCGCGCCGGGAGTCTCCAGCCGGCCCTGAAATTCGTCCATCTTCAGAAGCACCGCCGAGGCGCCACGATCGGACAGCGTCCAGCGCTGGCCATCGTTGCCGACCGCCACGATGCGGCTGCTGCGCGCCAGCGAGGCCAAGAGTGCCTTGGTCTGCGCTGTAGACAGTGTCGCCGTGTCTGCGGTCAACGACAGCGCGCCCAGATCCTTGCCGTTGATCTGCAGCGTCAGCTGTGTCGGCAGCTTGACCTCGTTGTACTGGCCCAGCATCAGTTCGGCGCTGACCGGCTGGCCGGGTCCGCCCTTGCGAGTCAGCAGCACCGACACCGGCAAGTTGCCGCCGACATCGTCCTGGTAGCCGGCGGCGCGGCAGGTACGGGTGTTGTCGCAGGCCAGCATCCAGTCGTAGTGGGCGAAGCGCACCCCTTTCACGCTGCCAGCGGCGGCGGCGCCGGCCAGGACCAGCAGGATCAAGGCAATCAACGGGCGCATGGTGCATCCCTGTGTGGCGAGGACTTCCATGGTGCTGGTTGGAGGGGCGTGTGTCGATGCGAGCACAGGCGCCAACCCCATTACGGTTGCTGGTGCGTTCAAAGGTCCACGATCCCACTGGAGCCCGGTCATGGTCTTCGCCCGTTGCTGCACCGTGTTGTTGCTGGCCCTTGCGGCCTGGCCCGCTGGCGCACAGTCGCCGCCGATCTCCCGGCCGCAGGCCGCCACGCCGCTGCTGATCGCGCCGGCGGCTGAGCAGCCGGTTCAATTTCGACACGCCCGCATCGAGGGCGAGGTGCAGGCCGGCATCGCCCAGACCCGGATCACCCTGGAATTCCATAACCCGAACCGGCGCGTGCTGGAGGGTGAGCTGCAGTTCCCGTTGGCCGATGGCCAGCAGATCAGCGGCTTCGCGCTGGATATCAACGGCGAGATGCGTGACGCGGTGCCGGTGCCCAAGGACCGCGGTCGCCAGGTGTTCGAGGAGATCGCCCGCCGCGGCGTCGACCCGGCCCTGCTGGAACAGACCGCCGGCAATCAGTTCCGCCTGCGCATCTACCCGCTGCCGGCCAGCGGTAGCCGGCGCGTGCAGCTGGTGATGCGTGAGCCGTTGGCCTTCGACGGCCACGGCTGGCAGTGGACGCTGCCGCTGCAGTTCGCCGCCGGTGCAGCCTCGGTCGAACTGAAGCTGCAGGCCCCGGGCGCGACGGCCGCGGGTACGGCGCCCTTCCGCATCAGCGCGGGCCAGCTGCTGTGGCAGGGCAAGGGCGCGCAGTTGCCGCAGCAGCTGCAGTGGAACCTGCCGGCAGCACGTCAGGCGCAGGTCCAGGTGGCGCCCTGGCAGGATGGACACTACCTGTTGGCACAGCTGCCGGTGGCGGCCAGCAGCACGCCGCGCACGTTGCCCAGCGAGATCGGCCTGCTGTGGGACGGCTCCGGTTCGGCGGGACAGCGCGATCGCTCGCGTGAGCTTGCCCTGCTGGATCGCTACTTCGCTGCGATGGGTGACGGCACCGTGGCCTTGACCGTGCTGCGGGATCGCGCCGAACCGGTGCGTCGATTCCGTATCCGCGCCGGCAACTGGAGCGAGCTGCGCGCAGCCCTGCAGGCCGTGCGCCCGGACGGTGCCAGCGCGCTGGCCCAGTGGCAGCCGCAATCGAGCGTGAGGGAATACCTGCTGGTCAGTGATGGCCTGCTGACCTATGGGCCGGAACAGCTGCCGGCGATGGCTCCGGATCAACGCCTGTTTGCGGTCAGCAGCGCCGGCGCGCGCACCGATGCCGTGCGACTGCGGGGTTGGAGTGAGGCGCATGGCGGTCGCTTCGTCGCGCTGGGCAAGGATGTCGATGCGGCGGCGCACGCGTTGCTGGCATCGCCGCTGGATGTGCAGGTCGATGCGGGACGCGGCGTGCAGGATGTAGTGATCGATCGGCGCAGTGAAGCCGACGGCTGGCTGTGGCTGCACGCACGACTGGCAGCCGACGGTGTGCCGATGCGGGTGCGCGTGGGTGGCGGCGAATGGCAGGCGCTGCCACCCACGCAGAAAAGCGATGACGGCGAACTGCTGGCCGGCCTGTGGGCGCAGGCGCGCCTGCAGCAACTGGCCGTCGACCGCCGCGGCAACCGTGAGGCCATGCAGCGCCTGTCGCAGCAGTTTGGCCTGGTCGGGCCGGACACCTCGTTGATCGTGCTGGAGACGCTGGAGGACTACCTGCGTTATGCCATCCGTCCGTCCGGCAAGCTGCGCGCGGACTACGACGCGCGGTTCGCACGGCAGGTGACAGACCGCGCCGCTGCTGATCGCCAGCGCCTGGATGAAGTGGCGGCACACTGGAAGGAGCGCCAGCAGTGGTGGAACCGTAGCTGGCCGAAGGGAATGCCGCCGCAGGTGAAGGGTGGGGCACTGGAAGTGGCCTCCGCGGACTACGCGATGGAATCGGCGCCGGTGGCGACGCTCGCCGCGCCGCCCCCCGCGGCACCGCCCGCCCCGGCACCGATGGCCGCCGCCGCCGAGCAGCGCATGGAAGCCAGCAGCGCGCGTGCACGTCGCTCGGCGCCTGCATCGAACAAGGCCCTGGATTCAATCACGGTCACGGGTGGCCGTGTCGCTGCGCCCGCTGCCGCCAACGAGGGCGAGCTCGGCATCCAGCTGGCGGCCTGGCAGCCAGACTCGGCCATCGCCCGGCGCCTGCGCCAGGGCCCGCCGTCGCAACTGTATGACCGCTACCTGGCCGAGCGCGATGCCCACGCCGACAGCAGCGCCTTCTTCCTTGATGTGGCCGACCTGCTGCTGGCGCAGGGTCAGCGCGACCTGGCGCTGCGTGTGTTGTCGAACCTGGCCGAGATGGACCTGGACAATCGCCACCTGCTGCGCGTGCTCGGCTATCGGCTGATGCAGGCCGATGCCCCCGCGCTGGCGGTGCCGGTGTTCGAGCAGGTGCTGGCGATGGGCCAGGAAGAACCGCAGAGCTTCCGCGACCTCGGCCTGGCACTGGCGGCGGCCGGCAAGCCGCAGCAGGCGCTGGCGCCGCTGTACCAGGTGGTGGTGCGGCCGTGGGACAGCCGCTTCGATGGCATCGCCCTGATCGCGCTGGATGAGCTGACCAACCTGGTGGCCGGCAGCACGCCCCGGCTGGATACCACCAGCATCGACCCGCGCCTGCTGCAGGCGATGCCGCTGGACCTGCGGGTGGTGCTGTCGTGGGATGCCGACAACAGCGACATGGACCTGTGGGTGACCGACCCGAACGGCGAGCGCGCCTACTACGGCAACCGCCTGACCTACCAGGGCGGGCAGATGTCGCAGGACTTCACCGGCGGCTATGGTCCCGAGCAGTTCTCGCTACGCAATGCCAAGCCGGGCAAGTACAAGGTGGAGGCGAACTACTTCGGCAGCCGCCAGCAGCTGGTGACCGGTGCGACAACCCTGATGCTGCGCCTTACCACCCATTGGGGCACGGCCAAGCAGAAGGACCAGATGGTGACGATGCGCCTCAAGGATCGCGCCGAAACCGTGTTGGTGGGCGAATTCGAGGTGCGTTGATCACTCGGACGCCCCTGTGGAGTCGAGCTTGCTCGACTGCCTCAATGTAGAGCCGAGCCCGCGCTCGGCTCATGGCAGAAGCAGCCGAGCGTGGGCTCGGCTCTACACTGCTATTTTCCGCGCATCCAAGCGTCTAGTTGTCTGGCCAGCGTGCGATTCTTGTGGGCAGACGCAACCGAATCCGTGCCTGGAACCAAATTGATACCCAGGCTTGTATTTATCTGCTTGACCCATTCGGGAAAGTGATCAAGCGTGGCGCCGATGATTGGCGGCAACTGGAAGTCGTTGCTGGTGGGTCTGTCCCGGTAGGCGACGTAGGAGCCATCACCCGAGGTCAGGTTGATTGACCAAGGGCTGTCAGGCCAACTGTTGAGGGTCAGGCTGATCCGAGGATGCCCGCTCTCGCTGCTGTACTCGCCGTCCTGATAGAGGGTGATTCTGGCGCTCCAGTCTCGGATGTTCTGCACGCGCCAACCCTGGCGCTGCACCAGCCGGACAGCGTCCCCCGCCATGATCCGCATGTCATGCAGTTGCGCCAGATTTTCACAAAGAGCGACGTACTCGCTGTTCTCCGCGCAGTGTGGTCGGGCGGCTTCGGCAGTCAGGTAAAGCACGGAGAGCGCGTGGCTTCGATCGCCGTCTCCAGACCACTTCCTGACCATCAGGTCATGTGCCATCTGGATGCGCGTGTCCTCATTGAGTTGTGCAATGAGTGCCATGCCCCAATAGAGGATTGGCCCCATTTCCTTGATATCGTGTTGCAGGGATCGGCCGGCTTCGAGAATGATCGGGGCCGACGAGCGGAATGGAAGGAATTTTTCGACCTTCTCTCGCTGGGCATGGAACGATTGGTACTTCCTGCAATGCTCCACCAGACGGGTGCGCTGTTTCAGATCCGCTGCATTTGCAACCGTGCCACTTGGCAGCTCGCCATGCTCGTTGAAGCCGAAGCAGAACAGGTGCTCGAGGCTGCGGCTGGCTTGGCGCGTGTAGTAGCCCACCGGGAGCTTTGTGAGTTCCAGATAGGCTGCAACAAGGGTGGGAAAGTCTCTCTCAGGGAGTCCGGCGACCTTCCAGTCACCCACGCGCAGCCAGTGGAAGTAGAAACGTTGCAGCAGATCCCCAGACAAGTGGCGACCTGCTTTCGGTGCAAGTGCTCCGAGTTGGTAGTGATAGCTCGGGTAAATGTCGCCTTGACATTCCTCAGCAAGCGCAGCTTCTTCCGAGTTAACAAAGGCGACCAGCAGATTGATGTCGGATTGATCCATTGCAGCGCTCCCGGCAAAAAGTGCCTTCCGTCGAAAAGGCGACTTCCTACACTGGCAGGGCGCTGTTGAGCTTCCAATGCGAATAGTTGCAAATGCCATGAACATGCTGCGTATCCGTTGCCCGTACGAGGTCCCGTGGGGAGTCCCCAGCATCGATGCTGGTCTATCAGCCAGCCAGCACGTCAGCCAAGATGCGCCGGCGCTGGTGCGTCCGTGACAGTGCCATCAGTAGCGGCCAGCCAGAAGTGGATTGCCGGCCGGTGGAGGTGTAGAGCCGAGCCCATGCTCGGCTCAGGGCAGAAGCAGCCGAGCGTGGACTCGGCTCTACAACCGCGCAGCGTGTGCAACCGGCCACGCTGGCGAATTCACACGCAGGCCGAACAGCGGCCGCAGCCAGCGCACGCGACGGATCAGCAGTTCGTGGATCAGCAGGCAGCCGCCGACGGTGCCGCCCAGCAGTAGCGACGGCTCCAGCCAAGGACCCAGTTGCAATGGCTTGAGCCAGAACAGCAGCACGATGATCAGGCTCTGGTGCAGCATGTACCAGGGATAGATTGCCTCGGTGCAGTACGGCAGCCAGCCGAACGGGCGGTCGAGGAAGACCTTGCCCCAGCCGAGGATGGCCAGCAGCGCGGTCCAGACATACACCGACTGGCTGGCCCTGCCCTGCAGGTCCCAGAACGTTTCAGGCCATTGCCGCAGCGAGGAGTCAGCCGGCAGCACCTGACCGAGGATGCGCAACCCCAGATACCAGCCGACGGCAGCCAGCGCCAGCCATAGCGTGGTGCGGCGCAGGAAGACCACACGCTGCCAGAACACCGGCTCGCGACCTAGCAGGTAGCCGGCCAGGAACACTGTCGCGTACTTCGCGTGCTGGTACCAGTCGCCAAGCAGGGCATTGGTGGACGGATAGACCGGCTCCAGCCAGATCACCCAGGCCAGCAGCAGCGCAGAAGGAATTCCGATCAGCAGTATCGGCGAGGCGGCGCAGAACGCGATCGCATGGCGCACCACGGCCGTTCCCAGCAATGGCATCAGCAGGGCCAGGGCCAGCGTGTAGTTCCACAGATAGGCCAGGTACCACAGGTGGTTCCAGGTGATGCCGTATTGCCAGCCTGCGAAACTGCCTTCCGGCCACGGCCGCACCTGCCAGTAGCGCAGCAGGAAATGTCCGAAGCCGGGCGCAACATGACCGTTGGCCACGCCCTCGCAGTAGGGCTGGATCGGCACGATCACGAACATGCCGAACAGCAGGGGCAGCAGCAGCCGCCACGTGCGCAGGCCGGCAAAGCGCAGCAGCCTGCCTTCCGGCCGCATCAGCGCGATGGCGATGCCTGAAATCAGGAACAGCAGCGACATCCGCCAGCGGTTGACGAACAGCATCGGCCACTGCAGCCATTCGGCGGTATGCACGCTCTTGAGGTGGAAGCCCCAGTCGTCCACATAGGCCATGGCGGTGTGGTAGAGGATCAGCAGGGCGAAGGCGAACACGCGCAGGGCGTCGATGTCGTGGCGTCGGGTCATGGTGGTGGTGTGCCGGAGAGTCGACCCAAGGTGACGCCGCCCGGTCCGTGCAGCGACTGCCAAGGGGCTGCCGGAACCCGCGCAGTGACCAATGGCGGGGGTGGTGTGACCAATGGAGCCGCTACCCTTTGGCCATTGAGGCAGGCTGGAGCACCGCAACGACATGGATGCAGCAATGACCCAGGGCCGACCACCGCGCTGGCGCACCACCACCCGGCTGCTGGTCTGGGCAGCGATCCTGTCGGCCTCGGCGGTGACCAGCGCGCTGGTTGAGGTGATGGACGCCTCGCGGCGGGGCAGCGATCTCGGCCTGTGGGAGCCGATGATCTGGGAATTCAGCAGCCTCGCCCTGATCCTGTTGACCCTGCCGCTGCTGTGGTGGGGCTGCGAGCGCTGGCCGCTGCATGCCGATACCTGGAAGCAGCGTTTGCCGCTCTACCTGCTGGCCAGCGTGGGCTGGTCGTTACTGCACGTGGTGGGGATGATGGTACTGCGGCACCTGGCCTATGTATCGCTGGGCTACCGCTACCAGGACGATGCGGGATGGCTGGAGCGTTTTGCCTACGAATACCTGAAGGATGTGCGCACGTTCGCGATGTTCGTGGCACTGGAGCACTTCGCCAGCTGGTTCGGCCGGCGCAGGCAGGGCGAGGCGAGCCTGCTGGCCGAGCCGGACGTCGGCCCGCCGGTGGAGCCGGTCGAGCGACCCCAGCACTTCCTGGTGCGCAAGCTGGGCAAGGAGTTCCTGGTCGCCACGGCGGACGTGGAGTACGCCCAGGCCGCAGGGAACTATGTGAACCTGCGGGTACGCGGCCACGACTATCCGCTGCGGATCACCATGGCAGTGCTGGAGCAGCGGCTCGACCCGGGCGAGTTCCTGCGCCCGCACCGCAGCTGGCTGATCCATCGGGGCCAGCTGCGCTCGATCGAGCCGCTGGACGGTGGCGAGGCCCTGCTGCATATGGCCGACGGGGCGAAAGTGCCGTGCAGCCGGCGCCAGCTGCCGCTGCTGCGGCAGGCGCTGGGGGCAGGGTGAGGCCCTCATTCCGGGTACCCGCAGCCTGCGGTATCATTACCAGTCATCTTTTGAATGCATAACCGCCGACATGATCGAACTGAATCCTGTCCGCCAGCGCATCACCGATCTGACCGATCGCGTGCTGTCGCTTCGGGGGTATCTTTGACTACGACGCCAAGAAAGAGCGTCTTGAAGAAGTAACGCGGGAGCTGGAAAGCCCCGACGTCTGGAACAACGCCGAATACGCCCAGAACCTGGGCCGCGAGCGTTCCAGCCTGGAAAAGACCGTGGGCGGCATCGCCTCGGTGCTCGATGGCCTGAACGATGCCACCGAGCTGCTGGAGCTGGCCGAGTCCGAGCAGGACGAGGACACCGCCCTGGCCGTGGTCGCCGACCTGGACAAGCACCAGGCCCACGTGGAGAAGCTGGAGTTCCAGCGCATGTTCTCCGGCGAGATGGACAATGCGGCGGCGTTCGTCGACATCCAGGCCGGTGCCGGCGGCACCGAAGCCCAGGACTGGGCCGAGATCCTGCTGCGCATGTACCTGCGCTGGTGCGAGTCGCGCGGCTGGAAGACCGAACTGATGGAAGTGTCCGGTGGCGACGTCGCCGGCATCAAGTCGGCCACGCTGCGCGTGGAAGGCGACTATGCCTATGGCTGGCTGAAGACCGAGACCGGCGTGCACCGTCTGGTGCGCAAGTCGCCGTTCGACTCGGACAACCGCCGCCACACCAGCTTCACCTCGGTGTTCGTGTCGCCGGAAATCGACGACAACATCGACATCACCATCAACCCGGCCGACCTGCGTACCGACGTGTACCGTTCGTCCGGTGCCGGTGGCCAGCACGTCAACAAGACCGAGTCGGCGGTGCGCATCACCCACATCCCGACCAACATCGTCGTGGCCTGCCAGACCGGCCGCAGCCAGCACCAGAACCGCGACAACGCGATGAAGATGCTGGCCGCCAAGCTGTACGAGCTGGAGATCCAGAAGCGCAACGCCGAGAAGGACGCGGTGGAAGCCACCAAGTCCGACATCGGCTGGGGCAGCCAGATCCGCAACTACGTGCTCGACCAGAGCCGTATCAAGGACCTGCGTACCGGCATCGAGCGCTCGGATACGCAGAAGGTGCTCGACGGCGACCTGGACGAGTTCGTCGAGGCCAGCCTGAAGGCCGGCCTGGCCGTGGGCTCCAAGCGCGTCGATGCCTGATCGACGCGCGTGCGCTGAGATCGTCACCCTCGCGCGCAACGCCGAGGGTGGCTGATCGCGCTTCCGGTAGAGCCGAGCCCATGCTCGGCTGCTGTTGGCGCAGTAGCAGATGCGTCGAGCATGGCTCGACGCTACAAAGGGCAGGACGGGCCGATGATGCGCAGCGAAAGTGAACGCAAGGAACTGGGCGGCTTCCTTAAGGCCTGCCGCGCCCGTGTCGACCCCGCCACCCTCGGCCTGCCGGCCGGGCGCCGGCGTACCCCGGGCCTGAAACGCGAGGAAGTCGCGCTGGCGATCGGGGTCAGTGTCAGCTGGTACACCTGGATCGAGCAGGGCCGTGAAGTGCGCGCCTCGCCCGAGGTGCTGGAGCGGCTGGCGCAGGTGCTGCGCATGAGCGACGACGAGCGCGCCTACGCGTTCGCGCTGTCCGGCTACGGCGTGCCGCTGGAGTCGCCGGACGAGAGCGTGACCGATGGCCTGCGCCAGTTGGTGGAGGCGATGCAGCCGATCCCGGCCTACGTGCGCAACACCCGTTTCGACATCCTGGCCTGGAACCCGGCCATCGCCGATCTGTTCGTGGACTACAGCCAGTTGGCGCCGCACGAGCGCAATACGCTGCGGCTGATGTTTCTGTACCCGCCGTACCGCACGCTGATCCTCAACTGGGAAGAAATGACCCGCGGCCTGCTGGCAGGTTTCCGTGCGGCGATGGCGCAGGCGCCGGACAAGGCGCCGTTCCTGGCGCTGGTGGAGGACATTGCCGCGCACAGCGAGGAATTCCGTCAGTGGTGGCCGGAGCACGACGTGCGGCGGTTCGATGAAGGTGCGAAGAAGTTGAACCATCCCACGCGCGGGTTGCTGGACCTGCAGTACGTGGCGCTGGTGCCGGAGAGCCGGCACGATCTGTCCCTGGTGACTTACCTGCCGCGGAAGTAGGGGGTGTTCGGCAGGGCTTGCAGCCCTGCACCCGCAGAGGCTTCAAGCCAAGGCAACAGCAACAGCAACAGCGAGCATCCTTGGGATGGCGGGGCGGTGTGGGCTGGCAGGACACGCCGTGAACCCATCCATGGGGGCTCGATGGCGCCATCCATGGCGCCAACGGTCCTGCCAACCCACACCGCCCCGCCTCAGACAAATTTCGCGCGGCTGTTGGTAGGTGTCGACCTTGGTCGACACATCTGTCAGATATCGAAAGAAATTCCGGGGTCAGATCCCAAGAGTATTCCCGACAGATCGCGGAAATCTGTCGAAGGCGGGGTGGGTCCGGTTGCGGGGGCGTGAGCGCCATGGATGGCGCGACCGAGGCTACATGGGTGAGGGCGCTTTGCTTGCGAAGCACTGCTTCGCAAGCGCCCGAACGCCCAGCCGCCGGCGGCTGGGCCGGACCCCGGAGGGGGATTCACGCCGTCCCCCGCAACCGGACCCACCCCGCCATCCCACGGAATGCAGGCCTTTGACCTTGACGTTGCCCTGGCCTCTGCGGGTGCAGGGCGCAGCCCTGCCGGCACCTATCTCCATTCAGACAGGTAAGT
Source organism: Stenotrophomonas sp. YJH_SMC_33 (assembly GCF_059372295.1). Lineage (NCBI taxonomy): Bacteria > Pseudomonadati > Pseudomonadota > Gammaproteobacteria > Lysobacterales > Lysobacteraceae > Stenotrophomonas > Stenotrophomonas sp. YJH_SMC_33. The sequence continues at coordinate 169,243 of NZ_JCAFVJ010000008.1, forward strand.
GCAGGTCACAGGATAAGCAGACGCCTTGTTGCCTCCGCCAATCGGGTCCACATTCCTGTGCAGGAGATGGGCCACCGCCCGTCGTCGAGACACCAGGAGACCTGCATGTCCGCTGCCCCCAGTACAGCCATTTCCCGCGATCCGGCCACCGGCCAGCAGATCGCCAGCCACCCCTTCGCTACCGACGCCGAACTGGAGGCCATCCTCGATCGCGGCCAGGTTGGCTTCGCCGCCTGGAGCACGAGGAGCCTCGAACAGCGTGCAGACGTATTGCGTGCGATGGCCGCGGTACTGCGCCGCGACCGTGAAAAGCTGGCTGCGCTGGCTACCGCCGAAATGGGCAAGGTCCAGGCCGAATCCCTGGCCGAAATCGAGAAGTGCGCCGTGCTGTGCGACTGGTATGCCGACCACGGTGCGCAGTTCCTGCGCGACGAGCCGACCCAGGTGCCCGACGACAAGGCCTACGTGTCCTACCTGCCGCTGGGCGTGGTGCTGGGCATCATGCCGTGGAATTTCCCGTACTGGCAGGTGATGCGCGCGGCGGTACCGATCCTGATGGGCGGTAACGGCTTCCTGCTGAAGCCGGCCGAGAACATCGTCGGCACCGCGCAACTGCTCGATGCCGCCTGGCGTGATGCCGGGCTGCCGGAAGGCACCTTCATCGCCGCCAACATCAGCCGCGAGGGTACCAGCCGTGCGATCGCCGATGACCGCATCGCCGCCGTCACCCTGACCGGCAGCGTGGCCGCCGGCCGCAGCATCGCCGCCCAGGCCGGGCAGGCACTGAAGAAGGTAGTGCTGGAGCTGGGTGGCTCGGATCCGTTCATCGTGCTGGCCGACGCCGATCTGGACGCCGCCGTAGATGCCGCGGTCGCCTCGCGCTTCCAGAACACCGGGCAGGTCTGCATCGCCGGAAAGCGCATCATCGTCGAAGACGCGGTCTACGACCGTTTCGTGGCGCAGTTCTGCCAGAAGGTGCAGGCACTGAGCATCGGCGATGGCCGCGACCCGGCCAACCGCATCGGCCCGATGGCCCGCCAGGACTTGCTGGAACAGCTGGATGCGCAGGTACGCGCCTCGGTGGAGGCCGGCGCGAAGCTGCTGGTCGGCGGCCATCAGCTGGATCGCCCGGGCGCGTTCTATGCCCCCACCGTGCTGGCCGACGTGGAGCCGGGCATGCAGGCCTTCGATACCGAGACCTTCGGGCCGGTGGCCTCGATCAGCCGCGCCCGTGATGCCGACCACGCGGTGGAACTGGCCAACCAGAGCGAGTTCGGCCTCAGCGGCAACCTGTGGACCGGCGACCGCGCCCGAGCCATGCAGCTGGCCCGCCGGCTGCAGACCGGCGGTGTGTTCGTCAACGGCTTCTCCGCTTCGGACCCCCGCGTGCCGATCGGCGGCGTGAAGAAGAGCGGCTTCGGCCGCGAGCTCTCGCACTTCGGCATCCGTGAATTCGTCAACGCGCAGACAGTGTGGTTCGACAAGCATTGACGCGCGGCTCTCATCCTTCCTGCAACGATCCACCATCAGTCCAGCACAAAGGACGGCATCCGATGTCCAAGGGTTCAGATCTGCTTGTCGCCGCACTTGAGAACGAAGGCGTCGAGCGCATTTTCGGTATTCCCGGCGAAGAAAACCTCGACGTGGTCGAGTCGCTCCGCCATTCCAGCATCGAACTGGTCATCACCCGCCACGAACAGGCGGCGGTGTTCATGGCGGCCACGTATGGCCGCCTGACCGGCAAGCCGGGCGTATGCCTGGCAACGCTCGGTCCGGGCGCGCTCAACTTCACCACCGGCGCCGCCTACGCGCTGCTCGGTGCGTGGCCGGTCATCATGATCACAGGCCAGAAGGGCATCGTGGCCAGCAAGCAGGCACGCTTCCAGATCGTCGACATCGTCAGCACGATGAAGCCGCTGACCAAGCAGGCGCGGCAGATCGTCTCGGCGCGCACCATCCCGACCATCGTCCGCGAAGCGTTCCGTGTGGCCCAGGAGGAGCGCCCGGGCCCGGTGTTGCTGGAGCTGCCCGAGGATATCGCCGCCGATGAAGTAGAAGGGGTGTCGCTGATTCCGCCGCATGCGGTGGAGCGGCCGATTGCCAGCCCCGAGGCGCTGGACCGCGCCGCGGAGATCATCCGCAATGCCAAGCGGCCGTTGCTGATGATCGCTTCGGCGGCGTCGCGGCCGCAGTCCAGCGAGGCGCTGTCGGCGTTCGTACTACGCGCCGGCATTCCGTTCTTCACCACGCAGATGGGCAAAGGTGCGGTGGCCGGCGGCTCGGGCCTGTACATGGGTACCGCGGCGCTGACCGAACGCGACTACGTGCACATGGCCATCGACCAGGCCGACGTGATCGTGACCATCGGCCATGAGGTCACCGAAAAGCCGCCATTCGTGATGCGTCCAGGCGGGCCGACCGTGATCCATATCGGCTACTCGCAGGCGGCGGTGGAGCAGGTGTACTTCCCGCAGGTGGAAGTGATCGGTGACATCGGCCGTTCGCTGACCCAACTGGCCGACCGCATCGAAGGCGCGGTGCCCCATGCCGATGCGCTGCTGCCGCTGCGCGCGACCATCCTCGAGCACCTTGCCGATCGCGCCGAGGACGCTGGTTTCACCCCGCAACGACTGGTGCACGACGTGCGCCAGGTGATGCCGCCGGACGGCATCGTGGCGCTGGACAACGGCATGTACAAGATCTGGTTTGCGCGCAACTACCGCACCCAGGTGGCCAACACATTGCTGCTGGACAACGCGCTGGCGACCATGGGCGCGGGCCTGCCGTCGGCGATCATGGCCTCGATCCTGTACCCGCAACGACGGGTGCTGGCGGTGTGTGGCGACGGCGGCTTCATGATGAACAGCCAGGAGCTGGAGACGGCGCGCCGGCTGGGCCTGAACCTGGTGGTGCTGATCCTCAACGACGGTGCCTACGGCATGATCCGCTGGAAGCAGGCGGTGGATGGTTTCACCGACTACGGCATGACCTTCAGCAATCCCGATTTTGTGAAGTATGCCGAGGCCTATGGCTGCAAGGGGCATGAGGTGACGGCCATCGAGCAGTTCGTCCCGACCCTGGAGGCGGCCTTCAACGAGGGCGGGGTGCACCTGGTGTCGGTGCCGATCGATTACTCGGAGAACCAGCGGGTGCTGGTGGACGAGCTGCGACAGGCGTTTCCCGGGAACGGCTGACGCCGGCGCCGCGCTCCGGTGGGTGTCGACCTTGGTCGACACAGGGACCGCCAACCAAGGTTGGCGACTACCGGGGCAGGGCGGCGGCGGGGCTGGGGCTGGACGGTTTTGGTATGCTGGGCAACCGGCTGTGCCGGGCGCAAGATCCCCCTCACTACACGATTCCCGCAGATCCATGAGCGAAGCTACCGATACCCCCCCCGTCGACGAAAACAAGTTGATCGCCGAGCGCCGTGAGAAACTCAAAGCGCTGCGTGGGCAGGGCATCGCGTATCCGAACGATTTCCGTCGCGAGGATTTCGCCGGCCGCCTGCAGGAAGAGTTCGCCGATGCCGAACAGTGGACCGCCGAGGCGCTGGAAGGCAATGGCCGCCAGGTGAAGATGGCCGGCCGCCTGATGGCCAAGCGCATCATGGGCAAGGCCAGTTTCGCGCAGATCCAGGACGAGTCCGGCCGCATCCAGCTGTTCCTGCAGGGCACGGTGCTGGGCGATGCCTATACCGCCTTCAAGGGCTGGGACGTGGGCGACATCATCGCCGTCGAAGGCGGCCTGACCCGCACCAGGACCGGCGAGCTGTCGGTCAAGGCCGAATCGATCCGCCTGCTGACCAAGTCGCTGCGCCCGCTGCCGGACAAGTGGCATGGCCTGGCCGACGTCGAGCAGCGCTATCGTCAGCGCTACGTCGACCTGATCGTGACCCCGGAATCGCGCGCGGTGTTCATCAAGCGCTCGAAGATCATCCGCGCCATGCGCGCCTGGCTGGACAGCCGCGATTTCCTGGAAGTCGAGACGCCGATGATGCATTACATCCCCGGCGGCGCGGCGGCCAAGCCGTTCACCACCCACCACAATGCGCTGGACCTGGACCTGTACCTGCGTGTGGCGCCGGAGCTGTACCTCAAGCGCCTGACCGTGGGTGGCCTGGAGCGCGTTTACGAGATCAACCGCAACTTCCGCAACGAAGGCGTCAGCACCCGCCACAACCCGGAATTCACCATGATGGAGCTGTACGAGGCCTACGCCACGTACAACGAGATCATGGACCTGACCGAAGGCGTGATCCGTGACGTGGCCAAGGCCGTCAACGGCAGCACCGAGGTCGAGTGGGACGGGGCGAAGATCGACCTGGGCCCGGCGTTCCGCCGTTGGCGCATGGACGAGGCGGTGCGCCACCACAACCCCGAGATTTCCGTCGCCGACTGCACTGACCGCGACGCGCTGCTGCGCCATTGCGAGCGCCTGAATATCCGCGTCAAGCCGTCCTACGGCTGGGGCAAGCTGCTGCTGGAGATCTTCGAGGCCACGGTCGAGCACACCCTGATCCAGCCGACCTTCATCACCGACCACCCGGTGGAGGTCTCGCCGCTGGCTCGTGCCAACGACAACGACCCGGGTTACACGGATCGCTTCGAGCTGTTCGTCAACGGCAAGGAGCTGGCCAACGGCTTCTCCGAACTGAACGACCCGGAAGACCAGGCGCAGCGTTTCCAGGCCCAGGTGGCCGCGAAGGAAGGCGGCGACGACGAGGCGATGCACTACGACGCCGACTACATCCGTGCGCTGGAGTACGGCATGGCCCCGACCGGTGGCCTCGGCATCGGCGTGGATCGCCTGGTGATGCTGCTGACCGGCAGCAGCTCGATCCGTGACGTGCTGCTGTTCCCGTACATGCGTCCGGAGCAGTAAGTCGTCTTTTTGACCCCTGTTTGTGCGCGCCGTCGCGAAATGAGACGGCGCGATTGACGCCTCCCGCACTCGGCGTATCGTTAATGCACTACCTTGACGTCTGTTATGGCTTGATCGGCGCCAGGGGGAGTGCGCATTGTGGAGAGTCCGCTTCACAATGTGATGACGATCATGAACCGGGACGCATGACACGGGAGTCGGGCCGATGCAGGGTGCGAGCGTTCGCAGCGGCAGGGTATCCTCGCCTGCTGATGATCCAGCATGGTCGAGAAACCAGGCGGAGTACGCGTTGAACATCGTCATTGTTGACGACCAGACGTCCGCGCGGACGATGCTGCGTCACGTCATCGAAGACATCGCGCCGGAACTGAGCGTGCATGACTTCGGCGATCCGCTGACCGCATTGGCCTGGTGCGAGGCGCACCCGGTCGACCTGCTGCTGCTCGATTACCGCATGCCGGAGATGGACGGGCTGGAGTTCGCCCGCCGTTTCCGTCGCCTGCCCAAGCACCGCGATATCCCGGTGATCCTGATCACCGTGGTCGGCGACGAGCCGATCCGGCAGGCGGCGCTGGAAGCGGGGGTCATCGACTTCCTGGTCAAGCCGATCCGCCCGCGCGAACTGCGCGCGCGCTGCTACAACCTGCTGCAGCTGCGCCAGCAGACCGAGAACGTGAAGCAGCGTGCGTTGTCGCTGGAGCAGCGCCTGCTGGCCAGCATGCACGAGGTCGAGGAACGCGAACGCGAGACCCTGTCGCGATTGGCACGGGCGATCGAGTTCCGTGATGCCGGCACCAGTGCCTACCTCGAACGCATGGCGCGCGTGGCGGGGCTGATTGCCGAGCAGCTGGGCCTGCCCGAAGACGACGTGCGCCTGATCGAGATGGCCGCACCGCTGCATGACATGGGCAAGATCGCCATTCCCGACGCGGTGCTGCTCAAGCAGGGCAAGCTCAATGACGAGGAGCTGGCGATCATGCGCCGGCATCCACGCATCGGCCACGAGCTGCTCAGTGGCAGCCAGAACCGTTTCATCCAGGTGGGCGCGCTCATCGCGCTGCGCCATCACGAGCGCTATGACGGCAGCGGCTATCCCGACGGCCTGGTCGGCGAAGCGATCCCGCTGGAAGCGCGGATCGTTGCTGTCGCCGATGTCTTCGACGCACTCATCTCACCCCGTCCGTACAAGGAAGCATGGACCATGGAAGCCACACTGGCCTATCTGTACGCACAGCGTGGCCGCCTGTTCGATCCACGCTGCGTGGATGCGCTGATGCGCGGCCGCCAGCAGTTGATGGACATCTGCGCCCAGCACTCGACGGCATCGACGCGACCGGGTGGGTGACATGCAGGACCTGTTCGCACGCGTGAAGCGTCGGCTGGCGCAGCGTCCGGATTCGGAACATGGCCAGGCGATCGTGCGGGTGGTGTTGATCTCGCTGATCCTGATCTATGTTCTGCTGTCCGGTGCCCGCCTGCACCGGTTGGATCAGTACCAGGGCGTGCTGGCAACGGTAGTGACCGGCCTGGGCCTGTCGCTGCTGCTGTTCGGCTGGCTGCTGTGGAGGCCGCAGCGCTCGGACCCGCGACGGGTGGCCGGAATGCTGGCCGATTACGGACTGATCGCGATCGGCATGATCCAGATGGGTGAGCCGCTGGCGTGGGTGTATGCGGTGGTGATGTGGGTGACAGTGGGCAACGGCCTGCGCTTCGGGCCGCGGTACCTGGCCGCTGCCGTCGTGCTGGCCATGGCCAGTTTCGGCACTACGGTGCTGTTGACCCCTTACTGGCAGGCCAACCTGGGCCTGGCGGTTTCACTGTGGCTGGGGCTGTTGGCGGTACCGTTGTGCTGCTCCTCCCTGCTGCGCCGAAGGATGCGACATCCGACCATGGATACGACGCCCGCCACTGGCTCCGACAAGCGCTCGCTGCTGGCCCGCTTCAAGCAGCGCCTGTCCGGGCGCGAGGACAGCGAGCACGCGCAGAACCTGATCCGCATCATCATCACGGCGCTGTTCATCAGCTATCTCGGCTGGCGCTCGCTGAGCGGTGGCGGTGAGGCGCTGACTGCGACGTGGCTGATCCTCGCCTTCGAGCTGACCATTTCCGCAGGCCTGCTGGCCGCGATCCTGGTCAATCCGGGCGTGTCGCATGTGCGCCGGGTGATCGGCATGCTGACCGACTACACCTGCATGGCCTGGATCATGACGATCCAGGGCGAGCCGGCCGCACCGCTGTATGCGGTGATGCTGTGGGTCACGATCGGCAACGGCATGCGCTACGGCAGCACCTACCTGCGCGTGGCCACGGCCATGGGCTGCCTGGCGTTCCTGTGCACGGTGATGCTGTCGCCCTACTGGCGCAGCCACGACTATCTGGGCTGGGGCCTGCTGCTGGGCCTGGGCGCGATTCCGCTGTACTTCGATTCGCTGTTGCATGCCTTGACCCGGGCGGTGGCCGAGGCGCGCCAGGCCAACGAAGCCAAGAGCCGCTTCCTGGCCAACATGAGCCATGAGTTCCGCACGCCGCTGAACGGGCTGGCGGGCATGACCGAAGTACTGGCCACCACCCGCCTGGACGACGAACAGCGCGAGTGCCTGAACACCATCCAGGCCTCGACCCGCAGCCTGCTGGCGCTGGTGGAAGAGGTGCTGGACATCTCCGCGATCGAAGCCGGCAAGGTGCGCGTGGAGTCGCACGAGTTCGCACTGGCCGACGTGCTGCAGGCGATCAACCTGATCCTGACCCCGCAGACCCGTTCCAAGTCGCTGGACTATCGCGTGCAGGTGGACGACAACGTGCCGCCGCGCCTGCTGGGTGATGCCGGGCATCTGCAGCAGATCCTGCTGAACCTGATGGGCAACGCGGTCAAGTTCACCGACAGCGGCTACGTGCATCTGCGCGTGTCGAGCCCGGACGCGCCGGACAGCCAACGGATGCGCCTGCGATTCGAGATCGTCGATACCGGCATCGGCGTGCCGGTGGCGCTGCGTGGGCGCCTGTTCAATGCCTTCGAGCAGGGGGATGTCGGCCTGGCCCGTCGCCATGAGGGCACCGGCCTGGGCACGGCCATTGCCAAGGGCCTGGTCGAGTCGATGGGCGGGCAGGTCGGCTATGCGCCGAACAGCCCGCGCGGCAGCGTGTTCTGGGTCGAGATCACGCTGGACGTCGCAGAGACCGCATCAGCCCCGGCGGTTCCGTCCGAGGTGGCTGAAGCCGGCAATGTCATCGCGTTTTCCAACCCCTTCCTGCGCCATCGTGCACGGGTGCGCAGCCTGCGGGTCCTGGTGGCCGACGATCACGAGGCCAACCGCATGGTGCTGCAGCGGCTGCTGGAGAAGGCCGGCCACAAGGTCACCTGCGTCAACGGCGGCGCCGAAGTGCTCGATGCGTTGGAGCAGGCCAGTTACGACGCAGCGATCGTCGACCTGCACATGCCCGGCATGAGCGGACTGGATCTGCTCAAGCAGTTGCGGGTGATGCAGGCCAGCGGCATGCCTTACGTTCCGGTCATGGTGCTGAGCGCAGACGTCACCCCCGAGTCCATCCTGCGTTGTGAGCAGGCCGGCGCCCGCGCCTTCCTTGCCAAGCCCGTGGTGGCCACCCGCCTGCTGGAAGTGCTGGCCGATGTCGCCGCCAACACCCGCGCCGAGCCCGGCATCCAGTCGGTGCCTGCATTGCCGGTCGGCGATGGCGTGCTCGATACCGCGGTGCTGGACGAGCTGGCGTCGCTGGGCATGGGCGATGGCTTCGAACGCAAGTTCATCGACCAATGCCTGGCGGACGTCGACGCGAGCATGGGCCAGCTGCAGGGCTGCGGCGAGCGCCAGGCCTGGGAGGATTTCCGCGAGCACGCCCACGCGCTGCGCGGCGTGGCAAGCAACCTGGGGCTTGTCCAGGTTGCCGCCTCCAGTGGCGAACTCATGCGCATGGCGGACTGGCAGCTGAAGGGCGAATGGAGCGCCCGCCTCAGCAGCCTGGCGACCGCTCTGCGCAACGGCAGGAATGCGTTGGCTGCCCGTAGTGCGGGGGCACCGCACCGCGACGACAGCGAGCGCAGCCCGTCCTGACCCGCCAGACGATCAGGCCGGGTCGCCATTGCGTCGGGCCTGCGCCCGTACCAGCCGGTCCATGGTGCGCAGGGACTTCTCGCCGAGCTGCATCGCAGTGTCTACCCAGATCTCGGTGATCCGCATCATTTCATGCAGCGGCACCATGGTGGCGATCTCGTTGACCTCACGCATCGCCGCCCAGGCGTGCGGGATGCGTCGGCTTTCCTTGATCACCTGTTCGACTGCGGCAACACCTTCGCCCACCGGCACCACGATGTCGACCAGGCCCATTTCCTTCAGCTGGCTGGCGGTGTAGAGGTTGCCTTCCAGCATGATCTTCTCCGCCAGCCGCGGACTGATCCGCTGGCACAGGAAGGAGTAGGCGCCCATGCCGGGGAACAGGTCGAACAGCACCTCCGGCAGGCCCATCAACACGCCTTCCTCGGCGACGATGGTGTGGCAGCTCAGTGCGGCCTCGAAGCCGCCCCCCAGTGCATTGCCCTGGACCAGGGCGATGCTGTGGGCACGGGTGCCCAGGCCGGCATGGAAGGCATGCACGCCGCGCACGCAGCGCTGGGCATAGTCGAGCAGGCGGGCGCGGTCGCCCTCGCGGATCAGGCGGCAGAACAGTTCGAGATCGCCGCCCAGATTGAACACGTCGCTGTCCGAGGCAAGTACGACATGGGGTGACAGAGCGTGCGAGGCGCTGAGGCGATCGCCCAGTTCGCGCTGGTAGTCGACGATGTCATCGACCAGGCGCGAGGCGAAGCACGGCCGGCCTGGCTGGTTGACCAGGTTGGCGTGCATATGGATCCAGTAAACGTCCCGCTCGGGTTCTTCGGTGATACGCAGGGTAGGGTGCTGCGAGGGACGGGTAATGATGGGGCGTACTGCAGACATGGGAGTTCTCCGTGTGACCGTCCGGCCAACCGCAGAGCGGACGGAGAGGAGTGAGGGGGCGAGCTGAACATGCGGCGGCGACTGATTCTATGCACCCGTCGTGAACCGCCCGCAAGCGCCGGGCCGGCCATGTTCCGGCAATAAAAAGACCCCGCCGTCTCCGGCGGGGTCCCCTGTACTGTCGTGCTGCCCGGAAACCCTTACTGGGCGGGCGTATCACGCAGCTCGCGACGGAGAATCTTGCCGACGTTGGTCTTCGGCAGCTCCTTTCGGAATTCTACGATTCTGGGGTGCTTGTAACCGGTCAGGTTGGCCCGGGCATGTTCCTTGACCATTTCCGCGGTCAGGTTCGGGTCCTTCTTCACAATCACGACCTTCACGACCTCGCCGGACTTCTCGTCCGGGACACCGACCGCAGCCACTTCCAACACGCCGGGCATCATCGCGATGACGTCCTCGACCTCGTTCGGGTACACGTTGAAGCCGGACACCAGGATCATGTCCTTCTTGCGGTCGACGATGTAGAAGAAGCCCTGTTCGTCCATCTTCGCCATGTCGCCGGTGTGCAGCCAGCCGTCGGCGTCAATGGCCGTAGCGGTTTCCTCCGGGCGCTGCCAGTAGCCCTTCATCACCTGCGGGCCCCTGATGCACAGTTCACCCACTTCGCCCAGCGCCAGGATGTTGCCGTTGTCGTCCTTGATGCAGGCATCGGTGGACGGGATCGGCAGGCCGATGGCGCCGTTGTACTCGGGCAGGGTGAGCGGATTGATGCAGGCTGCCGGCGAGGTCTCGGTCAGGCCATAGGCTTCGACCAGGGTCACGCCGGTGACCTTCTTCCAGCGTTCGGCCACGGCACGTTGTACCGCCATGCCGCCGCCGAGGGTGAACTTGACCGAGGAGAAGTCGATCTCGTCGAAGCCGGGGGTGTTGAGCAGGCCGTTGAACAGCGTGTTGACACCGGTGATGGCGGTGAAGCGGGTACCCTTGAGCTCCTTGACGAAGCCCTTCATGTCGCGCGGGTTGGTGATCAGGTGGTTGCAGCCACCGAATTTCATGAAGACCAGGCCGTTCGCGGTCAACGCGAAGATGTGGTACAGCGGCAGGGCCGTGATGATCACTTCCTTGCCCGGCTCGATGCCTGAAGTGGACAGCCATGCCGACGCCTGCTGCATGTTGGCGATCAGGTTGCGGTTGGTCAGCATCGCGCCCTTGGCCACGCCGGTGGTACCGCCGGTGTACTGCAGGAAGGCGATGTCGTCGTGGTCGATCTCGACAGGCGGAAGCGCGTGGCGGCTGCCCAGCTTGAGCGCCTGCCTGAAGCGGACGGCGCCCTTGATGTGGTAGTTGGGCACCATCTTCTTGACGTACTTCAGTACGAAGTTGACGATCGCGCCCTTGGCGCCGAGCAGGTCGCCCAGGCCGGTGGTGACCACGTGCTTGACCGGCGTATCGGCGATGACCTGTTCGACGGTGTCGCCGAAGTTGTCGACCACCACCAGCGCACTGACGCCGGCGTCGACCAGCTGGTGCTTCAGCTCGCGGGCGGTGTACAGCGGGTTGACGTTGACCACGGTGAGGCCTGCGCGCAGCACGCCGAAGGTGGCCACCGGGTACTGCAGGCAGTTGGGCATCATCAGGGCGACGCGGTCACCCTTCTTGAGCTTGAGCTCACCCAGCAGGTAGGCGGCGAACTGGGTGACCAGCGCGTCTGTCTCACCATAGGTGAGGACCTTGCCGAAGCTGGAGTAGGCGGGACGGTCGCGGAATTTCGCGACGGAAGCGTCGAAGACCGAAGCTACCGAATGGAACTCGTTGACGTCGATTTCGGCGGGAACGCCTTTCGGATAGCTCTGCAGCCAGGGACGATCCAGACTCATATTCCCCCTCCAGGAATCGTGATGTATTAGGTTCGGCCCCGAGCGTATCGACAATGGCCGTTCATTGCAGCATACCCCGCCGTAGGGAAAACGCGAAGAGGGGTTTGCGTGGCGCATTGTGCGAACGCGTCAAACGGCGCCGGGCATGGCCCGGCGCTACCGAAGGCAGGACGCGCCTGGTAGCGCCGGGCCATGCCCGGTGGGTGTTTCACGGTGTGCGGCTGGCTCAGCCCTGCTTGCGCACCGGTGCACCGTTGGACTTGTAATACGGCGCGGTGCTGCGGGCCAGCGGGGTGCGGCCGCGGATCACGTCGGCCAGCTTCTCGGCCATCATGATGGTCGGCGCGTTGAGGTTGCCGGTCACCACCTGCGGCATGATCGAGGCATCGACGATGCGCAGGCCTTCCAGCCCGTGCACGCGGCCTTGGCCGTCGACCACCGCCATCGGGTCATCGGCATGGCCCATCTTGTTCGAGCACGACGGGTGGTAGGCGGTCTCGGCATGCTCGCGCACGAATGCGTCGATCTGCGCGTCGGTCTGCAGCGCGCTGCCCGGCGAGATCTCGCGGCCGCTGTACGGTGCCAGCGCCGGCTGCGCGAAGATCTCGCGGGTGATGCGGATCGCCGCGCGGAACTCACGCCAGTCCTGCTCGTGCGACATGTAGTTGAACAGGATGCTCGGATGTTCGCGCGGATCCTTCGAACGCACGTGGATGCGGCCGCGGCTGGGCGAGCGCATCGAACCGACGTGCATCTGGAAGCTGTGCGCCTTGATCGGGTTGGAGCCGTTGTAATTGATCGCCACCGGCAGGAAGTGGTACTGCAGGTTCGGCCAGTCGAATTCGGCGTCGCTGCGGATGAAGCCGCCGGCCTCGAACTGGTTGCTGGCGCCGATGCCGGTGCCCAGGAACAGCCACTCGGCACCGATCGCCGGCTGGTTGTACAGCTTCAGCGCCGGGGCCAGCGAGACCGGCTTCTTGCACTCGTACTGCAGGTACATCTCAAGGTGGTCCTGCAGGTTGGCGCCGACGCCCGGCAGGTGGTGTACCAGGTCGATGTCCAGGCTGCGCAGCAGGTCGGCCGGGCCCACGCCCGAGCGCTGCAGGATCTGCGGCGAGGCGATGGCGCCGCCGCACAGCAGCACCTCACGGCGGGCGGTGGCACGCTGTGGCTGGTCGTTGTGCAGCCACTGCACGCCCACCGCACGCTTGCCCGAGAACAGGATGCGGTCGGTCAGCGCGTGGGTGACGATGGTCAGGTTCGGGCGCGGCCTGGCCAGGTCCAGGTAGCCGCGGGCGGTGCTGGAACGACGGCCCTTCGGGGTCACCGTGCGGTCCATCGGGCCGAAGCCTTCCTGCTGGTAGCCGTTGAGGTCGTCGGTGCGAGGGTAGCCGGCCTGCACGCCGGCCTCGACCATCGCAGCGAACAGTTCGTTGTTGCCGGCCTTGGGCGTGGTCACGCGCAGCGGGCCATCGCCACCGTGGTAGTCATTGGGTCCGATGTCGCGGGTTTCGGCCTTGCGGAAATACGGCAGGCAGTCCAGGTAGGTCCAATCCTCCAGGCCCGGCATGCTGGCCCAGTTGTCATAGTCCATCGCGTTGCCGCGGATGTAGCACATGCCGTTGATCAGCGACGAGCCGCCCAGGCCCTTGCCGCGTCCGCAGTCCATGCGACGGTTGTTCATGAAGGGCTCCGGATCGGTCTTGTACGCCCAGTTGTAGCGCTTGCCCTGCAGCGGGAAGGCAAGCGCCGCCGGCATCTGGGTACGGAAGTCGAACCGGTAGTCCGGGCCACCGGCTTCCAGCAGCAGCACGCTGACATCGGCATCTTCGGTGAGGCGGGTGGCCAGCACGTTGCCGGCCGAGCCTGCGCCGATGATGATGTAGTCGTACTCGTTATGGGTGCTCATGGGTGTCTCCTGCAGGCCGCGGCGCGCTGCATGCAGGCGTCGCGGCGGAATGTCGGATCGGCGCGGTGGCCGGACGAGGGTGCGCGCTTGCGGCGCGCCGGTCAGAACACGCTGGCGTAGTCGCCCAGCTCGACCTGCACCGACTTGATGCGGGTGTAGTGGCCGAGGGTGGAGATGCCGTTCTCACGGCCGACGCCCGATTCCTTGTAGCCACCGACCGGCATTTCGGCCGGCGATTCACCCCAGGTGTTGATCCAGCAGATGCCGGCTTCCAGGCGGTGGATGATGCGGTGCGCGCGGCTGATGTCCTTGCTGACCACGCCCGCGGCCAGGCCGAAGGTGGTGTCGTTGGCGCGGCGCACCACTTCGTCCTCGTCGTCGTAGGCCAGGATGCTCATCACCGGCCCGAAGATCTCTTCCCGGACAATCGTCATGTCATCGCGGCAGTCGGAGAACACGGTCGGCAGCACGTAGGCACCTTGGGCCAGCGCACCTTCGGTGGCACGGCCGCCACCCGTCAGCAGGCGGGCGCCCTCGGCCTTGCCGCTCTCGATGTAGCGCAGCACGTTTTCCATGTGCGGGAAGCTGGTCAGCGGGCCGAAGTTGGTCTCGGCGTCCATCGGGTCGCCGATGCGGATGCGCTTGACGCGCTCGACCACGGCGGCCTCGAATGCGGCCAGCATGCCGCGCGGCACGAACACGCGGGTGCCGTTGGTGCAGACCTGGCCGGAACTGAAGAAGTTGGCCATTACCGCGATGTCGGCCGCGCGGTCCAGATCGGCGTCATCGCAGATCACCAGCGGCGACTTGCCGCCCAGCTCCATGGTCACTTCCTTCAGCGACGAGGACGCGGCGCTGGCCATGACCTTCTTGCCAGTGGCGACGCCGCCGGTGAAGGAGATCTTCTCGATCACCGGGTGCTCGGTCAGCCACTGGCCGATCTCGCGGCCCGGGCCCTGCACGACGTTGAACACGCCGGCCGGCACACCGGCTTCGGTGTAGATCTCGGCCAGGCGGATCGCGGTCAACGGGGTCACTTCGGAGGGCTTGAACACCATCGCGTTGCCGGCTGCCAAGGCCGGGGCCGACTTCCACATGGCGATCTGGATCGGGTAGTTCCAGGCGCCGATGCCGGCGACCACGCCCAGCGGCTCGCGACGGGTGTAGAAGAAGCTCGATTCGCGCAGCGGCAGCTGGATGCCCTCGATGGCGGTGGCCAGGCCGGCGTAGTACTCGACCACGTCGGCACCGGTGACGATGTCCACGGTGGTGGTTTCGGCCAGCGCCTTGCCGGTGTCCAGAGTCTCCAGCTGGGCCAGTTCGTCGTTGCGCTCGCGCAGGAGCTCGACGGCGCGGCGCAGGATGCGCGAGCGCTCCATGGCCGTCATCGCCGCCCACACCTTCTGGCCTTCGGACGCGCTCTGCACGGCACGCTCGACGTCGGCCTGGCTGGCGACCTGCACCTCGGCGATCACCTCACCGGTGGCCGGGTTGACGGTCTTGAAGGTCTTGCCGCTGGTGGCATCGACGCGCTGGCCGTGGATGTAGAGCTGTTGGACGGGCAGGGTGGTCATGGGGCGTACTCCTTGGAAGGGGGCGGGTGCTGAAGCGCTTATAGCGCGACAGCCTGCAACTGGAAGTCGATGTAGCCGTAAGCGATGCGCCGGGACTTCTCGGCATTGAACTGGCCGCCGACCAGGCTGCCGCGCAGCCACAGGCCATCAATCATCGCGGCCAGGCCGCGGGCGGCCAGGCGGGCCTGCGGGTGGGGCAGCAGGCGGTTGAACTGGTGGCAGAGGTTGGAGAACAGGCGCTGGTCGTTGGCGCGCTGCAGCCGGGCCAGTTCCGGCTGGTGCATGCTGGCGGCCCAGAAGGTGAGCCAGACGCGCATGGCGGTGCCGTTGATCTGGCTGTCGTCGAAGTTGCCATCGACGATGGCGCGCAGCTGCTCGCGCGGGTCGTCGCTGGCGTCGGCGCGGTAGCGGGCGACGGCGTCCTTCAACTCGCGCAGGATCTGCCGCATTGCAGCATTGAGCAGGCCGTCCTTGTCGCCAAAGTAGTGGGCGACGATGCCGCTGGACAACCCTGCCTTCTTCGCGATGGTGGCGACGGTCGCATCGGCCATGCCGATCTCGTCGATGGTCTGGAAAGTGGCCCGGATCAGCTGCTCGCGCCGTACCGGTTCCACGCCTTTCTTCGGCATTGTCTCTCCACGGTTTGCGACCCGAAGGATCGGGCTGCCCGCCATTATGCTTTTTATTGATTGAACGTTCAATCAATAAACCCTAGGATGCGCTCGCGCCCCACGCCATGGGCCCGGTTTACCGGTCCGGCCCCGCCCATGTGCTCCCTCGGACTTGATGAGACGACCCCATGTCTTCCCTGGCTCATCCCAAGCGTTCGCCCCTGCGCTTGAACCGTTTTGTGTTCTTCAGCTCCTCGGTGTCGATCGGCATCCTCGGGCTGCTCACCGTTCTCTATCCCGAAGGCAGCGAGCACTGGCTGCAATGGGCGCAGGCCGAGGTTTCGGCGGCGTTTGGCTGGTGGTACATGCTGCTGATCGTGCTGTGCCTGGGCTTCGTGCTGTGGCTGGCGCTCTCGCCGTATGGCCGCATCCGCCTGGGCCACAACGAGGAATCACCGGCCTTCGGCTACGTCGCCTGGGTCTCGATGCTGTTCTCGGCCGGCATCGGCATCGCGCTGCTGTACTACGGCGCCTACGAGCCGCTGGACCACTTCCTCAATCCGCCCGGGCAGCCCGGCGGCACCGTGGCCGCCGGCCGCGAGGCGATGGTGCTGACCTTCCTGCACTGGGGCCTGCACGGCTGGGCGCTGTATGCGCTGGTCGGTGTGGCACTGGGCTACTTCGCCTACCGCCGCGACCTGCCGCTGGCGCTGCGCTCGGCGCTGTACCCGATCTTCGGTGAGCGCATCCATGGCCGCATCGGCGACATGGTGGATGGCTTCGGCATCCTGGCCACGCTGATCTCGATGGTGACCAACCTCGGCATCGGCGCGCTGGTGGTGCAGTCCGGCCTGGTCTACCTGTTCCACATCCCGGATACGCCGCAGGTGCTGGTGGCGATCGTGCTGGTGATGATGGTGGTGGCCACCATCGGCGTGGTTGCAGGCGTGGAAAAGGGCATTGCCTGGCTCTCCAACCTCAATGTGCGCCTGCTGTGCGGCCTGCTGCTGTTCGTGCTGGTCACCGGCCCGACCCTGCACCTGTTCGATGGCTTGATCCAGAACACCGGCGATTACCTCGGTGCGTTCGTGCGCAAGAGTTTCGACATGTACCTCAACGACCCGAAGGGGCGTGAGTGGATGGGCTCGTGGACGCTGTTCTACTGGGCCTGGTGGATCGCCTGGGCGCCGTTCGTCGGCCTTTTCGTGGCGCGCATCTCGCGGGGACGCACCATCCGTGAAGTTGTCATGGGCGTGCTTCTCATCCCGCTCGGTTTCACCCTGGCGTGGCTGTCGATCTTCGGCAACACCGCCATCGACCTGGTCCTCAACCATGGCCAGGCGATCCTGGGCGACGTGGCCCAGCACGATGCGGCGATGACGCTGTTCAAGCTGCTGGAATACCTGCCCGGGGCGCCGTACGTGGCCGGTGCTGCGGTGGTGATTGGTTTCGTGCTGTTCCTGACCCCGGTCGATTCGGGCACGCTGATGATCGCCAACCTGTGCACCCGTCGTGTTGACGATGGCGTGGAAGATGGGCATGACGCGCCGATCTGGCTGCGCGTGTTCTGGGCCGTCGGTATCACCGTGGCCAGCGTCGGGCTGCTCCTGGCCGGCAATTTCAGCGCAATGCAGACGGCGGTGGTGCTGTGCGGCCTGCCGTTCTCGTTCACCCTGGCGTTCTACATGTGGGGCCTGCTGAAGGCGCTGCGCACCGACCCGGACGCACCGCGCCGCTGAGTGCTTCTGTAGAGCCGAGCCCATGCTCGGCTGCTGTCGGCGCAGAAGCAGCCGAGCGCAGGCTCGGCTCTACAGGGGGGTGCATCGCAAACGGAAAGGGGCGGATCCGTGCGGATCCGGCCCTTTTCCGTTACTTGCTGGCCAGCTGGCGCAGCACGTACTGCAGCAGGCCACCGTGACGGAAGTACTCGACTTCCTTCGGGGTCAGCAGCATCACCGACACCTCGAAGGTCTTCTTCGTGCCATCGGCCTTGGTCGCGGTGACCGTGGCGCGCTTGCTGGCACCGTCCTGCAGGCCGGTGATGTCGATCACTTCCGACCCGTCCAGACCCAGGCTCTGCGCATTCTCGCCGTTGCGGAACTGCAGCGGCAGCACGCCCATGCCGACCAGGTTGGAACGGTGGATGCGCTCGAAGCTCTCGGCGATGACCGCCTTCACTCCCAACAGCAGGGTGCCCTTGGCCGCCCAGTCGCGCGACGAGCCGGTGCCGTATTCCTTGCCGGCCAGCACCACCAGCGGCACCTTTTCTGCCTTGTACTTCATGGCCGCATCGTAGATCGCCAGCTTCTCCGGCTGACCGCCGCCGGCCGGGTAGTACAGGGTGTTGCCGCCTTCCTCGCCACCGAACATCAGGTTCTTGATGCGGATGTTGGCGAAGGTGCCGCGGACCATCACGTCATCGTTGCCGCGGCGGCTGCCGTAACTGTTGAAGTCGGCCGGCTGCACGCCGCGCTCCTGCAGGAAGCGGCCTGCCGGCGAGTCCTTCTTGATGTTGCCGGCCGGGGAGATGTGGTCGGTGGTGATCGAATCGCCGAACAGGCCCATCACGCGTGCACCATGCACGTCGTCGATGCTGCCGGTCTGCATGGTCATGCCATCGAAGTACGGCGGGTTCTTGATGTAGGTGGAGGCATCGCTCCACTCGTACAGGTTGCCGTCTGGCGAGGCGATGGTGTTCCAGCGGGTGTCACCCTTGAACACGTCGGCGTAGTTCTGCTTGAACATCTCCGGGCCGATGGTCGCGGCGATGACATCGCCGATTTCCTTGTTGCTCGGCCAGATGTCACGCAGGAACACCGGCTGGCCATCGCTGCCGGTACCGAGCGGCTGGGTGGTCAGGTCGATGTCGGTGGTGCCGGCGATGGCGTAGGCCACCACCAGCGGCGGACTGGCCAGGTAGTTCATCTTCACTTCGGGGTGCACGCGGCCCTCGAAGTTGCGGTTGCCCGACAGCACCGAGGTGACCACAAGATCGCCGGCGGCGATGCCGGCGCTGACCTCGGTCGGCAGCGGGCCGGAGTTGCCGATGCAGGTGGTGCAGCCGTAGCCGACCACGTAGAAGCCGATCTTCTCCAGCTCCTTCAGCACGCCGGCCTTTTCCAGGTAGTCGGTGACCACGCGCGAGCCCGGCCCGAGCGAGGTCTTCACCCACGGCTGGCGGTTCAGGCCCTTGGCGGCCGCATTGCGGGCCAGCAGGCCGGCACCGATCATCACCGCCGGGTTGGAGGTGTTGGTGCACGAGGTGATGGCGGCGATGACCACCGCGCCGTCCTTCAGCCGCACCTTGCGGCCTTCGATCTCGATGTCGGCGAAGCCCTTGGCCAGCTGCTCGTTGCCGACCGCGGCGCCACCGCCTTCGTTGACGAAGGTGGCAACGTCCTCGCTGCGCTTGTCACGGTTGGCGGTCAGGCCGACCAGCGCTTCGCGGTAGTTCTTCTGCACGTCTTCGAGCAGGACGCGGTCCTGAGGACGCTTCGGGCCGGCCAGCGACGGCTTCACCGTGCCCATATCCAGTTCCAGCGTGGTGCTGTACTGGGCATGCGGGCTGCCCGGTTCGTGCCACAGTCCTTGCGCTTTGGCATAGGCCTCGACAAGGTTGATCTGCTCTTCGCTTCGGCCGGACAGGCGCAGGTAGTTCAGCGATTCGGCGTCGATCGGGAAGATGCCGCAGGTGGCGCCGTATTCCGGGGCCATGTTGCCGATGGTGGCGCGGTCGGCCAGCGGCAGGTGCTGCAGGCCATCACCGTAGAACTCGACGAACTTGCCGACCACGCCCAGCTTGCGCAGCATCTGGGTAACGGTCAGCACCAGGTCGGTGGCGGTGGCGCCCTCGGGCAGCTTGCCGGTCAGCTTGAAGCCGACCACCTGCGGGATCAGCATCGACGACGGCTGGCCGAGCATGGCCGCCTCCGCTTCGATGCCGCCCACGCCCCAGCCCAGCACGCCGATGCCGTTGATCATGGTGGTGTGGCTGTCGGTACCGAACACGGTATCCGGGTAGGCCACGGCCTTGCCATCCTTCTCTGCGGTCATCACCACGCGAGCCAGGTTTTCCAGATTCACCTGGTGCACGATGCCGGTGTTGGGCGGCACCACCTTGAAGTTGTCGAAGGCCTTCTGGCCCCAGCGCAGGAAGCCGTAGCGTTCCTGGTTGCGCTGGAACTCGATCTTGCCGTTGAGGTCCAGCGCGTCGGGCTTGCCGAACACGTCGACCTGCACCGAGTGGTCGATGACCAGCTCGGAGGGAATCTGCGGGTTGATCTGCTCCGGCTTGCCGCCGAGCTTGACGACGGCGTCGCGCATCGCGGCCAGGTCGACCACGCAGGGCACGCCGGTGAAGTCCTGCAGGACCACGCGTGCGGGCATGAACGCGATTTCGGTGTCCGGCTCGGCCGCCGGATTCCAGCGGGCCACGGCTTCGATGTGGTCCTTGCCGACGGTGATGCCGCCATCCTCGTGCCGGAGCAGGTTCTCCAGCAGGATCTTCATCGAGTAGGGCAGGTGGGAGATATCGAAGCGCTGGCCCAGCGTGGGCAGGCTGAAGTAGTCGTAGGTCTTGCCGCCGACGTTCAGCTGGCTGCGGGTGGAGAACGAATCGCTCATGCGGGGTAACTCCTTCTTGCGGATGGCTTGCAGTGGCCCGCGCATGGGCGGACCTGCTTGCGGTCGCCGGTGGCCTGTTGGCCCCGGAAGTTCCAGTATGAACCCGAAACTGAATGGATTCACCCGGGCCGGGTTCGGCCTGCGGCATCGGTCCCAGACTACAGGGGAGGTTGTATGGCGTATGTCACGTTTGTGACCGATCCTTTGCGAGGCAAGGGCTGGCGGGGTGCCGGTCCTGTTCAGGGTGGAAGTATGCCCAAGGAAGTATGTATAATTTGTGCATACTCTGGAGGGCCTACCGATGGAAGCCACTGTTGCAGAACGCGGACAGATCACCCTGCCCAAGGCGGTGCGTGATGCCCTCGGCCTGACCAAGGGCACGCTGCTGAAGGTCGAGCTGGACGGCAGCCGCATCATCCTGCGCAAGAGTGTTGACGATGCCATTTCACGGGCGCGCGGCAAGTTCGCGCTGGACGGCTTCGAATCCTCCGACGCAGCGGTACGCGCGGTGCGTGACGAGGAATAAGCCGTGATGATCGCCGTCGATTCACCGGTGCTGGTCGAGCTGCTCAGCAATGGTCCGCAGGCCGATGCCGTGGAGGCCATCCTCCGGCAGAGCCTGGTGGGTGGCCGTGTGGTGGTCTGCGGCGCGACCCTGGCCGAGGTCTGCGCATCGCTGCGCGGCGGCGCCGAGGTGCTCGAAGCGCTGGAAGAAATGGGCGTGCACTTCAACCCGATGGAAGCCAAGTCGGCGCTGCGCGCCGGCGAGATGCACCGCCGCCATCGCCAGCGTGGCGGCAGCCGCCGCAGCCTGGACGAATTCATGGTCGGCGCCCACGCACTGCTGCAGTGCGATGGCCTGATCACCTGGAACGACACGTTTTACCGCGACTACTTCAAGGGCCTGAAGCTGATCGTGCCGCACGCCTGAGCCCACTTTTGATTTTTCAACCTACGCATTACCCGGGAGTTGTCATGTTGGAAGCCTACCGCCACCACGTCGCCGAGCGCGCTGCGCTTGGCATCCCGCCGCTGCCGCTGAGCGCGCAGCAGACGGCCGATGTCATCGAACTGCTGAAGAACCCGCCGCAGGGCGAGGCCGAGTTCCTGCTCGACCTGCTGACCCACCGCGTGCCGGCCGGCGTCGATGACGCAGCCAAGGTCAAGGCCTCGTACCTGGCGGCGATCGCGCTGGGCAGCGAGCAGAACCCGCTGATCAGCCGCGAGCGCGCAACCGAACTGCTGGGCACCATGCTCGGCGGTTACAACGTCGCCCCGCTGGTGCAGCTGCTGGACGACGCCAGCGTCGGCACCATCGCCGCCAACGGCCTGAAGAAGACCCTGCTGGTGTTCGATGCGTTCCATGACGTGCAGGAAAAGGCCAAGGCCGGCAACGCCAACGCCCAGGCCGTGCTGCAGAGCTGGGCCGAGGCCGAGTGGTTCACCAGCAATCCGGAAGTGCCGCAGAGCCTGACCGTCACCGTGTTCAAGGTGCCGGGCGAGACCAACACCGACGACCTGTCGCCGGCGCCGGACGCGACCACCCGCCCGGACATCCCGATGCACGCCCTGGCGATGCTGAAGAACAAGCGCGACGACGCGCCGTTCACCCCGGAAGAAGACGGCAAGCGCGGCCCGATCCAGCAGATCCTCGACCTGAAGGACAAGGGCCACCTGGTCGCCTACGTCGGCGACGTGGTCGGTACCGGCTCCTCGCGCAAGTCGGCCACCAACAGCGTGCTGTGGTGGACCGGCGATGACATTCCGTACATCCCGAACAAGCGTGCCGGTGGCGTGTGCCTGGGCGGCAAGATCGCGCCGATCTTCTACAACACGATGGAAGATGCCGGTGCGCTGCCGATCGAGCTGGACGTGTCGAAGATGGAGCACGGCGACGTCATCGAGCTGCGCCCGTACGAAGGCAAGGCGCTGAAGAACGGCGAGGTGATCGCCGAATTCCAGGTCAAGTCCGACGTGCTGTTCGACGAAGTGCGTGCCGGTGGCCGCATCCCGCTGATCATCGGCCGTGGCCTGACCGGCAAGGCGCGCGAAGCGCTGGGCCTGGCCCCGACCGACCTGTTCCGCCTGCCGGTGCAGCCGGCCGATACCGGCAAGGGCTTCTCGCTGGCGCAGAAGATGGTCGGCCGTGCCTGTGGCCTGCCGGAAGGCCAGGGCATGCGCCCGGGCACGTACTGCGAACCGAAGATGACCTCGGTCGGCTCGCAGGACACCACCGGCCCGATGACCCGTGACGAGCTGAAGGACCTGGCCTGCCTGGGCTTCTCGGCCGACCTGGTGATGCAGTCGTTCTGCCACACCGCCGCCTACCCGAAGCCGGTGGACGTGAAGACCCACCACACCCTGCCGGAGTTCATCTCCACCCGTGGCGGCGTCTCGCTGCGCCCGGGCGACGGCGTGATCCACAGCTGGCTCAACCGCATGCTGCTGCCGGACACCGTCGGTACCGGTGGTGACTCGCACACCCGTTTCCCGGTGGGCATTTCGTTCCCAGCCGGTTCGGGCCTGGTCGCCTTCGCTGCGGCCACCGGCGTGATGCCGCTGGACATGCCGGAGTCGGTGCTGGTGCGCTTCAAGGGCAAGATGCAGCCGGGCGTGACCCTGCGTGACCTGGTCAACGCGATCCCGCTGTACGCGATCAAGTCGGGCCTGCTGACCGTGGCCAAGGCCGGCAAGAAGAACATCTTCTCCGGCCGCATCCTGGAAATCGAAGGCCTGCCGGAGCTGAAGGTCGAACAGGCGTTCGAACTGTCCGACGCCTCGGCCGAGCGTTCGGCGGCCGGTTGCTCGGTGCGCCTGAACAAGGAACCGATCATCGAGTACCTGACCAGCAACATCACCCTGCTGAAGTGGATGATTGCCGAGGGTTACCAGGATCCGCGTTCGCTGCAGCGTCGCATCGAGAAGATGGAAGCCTGGCTGGCCAACCCGCAGCTGCTGGAGCCGGATGCCGACGCCGAGTACGCCGCCGTCATCGAGATCGACCTGGCCGACATCCACGAGCCGATCGTGGCCTGCCCGAATGACCCGGACGACGTGAAGACCCTGTCCGAGGTAGCCGGTGCCAAGATCGACGAAGTGTTCATCGGTTCGTGCATGACCAACATCGGGCACTTCCGCGCCGCGGCCAAGCTGCTGGAAGGCAAGCGTGACCTGCCGACCCGCCTGTGGGTGGCCCCGCCGACCAAGATGGACGCCTCGGAGCTGACCAAGGAAGGCGTGTACGGCACCTTCGGCGCTACCGGCGCACGCATGGAAATGCCGGGCTGCTCGCTGTGCATGGGCAACCAGGCGCAGATCCGCGAGGGTTCCACCGCGATGTCGACCTCGACCCGCAACTTCCCGAACCGCCTGGGCCGCAACACCAACGTGTACCTGGGTTCGGCGGAGCTGGCCGCGATCTGCTCGCGCCTGGGCCGCATCCCGACCAAGGAGGAGTACATGGCGGACATCGGCGTGATCAACGCCAATGGTGCGGAGATCTACCGCTACATGAACTTCGACCAGATCGAGGAATATCAGGACGTGGCCAAGACGGTCGCTGCCTGATGCGGTAGTGCCGGCCGCTGGCCGGCATCCCGTTGAAAGGAAGAACCCCCGGTGAGAACCGGGGGTTTTTTGTGGACGGGCCACTTTCGTAGAAGTTGCATTTCAGTAGAGATGCATCGCGCCTACCGTGGATGCCCACAATTTCGGTCCTGCGCAAGATGCGCCGCTCATTCCTGCTGCCTCCCAGTCCTACCCATCGCCGCACCGTCACCACCCAGGCTTTGGGCATTCTGCTGGCCTCTGCACTTCTGACCATTGCGCCATCGGCAGGGGCAACGTCGGCGCCTGCAATGCTACAGCCCACCGAGCCGCCGCCACGTTTCGACAGGACTGCACGCCACGGCCTCTGTCATGAGGGCCGCTGCGTGGTGCTGGATGGCACGGGCCGGCAACTGGTCGAGCATCGGGGAATGCAATACCTCCGCCCCTTCAAAAATGGGGTGGCGGTCTTCGAAAGGGGGGAGAACAGGGGCGTCGTGAATTCAGAAGGGCGTATCGTCCTTGAAGCGCATTACGACTCGATTGAGGTACATGGCAACGGGATGATCGAAGCCAAGGTATTGCTGCGGAGCCCGCCCAAGGCGTACACGCGAATCGACTTCTTCAATGCACGAGGCCGATTGGTGCGTCGGTTTGAGGAGAAAGGCGAGATCGATCTCCTGCGCTCGGCGTCCTGGGCAGGAAACCCGGCTGTAGAACTCTGCAACAGTGAAAAGCGGCGCTGCACGACCCACTTCCTTGACGCAAAGGGCAGGTCCGGTCCCGTTTTCAGTGTCTTTGGTAGCTTTGGTCCCGTGGGTCATGAGGGGGAAGTGGCCATCGCTTCGCGCGATGGTGTCCACTTTGGCCTGGTTGATCGATCACTGGCAGGCATAGGGCGCCAGGACTACGATCAGATGACCTTCAACAGTTCGGGTTTCGCGCTCGCCACCCAGGGCGGGAACGACACGGTGCTGGATCCCCACGGGGTGCAAGTGGCGCCCATGGGTCGATATCGGTTCAAGTTTGGTCGGGGTGGGTACCTGCTTTCTGCGGTAGCCGAAGACGGCCAGTGCCTGCATTTCACGCGCGCGGGTTTGATGTTTCCGACGCCTGCAGGCCACTGTATGAAGACAGATGAGTTCGCTGGACGAGTGGGGTATGTAATCTTCAGTTCGGAAGATGATGAATACGTTGTAGGCCTGGATGGGTCGCTGCGCTCCCTGCAACGCGCTGCAGGCCTGCATCCGTTGAACCGCAGGATCGTCGAGTATCAAAAGCCCGGCGAAGCGGGGGTGCGTTTCATGATGCTGGAAGATGGCAGCATCTCGTCTTCCCTGTACTACCGACTTGCGCCTTTTCAAACCGCGGAAGGGCTGGATGACCAACTGCTGTTGGCCCAAGCCGATGGAGGATGGCGTGTAATAGATGCTACGGGTGCTTGGCTGATTCCTCCTCGCTACCGTCGAATAAGACCATTGGGTCCGAATCTGGTCGCGGCATTCGAACGGCCGGGATATGACCCCGGGTATCACATACTCGATCTGCGTGGCAATGCGGTGGCTGATTTCACGCTGCATGATCCCTTGCCGGATTTTTTGGCGGATGGAACAAGAGTCTATGCGCTCTCACTACGTGGCCGTTGGGGTCTTCTGGATGAGTCGGGGCGGTGGAGGCTGGCGCCCCGCTACGGCTACGTGAATGTTTCGAAAGGCCTGGTTTCAGTGCGTGAGCGAAACAGTGCCGGTGATATTACGGTTAATTTTCTTGACCCGGACACAGAAACGACGCTGTTCGAACAGGGATTTCTATCGATTCATTCTCGACCGGATGGTCTGTTTGAGACGTTGAAGACAGATCAGACCTTGGAGCTGATCAAGCTCGACGGGACCGTTCTGGGGCGTCTGCATCCTCGTCCCAGCCAATAGTCGGACCATTGACTGCCTGGTATGGCTGGAGCCTGGTGCGATCCAAATGGAAAATCTGGGCGTGTTGGAAACAACGCAACGCTCAGGCTTCCGGCGCTACTGCACGGTCCAGTCTGCGCTGCCTTCCAGCCGACGGCCGCCGATCAGCACGTTGCCGCTCTTACCGGAGACATCCATCTCGAACCAAGGCAGTCCATCACGGTCAAGTGGACGCACGTAGGCCTGGCGCTTTGCACGGTTGAATTCGATGTAGTAGCGGCGATGCACGTTGGGGTACGGCGGGATAGACGGGCCTTTCCAGCTGACGCTTACCGCGCCGGGATCTTCGCGACCCACCAGCATCAGCATGAAGAACACATCACCCTGCTTGGCCTCGAAGTAGAACAGATCGCCACTGGCGCTGGCGGGTGCCAGTGGCAATGAAAGCAGTACGGCCGCCAGGGCGGCCTTCCATATGCCTTTGATCATGTGCAGCATTCCTTGTGCAATACCGCTATCAAAGCACACATGCGGGTAACGCGTTGAAACGAAGAACCCCGATGAAAACCGGCACCTTTTCTTGTTGCCTGATGGCCTGTAGCGCCGAGTCCATGCTTGGCTGCTGTTCGTGCGATGCGCGATGAGTCGAGCGCGGCTCGACTCTACAAAGTCATCCACGCATGGCGTGGATCTACTGCCCGCGGAGTCCTTGAGCCGGGGCGCGCTATCAGCCGCGAGCGAGCGCCAGCAGCCGCTCGGCAATCCGTTCCAGTGGCACCTGTTCCTCAGCGGCGCCGAGTTTGAACGCTGCACCGGGCATGCCCCAGACCACGCTGGTGGCCTCGTCCTGCACCAGTGTCGGCGCGCCGGCCTGGCGCATTTCCAGCAGGCCGCGTGCGCCGTCGTCACCCATGCCGGTGAGGATGGCCCCGATGGCATTGCCACCCGCGCTCTGCGCGACCGAGCGGAACAGCACGTCCACCGCCGGCTTGTGCCGGTTCACCGCTGGGCCGTCGTCGACGCGGCAGCGCCAGCGTGCACCGTCACGGATGATGCGCAGGTGCTTGCCGCCGGGTGGCAGGTAGGCATGGCCGGGCAGCACCGCTTCGCCGTCGCTGGCCTCGCGCACAGCCATGGCCGAGTGGCGGTCCAGGCGTTCGGCGAAGGCGCTGCTGAAGCTGGCCGGCAGGTGCTGGGTCATCACCACGGCGGGCGCGTCGGCAGGCATGCCTTCCAGCACCACGCGCAGCGCTTCGGTGCCACCGGCTGACGAGCCGATCGCGATCAGGCGGTCGGTGGTACGGAACTGCGGCGAGGCAGCACGCGTTGCCGGCGCTGCGTCCAGCGTGAGCTTCGGGGCGGCCGCGCGCACCAGCGGTCGCACCCGCGAGCGCGCCGCCATCTTCACCTTGGCGATGATTTCGTCGGCGTAGCCCTGCAGGCCGCGTGCGACGTCCAGCTTGGGCTTGGAGACGAAGTCCACCGCGCCCAGTGCCAGCGCCTGCAGCGTGGTGTCGGCGCCGCGTTCGGTCAGCGAAGAAATCATCACCACCGGCAGCGGGTGCAGCCGCATCAGGTTTTCCAGGAACGCCAGGCCGTCCATGCGCGGCATTTCCACGTCAAGCGTGATCACGTCCGGGGCCAGGCGCTTGATCTTCTCACGCGCCAGCAGCGGATCTGCGGCGGTGCCGACCACGTCGATGGCCGGGTCGCTGGACAGGATTTCCGTGAGCATCTGCCGCACGACGGCAGAGTCGTCGACGATCAGGACCCGGCAGGGGGCGTTGCCGGTCAGGGTCATTCGAACAACTCCACGCCGCCGGTCACCGGGGCCTTGGACAGACGTGCACGCACGGCAGATTCGGTGGCAGCCACTTCGGCTTCGTGGGCATGCGGCAGGCGCTGCACCACCACGCGGCCGGTATCGGCGAAGAACCAGATCTTGCGCGGATGGATGCCGCACAGGTCCTCGGCGATGATCGGGATATGCTCGGCCTGCAGGTACTGGCGCACGAACTCGGCGTTACGGGTACCGACCGGATTGCTGGTGAATCCCTTGAGCACGTTGGCGCCGCCGAACACCTTGGCCTCGATGCGCTTGCGGTGGGCGCCGCGCTTGAGCATGTCGTTGATCAGCAGTTCCATCGCGTAGCTGCCGTAACGCGCGGGCGCGCCGTCGCCGGCATTGCCCTCGGGCAGCAGGAAATGGTTCATGCCACCGATCTTCAGTACCGGGTCCCGCAGGCAGGCCGCCACGCAGGAACCCAGCGTGGTGGTCAGCGCGGTGGTGTCGTCCACCACCAGGTACTGGGTCGGCAGCAGCTTGGCGGCAATGGTCTGGAAGCGCGCATCCTGGTAGCGCATCACATCGTCGGTACGCAGCGAGGCGTTCATGCACCGGCCTTTGCCGCGCGGCGGTACAGGGTGCGGCCACAGGGCTGGATCAGGTCGGCGGCGTGCAGGTAGTTCTCCGAGTGTCCGGTGTAAAGCAGGCCGTCATCGGCCAGGTGCTGTACCAGCCGGCCGAGGATCGCGCGCTGGGTTGGCTTGTCGAAGTAGATCATCACGTTGCGGCAGAACAACGCATCGAACGGGCCGCCGACGTCGTAGCGCGGGGCAAGCAGGTTCAGTGGGCGGAACTCGATCAGCTCGCGCAGTGCCGGCAGCACGCGGCACTGGCCCTCGTTGGGGCCGCTGCCGCGCTGGAAGTAGCGCCGGCGCAGGTCCGGGTCGAGGTTGGTCACACGGTCGATGTTGTAGACACCTCGGCCGGCGGTGGCCAGCACCTGGGTGTCGACGTCGGTGGCGATGATGCGCACCGGCGGCTTCAGCGTACCGAAGGCCTCACAGGCGGTAATCGCCATTGAATAGGGTTCTTCGCCGGTGGACGCTGCGCACGACCACAACAGCAGCGGCGTGCGGCTGGAGCGCTGCTGCAGCTCCTCGCGCAGCTTGTCGAAGTGATGCGGTTCGCGGAAGAACGAGGTCAGGTTGGTGGTCAGGGCGTTGGTGAACGCCTGCCACTCGTCACCATCTTCCTGCTCCAGATGGTCCAGATACTGCTGGAAGCTGCGCATGCCCAGCGTGCGCAGGCGGCGCGACAGGCGGCCATAGACCATGTCGCGCTTGGCCGGAGCGAGGGCGATGCCCACGCGCTGGTAGATCAGGTCGCAGACGCGGCGGAAATCACGGTCGGCGAACTCGAATTCGCGCGGGCCGGTGACGATGGGAGTAGGACTTTGCACGGGGGACGTGTCCATCGGCAGAGGCGGCGGCCGAAGCCGCTGCGGGTGGGTCTCAGAATTCCTGCCAGTCGCTGTCGCTGGCGGCGAAGGTGCGGGCGTTGCTGCTGCGACGTACCGGCGCGGGCGTTCCGGTCGGCTGCGGACGTGCCACGGTGGTGATGCACGCCGATTCCACGCGTTCGGCGACAGCCTTCACTGCGGCGGAGACCTGGTTGTCGAGGCGGAAGATCGCCACGGCATCGGCCAGCTGCGCGGCCTGGTCTTCCATCGCACGCGCGGCGGCGGTGGCTTCCTCCACCAGCGCAGCGTTCTGCTGAGTGGTTTCGTCCATCTGCACCACGGTCTGGTTGACCTGCTCGATGCCGGCGCTCTGCTCCTGCGAAGCGGCAGAGATCTCGGCCATGATGTCGGTCACGCGCTGCACCGAGGCGACGATCTCGCCCATCGTGCTGCCGGCCTGGTGCACCAGGCTGGAGCCTTCGGTGACCTTGCCGACCGAATCGTCGATCAGGCCCTTGATCTCCTTGGCCGCAGCGGCCGAACGCTGGGCGAGGGTACGCACTTCGCTGGCGACCACGGCGAAGCCGCGACCCTGTTCACCGGCACGCGCGGCTTCCACGGCAGCGTTCAGCGCCAGGATGTTGGTCTGGAACGCGATGCCGTCGATCACCGAGATGATCTCGGCGATCTTTTTCGACGAGGCCTCGATGGCGGACATGGTACTGACCACTTGGCCGACCACGCTGCCGCCCTGGGAGGCAACAGACTGCGCGCCGATGGCGAGCTGGTTGGCCTGGCGGGCGTGTTCGGCATTCTGGCGCACGGTGGAGGTCAGTTCCTCCATCGAGGCTGCGGTTTCTTCCAGGTTGGCGGCCTGCTGCTCGGTGCGGCGTGACAGATCACTGTTGCCGGAGGCGATCTCGCCGGCGGCGAGCGTGATGCTCGAAGCGCTGGCCTGGATCTGGCCGACGATCTGGGTCAGCTGTGCGACGGTGGTGTTGGCATCGTCGCGCATCCGTGCGAACACGCCCTGGTAGTCGCCGTGCATGCGCGCGGTCAGGTCACCTTCGGCGATGGCCGACAGCAGCTGCGAG
Source organism: Stenotrophomonas sp. YJH_SMC_33 (assembly GCF_059372295.1). Classification (NCBI taxonomy): domain Bacteria; kingdom Pseudomonadati; phylum Pseudomonadota; class Gammaproteobacteria; order Lysobacterales; family Lysobacteraceae; genus Stenotrophomonas; species Stenotrophomonas sp. YJH_SMC_33. Next base: position 199,462 of record NZ_JCAFVJ010000008.1, read on the forward strand.
AGCTTGCCGAGGTTGTCATCGCTGACCGCCATCATCGCGTTGAGGTTTTCCAGCATGAGGCGGAAATCGTGATCGAAGCGCTGCGCGTCGCCACGGCGGCTGAAGTCGCCCGCGGCGGCGGCACTGGCCAGCTGCTTGATCTCGGCATTGATGCGGCCGAGGTTGGCCTTGACCGTGTCGACGGTGGTGGTCATTGCGGCCTTCTCGCCTGGGTAGCGCGCGATGTCGCGGCTGAGGTCGCCGACCGCGTACTGCTGCACCACATCCAGCACATCGTGCAGGGTCTGCACGTGGCTGCCGACCAGGGCGTTGGTCTCCTGCACCATCAGCCCATACTCACCGGGGAACGCACTGGCGTCGATGCGGTAGCTCAGTTCGCCGCCATCGTGGCGGCGGGCCATTTCGCGCTGGCCGTTGATTACTGCGTGCAGCTGCTGCTGCATGCCGGACATCGCCTCCAGCAGGCGGCCGGGCTCGTCGTGCGGCTGTGGGCCGATATGGCTGTCCAGCTTGCCGTTGGCGATGCCTTCGGCGACGGCGGTAGCCTGCTTCAGCGGGCGCGCGATACGGTTGCCGATGACCCAGCTCAGGGCCAGCACGATCAGCACCAGTACACCACCGGAGATCGCCATGATGGCGGTGAACACCAGCGCCTGCCGCTGCACGTCGTCCATGTAGACGCCGCTGCTGACCACCCAGTTCCACGGCGCGAACAGGCCGGCGTAGGCGACTTTCTCGACCTCGCCCTTGCTGCCCGGCTTGGCCCATCGATAGTTGACGAAGCCACCGCCGGCCTTGGCCGCTTCGACCTGGTCGTAATAGATGCGCACGCCGTCGTCGGTGCGGAAGTCCTTCATGTCCTTGCCGACCAGGTCCTTGCGGAACGGGTGCATCAGCAGGCGGTAGCCGGTGTCGTAGATGTTGAAGTAGTACGTATCGTTCTCGGCGCGCATCACTTCCAGGGCCTGCAACGCGGCGCTCTTCGCGGCGTCCTCGCTGAGTTCGCCGGTGCCGGCCAGACGGTGGTAGTGCTGAAGGATGCCGTAGCTGAGTTCGACCTGGGTCTTCAGCGCGGTCTTGCGGGTCTCGGTGAGGTCCAGGTACTGCATGCGGGCGGCGATCACCGAGAGCGCGATCACGCCGAGCGCGATGAGCAGCGTCAGCAGGTTGAGCTTGCGCCGGACGGAGAGATTGCTGAAGTAGTGTTGCCAGCGATGCAGGAGATTCATCGAGCAGGACCAGGTCGAAACGGGCGGGCGGCGCCGAGCCGGTCACGGCGGGACAAGCGGTGACAACCCCGTTATCGGCCGCTGGGGCGGGGGATTGAGGTGCGGTGTCGGAACGTATTCAGGTTTCCTTGCAGCGGCGGCTGCGGTGCTGCCTGCGGCAGGCTTTTGAAGCAACAGCAACAGCAACAGCAACAGCAGTTGGTCGGCGGTCGCGAGTTGCGAGGGGGGGCGGGCCAGGGTGGGTTGGCGGGGGACGCCGTAAACCCGTCCTGAAGTGACCCCCGGGAGTTGGACGCCAGATCCAACCCCGAGGAATACATGCACAGATACGACGCTCGTTTCAAACTGCAGGTCGCCAAAGAGGCCTGCAAGACCTCCACATCAGTCAAAGCCGTTGCTCGTCGCCAC